>JAFLSA010000045.1 GCA_022511185.1 Eubacterium sp.
AACACTCCGGACTCTGACTCCGTCATTTAAGGTTCGAATCCTTATACCTCTGCCACAGGCTTGGAAATGAAAGTTTCCAAGCCTTTTTTTCTATGCAAAATAGGCTCAAATAGTCCAAAATCGCCCTCAATCTGCTGTTGATTTAAGGGCAATTTTCTCTTTTGTGTTTTGTTGAGATCTTTTGTGAGATTTTCAGAGACCTAAAATCTGCAATTTTAAAAACCGAACGAGAGCGACCGGCGGCGAAACAGTGAGAGACTTTTGAGAGATAAAGGCAAGGAATTTTCATCCCTTGCCTTTATCCGTGTTAAACTCGTTTCGCAACAAAAGGAGCCATGCGTTTCCGCAACACAACACATACCACATCTTGCCCTACGAGTCCAGTACGAATTTTTAATTTTTACCTTTTCTTTTATTAGTGTTAAGATTTTAAGGTAGGGGTAGTTTAAATTTTTAACTACCTCTACCTCATAAAAGTTCTATGCATTTGCTTTCTTCTGTTCTTTGAAGATTGCATATTCTGCTAACCGTTTTCTGTTTTGTTCGAATACCTCGTCTACCATATGCGTGTAGATTTTGGCGGTTACAGAAATGTCACTGTGTCCCATAAGCTCTTTAGCAACATTAAGCGGTACCCCTGCAGCTTGACAGTCTGTGCAGAATGTATGTCTTAATAAGTACGGTTCAAGATCTGGCGCAAGTGTTGATTTGGTGACTTGATTACGATATACAGTTGCACCGTTTGCAATGTCCATCTCTCTGCAAAAGTTGTGCCAAGCGTGATAAAACGAATTTTCATCTAATGGTAACTTATGATTTTTGTATCTTACGAATACCCATTCATCATTTTGTCCTTTTAGCTTATGCTCAATCAATGCGGTCTTTAATTGTGGAGGAACAGGTAGTTTCCTACCTGTGCCTGCCGCAGTTTTTGATTTTGTAACTGTAAGCAAATCGTTTGTGAAATCAATATCTGCCCATTTCAAATTCCTTACCTCTATTGGTCTGAGTCCACAGTAAAGCATTGTTAAAATCATCGCACCTGCATAATGTATTTTCGCAGTTTCGAGTATCATTGCTCGCTCCTCGTCTGTGATAGGACGTCTGCTACCTTGGGTAACTTGCGGTAAAACTATATCTTCAGCAGGGTTATCGGGAATTAACTTTTGCTTTTTAGCTTTACGCATAATTCGTCTTAAGGTCATCCGTAGTTTTGAAACCATAGCTTTGCTCTTGCCTACATATTGGTTTAGAAATCTTTGACAGTCATCTTCATGTATATCACACAGCTTGTAACTTTTGAAGTAAGGTATAATATGCGTGTAAACATAGTTTTTGTAATTGTCTTTGTTGACTTTGCTACAATCAGCATCCTTAACATTTAGCTCGTACCAATTGTCAGCAAAGTCCTTAAACAGCATATCAGGGAACACACCTTTGTGCTTTTCTTTTTCTTTTTGAATGTAGTAATTACGGATTTTTTCATCCATAATCTTTCTGCATTCTTTTTCGCTTTTCTTTGATCTGGCAGTTAGAACATCATACTCACCACTATCGTTTTTAATTCTTTTAGTCATTCGGTAGCAAATAAACTTGCCGTCTTTGTCATATAGTTCGTACATAAATCAACCTCCTTGAATTTAAATTTTGCTCTGTGGTAACGACAACATTACCACAGAGATTTTTGAATATCCAGCATTTATAGAGATTATTTTTTACTTGTTTTGATTGTACATAAAATCAAGTATATCAATAATAAAATACCGCTTGACTCTACCAAAAGTAGCCGGCTCAAGGTTATTACATATTTCTCTCGTAGTATCTTTGCACACTCCAAGTATTTTAGATATATCAGTTGCACTGAAAAGATATTGACCTTCTTGTAATGAGATATAGTTAGCCATTGCTTTTAATTCTGCTTTTGTTTTCCTCATGAAAATCTCCCACTAAATTTCATCGTTCTGAAACTTGATGATTTCTTCCAAATCAATTCTGCCATTTGTTTCTTTCACTTCCTGAATAACACGATGTTTAACTCTTTGTACCACACTTGAGTCAAGCTGAAATGCTCCTGCAAGTACATTCATCAAAGTTGACATTTCTACCGCAAGTTTGAAAAGCGTTAAAGATAATCTGTGTTCTGTCAAATCAAGTCTTGCATCTATAACTGATTCAAATGCAGGGGTAAGCACCTTTGTTAAGTTTTCTTTGTGCAGATAGCAATCATAAAATTTAATTGCATCTTCAACGAATCTGTTTCTGCTCGGCACATGAGCCAACTCTAAATCCTTATCACAAAGGGCGATTATTTCAGGCGAAAAATAAAAACACGCCCTTTTCTTTTCATTTTCTTTCATAATTTTACAACTCCTTGTTTAATATAAAGTTTTGATATAAAACTAAATGTCCAAAATCCTTGAATTCAATCCATGTTTAAACATTGTTTATATAAATTTTACCGCACTTATGACATAAAATTTTTGTCTAAAAAGTAATTTTGATATAAAAGAATTAATGCTTTTTATTAGTAATGCAAATTTCAAAAAATGGCTTAACCGTGCGGAAAATCGGTCGGCGTTGCCGTCCGATGTAAGCCCGAGTAGCGCAGTTTTGGCGCTACTCTTTATCCTGCTTAATTTTCAAACACTCAAAACCTTCTCACAAACCTCCTGAAATTTGTCTTTTAACTTCATTTCGATAGTTACTCTATTTGAACTCAATTCGTGCAAATATTGGCGACAGCGTTTCGACAGGTAATTTTAATTGTTGATATTAAATTTTCAATACTGTGTACAGATTAGATAAATAGTTATCCTCGCCATAGCGATGAGTTATATCTATGTATCCGTTCTCCTCTAAGCTTTTGATTGCTGTGCTTGCGGTTACAGTTGATATATTGCAATTCTTTGCAATGGTTTTCAGTGACGGAAAGCATTTATGTTGTTTGTTATCACTGCAGCATTTCAGATAACTGTACACGATAAACTCTCTTGGTTTCATTTTTTCATCGAATATTTTATTCGGCAAAAGAAAAAAGTTGCCGTTTGGTTTTTTAATTATCTTCACCTCCTTCTACTATTCCTTGCGGATTCAAATTGGTTTTTGAGCCATTTACAATTAAAAAAATTTTAAGCATCTCCTACTTTATCTTCCGAACTTCATCTCGATTTTGAGCGAAATTATTTTTCAATCACACGAAAAGTTTTTCAAAGCACCTCCCAACTATAGCCACGGGAACAGGAAAATCTCACGGTTATTTGGAAAAAATTAATGATTATTTAATCAAACAACAATTTCAAAATGGAAAATAAAAAGTTGTTTTGTTATTGAGCCACAAAATATTTCAAGTGTTTTCAGTATAATCGCTTTGCAAAATGAGCGTGTATCTTCGAAAGTTACAAAATATTTTTATTCGGCATTTTAACCAAACACGCTGTATACAAGCACTTTCCTACCACACTTTCACTTAATATGTTTAGAAATAATAAAGTTAGAATGCCAATTATTGATAATATTTTTACGTTTTTTGTATCTTTCAAAGTTACAACTTTTTTATTTTCAGCGTTTTGCACAATGATTTTTAATTACAGTTTTTAACTTGTCCCTCACTTAACCTTGCATACTTTCTTATCGTTTTGAGCCAAACAAAATTAAATCCTTTCACTTGTTAGCTCAATTAAACTAAAAAAGTGTAGTCCGAATTTTAATGTTCAACAAACAATTTACAAATTTGAGAATAAAAGTTCCCTCACTATACGGACACAAAACACATCAAATATCACGCTTTTTTTAAAAAATTTTTATTTTCAAGAGAAATACCTCCACATATTAGGTAGTAAGAAAGCAATTTTTAGACGCATATTTCAAAAAATTCACAAAAGATTTTTAAATAGTACTCTATACTTCTCGGCAAATAAAAAACAGAAAACGATTCTTTCGTTTCCTGCTTTTGAAAAATATACCCTTTTCTATTATTAGAATTAAACTTTCAATATAGGGGTTATTTAAAATTTTAACCCACAATTTCCAAAGTCAAACATTGTTTTCGTCTACCTCAATACATTCGCTAAGGTCTATGTAATCTATATCTTTAGAGTTCATAAAGCACCGCCTTAGATAATCATGATCACCGTCCATCCTGAAACATCCGCACGAGCAAGTAACAAAGTCATGGAAATATTTGGACTCGATTGCATCTCCACAGTGTTTACACTTGATTACATTTCTTATATTCTGCAACAATACCGCAGCCATTTTTAAATGTCCAATTAAATATTGAATATATTTTTGCATTTGATATAATTAGTTTATCGATCATAGATGAATAAACTGTAATATTAAAGAAAATTTAAAGATTTGAATGTGAAACCGCTGAATAGCACAATGTAATTATTATCAGTGTTGAGGTAAAAAATGATTAGGATAATACAATTGGTGGAGAATACATCATCTGCCGCAAAACTAAAAAGCAAACATGGGCTTTGCACTTATATAGAGACTTCAAATCATAAGATTTTATTTGACGTAGGTCCAACGTCGCTTTTTATGGAAAATGCACGGAAACTGGGTGTAGATATTAATGCGATTGATACAGTTATTATATCGCATGGCCATTCGGATCACGGCGGAGCCTTGTCAAAGTTCATGGCAGTAAACAAGACTGCAAAAATATATATCAGAGAATCTGCTTTTGACAGACATTACACAAAAGTTGCAGGTGTACCTTTTAGTGCAAGCATTAATAATTCTTTGCGGAATAAACAGCAAATTATATTTACTTCAAATGAATATGTGATTGATGATGAGCTTGCATTATTTTCAAACGTTACAGGACGAAAACTATATTCAAAAGCAAATGATAAATTATTTGCAAAGAAGAATGGAAAAATCGTGCTCGACAGATTTGAACATGAGCAATATTTGGTAATTACCGATGGCAATAAACAAATAATGATAACGGGTTGCTCACACAACGGGATTGTTAATATCATTGAAAAATACACGGAAATCAATGATGGAAGAATAGATAAACTTGCGTGCGTCTTAGGCGGATTTCATTTGTTTAATCCAATCTCAAAGAAATAAGAAAGTGATAAACTGATTGAAGATATTGCAAAATACTTACGCGAATTAAATACAAAATTCTACACTTGTCACTGTACCGGCGGGAAAGCATATAAAGTTTTAAAGAATGGCATGGGAGAACAGTTAGATTATCTTTCAGTCGGAACAAGGATTGAATTTTGATTAATTATAATAGAGGAAAAGCGAATGAAAATAAGTGAACTGATGGCAAAGTCTTTACCACAAATGCCGTCTGAAATATCAGACGCATTAAGAAAAAACAAAATAACGGGAACATCTTTTGAATCGAAAAACGATATATTATTAAATTCTGATTTGCAGGCAGAAGTTGGATATACGAAAATGGATGACGGCAGTTATTTGGTATCTATGACCTGCCCTATGCCGAATATCACGCCTGAAATAATCGAATGGTGGTTTTGGTGGCATCCGCAAGCAGATGAGCGTTATCAGGTCTGGTTTCCTAATGAGCATTACGGAATTTCATATCACAAGAAAAATCGGGATTATTTTTCTCAGGATAATTATCCCGGATTCAGAAATAATACTCATTTTCCAATCGAAAGAATAGGGAAAATCAAAATGCCTCTAAGGATTGATTTTGTCGTTCCGGAGGAGTTTGGCTTTTCAAGAGACATTATGAATGAAAACAATATTCCGCTCATCGTGTGTGGGCATGTGGGTGCAATTAGAGGTTTCGTATATCATACTGAAATGGCACATATTTTTAAGAAAACAGATAACGGACTTCTGTTAATCAGCAGATTTTGGCTCGGAAAAACCTTGAAGAATCCGATACTTCGAAAACTGATTTTAACTGATAAAACTGCCAAAGGAATGGCAGAGCACTGTTGCATTGAATATAGAAATCTAGCTGAAATACTGCCTATACTTTATTCGCAGGAAAAAGACTGATTATTTACGGATTCTTTATTTATAATCATATAGATTAAAAAGCGGACATTGGTTAAACCATTGCCCGCTTTTTTATATTTTTATGAATTTTCCATTTTAATTTTATAATCGTTGCCCCAATCCTGCATTGCGTTAAGTATGGGGCGCATAGATTCTCCGATTTCAGAGAGTGAGTATTCTACTCTCGGCGGTACTTCCGCATAAACCGTACGGATGATTATTCCGTCTTTTTCCATAGCGCGAAGTGAATCGGTCAATACCTTTTGACTGATTCCGTCAAGTGATTTTTGAAGCTCATTAAATCTCCAAGGTCTTTGAAGGAGGTTGCGCATAATGAGCAGTTTCCACTTATTTCCTATTAAATTTACCGTTGTAGCAACGGGACAAGTCTCAATTATTTCGTCGTTATTTTTCATATCTAAATCTCCAATACATTATTTTTGAATGTTACAGTTAAATTATAGTGTAACATTGAGATTTCGTCAATAATATTTTTTATCTAAATGTGCCATACTCCGCAAAACTAACAAAAAAGTAACTACCTCACAAAAAAGTGCGTACTTTTCATCCGTATATATTCGTTATATGATTTAATCAGCAAATAACGAAAGGCGGTGAAGATATGGCACTTAAGGATTTAGCAGCTTGGGGTGAAAAGAAGTCTGTTAAGACTGTTTCATCAGCTTGCGGTTCTGCTTGCGGTGCTTCTGATGAGAAGAAAGCATATGCTGCTTGCGGTTCTGCGTGTGGCGCTGGTGATGATAAATAAATCACCAAAGGGCAGATTATCTGCCCTGAATTAACAATCAATTCGCTGTTGCGATTTATATATATGAGGTAACATTATGAAACAATATTTTGCATTTCAATGGCATATAACAGACGACTGCGATCAGCGCTGTAAGCATTGCTATATATTTTCAGAGGACAATTGCAAGCACCTTGAATCTATGACTTGGGAACAAATCGAGGACACCTTTTATAACTGTCTTGACTTCTGCGAAATGTATGACCGCCTGCCGTATTTTTACATAACAGGCGGTGATCCTATTTTGCATAAGGACTTTTGGAGATTGCTTGAGCTTATACATAGCCATAATATTAAGTTTACTATTTTAGGCAATCCGTTTCATTTGAATGACGAGGTGTGTAAAAGGCTTAAATTTTTGGGTTGCAAAAAATATCAACTGTCCATTGACGGAATGAGAAAAACGCATGATTGGTTTAGAAAGACAGGCTCGTTTGATATTACTCTTGAGAAAATAAAATGTATTAAAAACGCAGGAATCAAGGCTGTTATTATGACAACTGTTTCGGGTGTCAATATCAAAGAAATTCCCGATATAATTGATACTGTTGCCCAGCACGAGGCAGATATTTTTGCCTTTGCGAGATACTGCCCTACGAGTGACGAAAAAGATACGGGAATGACACCGAAGGAATACCGTGATTTGCTTGATATCTGCCATAAAAAATATACCGAATATGAAAAGCAGGGTTGCAAAACCTATTTCAATAAAAAAGATCATCTATGGACTCTTTACGAATATGAAAAGGGCATATTTAAAATTCCTGCTGATGCCGAACAGGGAATGATCTACGGCGGATGCAACTGTGCCAACTGCCATATAACTATATTGCCAAGTGGTGACGTGTTTGCCTGCCGCAGAGTTAGCGACAGTAAAATCGGAAACGTTTTTGAGGACAGACTTGCGGATATTTGGGTATGCGAAGCGGAGCAATACAGAGATTATAATAAATTTGAAAAATGCTCAAAATGCGAGCTGCTTGCGTGGTGCAGAGGCTGTCCCGCCGTTGCAAAAGGAACATACGGAAGTTTTTATTCACCCGACCCTCAATGCTGGAAGGAGATAGTGTAATGGAGTTAATGGATATAATTAAAGCAAGACGTTCAATCAGAAAATACACAAACGAGCAGATACCGAAGGAAGCACTCGAAAAGATACTTGAGGCAGGCGTTTGTGCTCCGAATGCAGGCGGAAGGCAGGGTACGATATTGGTAGGCATTCATAATACTGAACTTTGCAAAGAAATCGGAATTATGAATATGCAGAGCTTCGACAGAAGCAAGCTTCTCGGTTCTTATGTTTCTAAGGAACAGCCAAGCGTTATTGATGATAAAAGAATTCAAAACGGCTTTTATGATGCGCCGTCTGTAATATGTGTTTTTGCGCCGAAGAATTTTCTGTTCAGCATTCCCGATGCTTTTTGTGCGGCTGAAAACATAGTTTTGCAGGCAACCGAACTTGGCATATCATCATGCATTATTTCAAGAGCAGAAGAAACCTTTGACAACGAGAACGGAAAGGCTTTATTATATAAGTGGAATATACCTGATAATTACATCGCAAGATGCTTTGTAATTTTAGGATATATTGATGGTGAACAGCCGCAATCAAAACCGATTAATAAAAATAGGATTAAAATAGTAGAATGATTTTACAAACAGGAATGAGGACAGACATACCAGCCTTTTATGCAAAGTGGTTTTTAAATAGAATCAAAGAGGGTTACGTTTTGGTGCGTAACCCGTATAATCCGTCAGCCGTTACAAAGTACAGAATTGACCCCGAAGTGGTTGACCTGATTGCTTTCTGCACGAAAAATCCTGCGCCTATGCTTCCCCATATGGATATACTTAAGCCATACGGTCAGTATTGGTTTGTGACAATTACACCTTACGGAAAAGAAATTGAGCCTAATGTGCCCGATAAAGCTAAGGTAATCGAGGATTTTAAAACACTTTCTAAGGCAGTAGGTGTTGACAGCGTAGGATGGAGATACGACCCCATATTCATAACCGAAAAATATTCACTTGATTTTCACCTTAAAACCTTTGACAAAATGGCGAAGGAGCTTTGCGGCTACACGCATACCTGTGTTATCAGCTTTATTGATTTATACAAAAAAGTGATAAATAATTTCCCACAGGCAAGAGAAGTGAACAAGGCAGAGCGCATTGAAATAGGCAAAATCTTTGCAGAGATTGGTAAAAAATATGGCATTACAATCAAAGCCTGTGCAGAGGGTGATGAGTTGAAGCCCTACGGAGTTGACTGTGACGGCTGCTTGACTAAAAGTACTTATGAAACCGCCCTGCACACCAAGCTGAATATGCCGAAACGCAAAGGTCAACGTGGCGCTTGTGCCTGCTTTCTCGGCAATGATATCGGTGCGTACGACACCTGCAAGCACCTTTGTAAGTATTGTTATGCAAACACGAATCCGAATTCAGTATTACATAATTCAAAGCTACATAATCCGAATTCTCCTTTTCTTATCGGATCACATCAGCCGGGCGATAAGATTCACGTGGCAAGGCAGGAAAGCTGGATAGATAATCAACTTATTTTAGGGTGATAGTATGACGCAAAATGAAAGACTAACTTGGCTGATAAAATATCTGCTTAATGAAAACACAAGATACAGCGGTGTTGAAATACCAATGGATAATGCTAAAAAATTCAACCTTTACCGTTCGCTTGTCAACGTTCGTATGCCTGAAAATATCAGCGATGAATACTTATCAATCGAAAACGAATATTTAAGTGAAGAGATAAGACAAAAAGGAATAACAAGGTTAGATGATTTAACGCCAATTGATGACGGTGTTTATTTGTGGCAGGGAGATATTACTACGATTGACACGGATGCTATTGTTAATGCTGCAAACAATCAGTTGCTCGGTTGTTTCTGCCCTTGCCACGCTTGTATTGATAACTGTATTCACACCTTTTCAGGTGTTAAGCTCAGATTAAAATGCAATGAGATTATGCAAAAACAAGGGCATAAAGAACCAACAGGCAAAGCAAAAATCACGCCTGCGTATAACCTGCCGAGTAAATATGTTATCCACACTGTTGGACCTATCATCAGCGGTGCGCTTCAACAAAATGATAAGGATTTGCTCGCTTCCTGTTATAACGAATGCTTGAGGCTTGCAGATGAATATGATTTAAAAAGCATCGCCTTTTGCTGTATTTCAACGGGAGAATTTCATTTTCCGAATGACAAAGCAGCTGAAATTGCAATAAATACAGTTAAAGAATACAAGGCGAAAACGGGCAGTAGGATTAATGTTATATTCAATGTTTTCAAGGATAAAGACTATGAAATTTACAGAAAATTACTTTGCAAAAATTAATGACTTAAAAACCGCACTCGCTGAATGCGATGCTATTATTATCGGTGCAGGTGCAGGACTTTCAACTGCCGCAGGCTTTACCTACAGCGGAGAAAGATTTGAAAAATATTTTTCAGATTTTGAGGCTAAGTACAGCTTTCACGATATGTATTCAGGTGCATTTTGCCGTTATGATACACCTGAAGAACATTGGGCATATTGGAGCCGTTTTATTAATGTCAATCGCTATATGGATGCTCCGAGTGATTTATATAACAGACTTTATTATTTAGTTAAAAACAAGGATTATTTTGTGATTACAACTAACGTTGACCACTGCTTTCAAAAGGCAGGTTTTGACAAAAAACGTTTATTTTATACTCAGGGCGACTACGGTCTTTTTCAGTGCAGTGAGCCCTGCTGTAATGAAACCTTTGATAATGAGAATATTATCAAGGCAATGGTTGAACAGCAAAGTGATATGGAAATTCCAAGTGAGCTTATACCGAAATGTTCTCACTGCAGAAAGCCTATGACGATGAATCTACGCTCTGATAATCGTTTTGTAGAGGACGAGGGTTGGTATGTGGCAAACGAAAGATACTCGGAATTTTTAAACAGGCACAAGAATTTGAATATTCTTTACTTGGAGCTCGGCGTTGGCTATAACACTCCTGTTATAATAAAATATCCGTTCTGGCAAATGACAGCTGAAAATCCAAAAGCAACCTATGCCTGCATAAATCTCGGTCAGGCAGTTTGCCCAAAGGAAATCGAGCATCAGTCAATTTGCATTAATGCAGATATTTATAAAGTTATATCAGATATAAGTAACTAAGAGGAAAATTTATGAAAAAATCAGTTAAAGCTTTAGCCTTGCTTTTGGCTGTTGTTTTTATCAGCGCCGCTTTTAGTAGCTGCTCATCTGAAAAGTTGGAGGCAATTATGAAACCAATTGAGGGAGATGCATACATTTTTGATGATTCAAACGGAGTTTCGGTTCACGATCCGTCGCTATTCAAGTCGGAGAACGGTGTGTATTACGTTACCGGCTCACATATTGCATCGGCAAAAAGTACGGATCTGATCAACTGGAACACAGTCAGCGCAGGCGTATACGATAGCAACAGAACGCTTGTAAAAGAGGGATCAATGCTCAGAGGAAGTCTTAACAAAGCATTTGCCTGGTGTGATGCCGCGCAAACACTCTGGCAGACTGCAGAAGATGATTGGCAGACAAACGTATGGGCGTCAACTGTTATCTATAACAAAGCAATGGGCAAATACTGCTACTATGCCTGCGCTTCCGTTTGGGGAACACCGATGTCAGTTATATGGCTTGCCGTATCGGACGACGACCCTGAGGGTACTTTCGAGTTTGTAGACACGGTGATTTACAGTGGTTTTAATAATTGCTTTGACGATCATAAAAAGCCTTTGAATCAGCTTCATTATTCCTATACGAATATTGCTGAGCTTATTAAAAAAGGCACGTTTACCAAAAAGGAAATAAACGCCCAGCCGTGGTTTGATGGGTGGGGCAACTACGATTGCTCTTACGGCAAATATCCAAACGCTATTGACCCCGCGCTTTTCTATGATAAGGACGGCAATCTGTGGCTTACATACGGCTCGTTCAGCGGCGGTATTTATATTATGCCGATCGTTGAGGAAACGGGCTTGCCCGATTACAAAAAAATGCGCGATACCGAGGGCTACGATATCTATTTCGGCAAGCAGATATCCTGCACGAATGAGGAAGCCGAAAACACAGGTGAGGGACCTTTTATTGTCTATGACAAGCAAAGCGGCTACTATTATCTGTTTTTGACCTACGGCGGTTTGAGTGCGCTTGAGGGTTATAATATCCGCGAATACAGAAGCGAAAATCCCGACGGACCATACATAGATGCAGCAGGCAATGACGCATGTGATATGAAAAGCACAGGAATAAGGATTATCCCCAATTATCAGTTTTCATCAGACAAAGCAGCTTATCTTTCAGCAGGTCATTCCTCTTGTCTTATCGACGATGACGGCAAGATTTATCAGGCGTATCATCAAAGATATAACGACGGTGTTGGGGGCTTCTTCAATGTTCAGATTCATCAGATGCTCAGGACAACTAACGGCTGGCTCACTGTACTTCCTACTGCATATAACGGAGAGACCGCAGCAGCAGTCACTCTTTCAGACATAGCAGGCGAATACGAAATGATACTGTTTTCAAGTCAAACGAAGAAAACGGAAGATTGGAGCAAGGTTTCCGATATCATTGAACCTACTGTTACAGCAGTAATTGATGCTAACGGCAAGGTGAGTATTGACGGAAAAGAAGGGACTATTAATCTTGATAATAATTCATATACCTTCACGCTTGACCTTAACAGTAGGGTGTATTACGGCGTATTCTGTATTGGTACTCAAAACGGAAAATCGGTTATGACAGCGTCAGCAATGTCGGATACAAATCAATCGCTTTGGGCGGTCAGAAAGTAACAATTTAAAAATTCCAGAAAAACTTTTACCTTTTCTCTTATTAGTATTAAGTTTTTGAGGTAGGGGTTATTAAAAATTTATATTCACACTAAATTAAATTTTAAAATGCGTTGAGCGAGATTTTTGAGAGACTGAAAAGTGAAAATTCGGCTTAAAATGGTGGGTTTCAAAAAGTGATTTTGCAACTCTGACTCCGTCATTTAAGGTTCGAATCCTTATACCTC
>JAFLSA010000046.1 GCA_022511185.1 Eubacterium sp.
TTCAGGGCTTTGAGTACCACGGCAATGATGCAAGCGGCAACGAAGTCAATGTTGCAGTCTTCGCGAACTCCTTGACAAACAAGGTGCATCAGAGGGATGAATATCAGTTTATCAGCAACTTCATCTTCGCAAGTCTCCTCACTGATGAGCTTTATGAGGGCAAAGAAACTCCTGACTTTATGTTTGACGGACCTGACGGAATGACCGTTGAGGATAACTTCCCGGATAAAACTCTTGTCAAGGCTGAAATTGTAACCTCAGGTGATTTATACGACAACGCAAAAGAGGCTCTTCAGGGAATCGTTGATCCTGATAAGATGACTGTATTTGATGTCTATGCGATATCTATGCTCACAGGCGAGCCAGTACAGCCAGACGGACCTGTTAAGGTATCCTTCCCGATTCCTGACCATCTCTCACTCGACGATCTGAAGCTGTACTGTGTTTCTGATGACGGCGAGGTAGAGGAAATAGCTATCACCATTGACGCTGAAAACAGGCTTGCCACTGCAACAGTAGAGCAATTGGGCACCTATGTGCTTGCAAATCCTGTAGCAGACGATGATGAAAACTTACCGGATTCGGGTAACAAAGGCGATAACAACGGCGACAACAGCGGAGATGCTGATGTTAATGTTGAAGAGCCGACCGCAGGTAGCAAGGGCGACGAAAGCAGCAATGCTTCAAAAGATAAGGCTAAGAGTCCTGATACTAGCGACACATCAAGCCTCGCTATCTGGAGCGTAATGATGATACTTTCAGCTGCAGGCATTGTCTTCTTTATCGTAATTAAGAAAAAGAAAGCATTTAACCTTTAATAATCGGAAAATCTACCGAAAGCAGTTAAATAGCATTAAGAGGATAGTCGAAAGACTATCCTCTTTTTTTAATAATACCCACCTTGACATAAGTATACATTTTAGATAATATTTAATTAAACCTAATCATTTTGGAGTAAATATGGACAAGATAAATTTCAAAAAATTTCTTATATTACCTTTAGCACTTTTTGTTACAGAGATATTAAATAGCATTATCTTTATCGCCATATGTAATTTAACCATAAACGATACAATCCGCTTTAGCGTGTTGGCGGTTTTCTCATTATTAATGTATTATTTTATCGGTAAAAAGATATTTGCCAAAATCACAGACGAAAAAACCAAAAAATATTCTGCTGTCATTACATCTGTTTTAATTATGATTTCTTATCCGTTTTCTGAAATCCTTTCAAGAATAACGGGGGAGTTTTTTATAGTCCATATAGCATATTGCTCACCGATAGCAAATCTTATTGCAATTCCATTTTCAACATTTCAAAATGATATATTATCAGTGATATTAATTACAATTTTTTCACCGATATCAGTTGTATTGATTTGGCTGTTCAGTAAAATTAAAAAGAAAGCATAAAATAAGTTTATTATTATAGAAGGTAATAAATTATGAACATATATAAAATCAGCAGGGTTCCGTTAGTTATAACAAATATTATTTTTATTCTTATATTCATTTATTCACTAAAAAACAGCCCTCTTTCAGATGCTATAATGGTTGGGCTTATAACTGCTTTTGCAATTATTGTTACATCAGTAATTTTAATTTATTATAAAAATTTCATTGTTAGCGTAAGTTTTACAGATGATATTGTTATGCTTAAAAAATCTGACGGTAAAATAATAAAAGAAAACAGATTAGAATGTGATAAAATTATTGCGAACGGCAGCCTTATTAAATTATGCTTTGGCGACAAAAAGACATATTGCTTTTTAAGTACCCCTCCGATTTTCAAGATTAAAGATAAGGATAAATATGTTTTTGATAATGAGCATTTTCCAAATGCTAAGATATTAATAAAATGAATTATATATTATAATTATATACGTACAAAGCATCAGTAAATTCAGACGAGGGATTATTTATGGGTAATTTAAAAATTATAAAATTATTATTGAGCTTGCTTTTAGTTGGAGCATATATTATTTTTCTGTTTTGCGGGTGTAGTAATTCTAATAATCAAGGCGTTGAGAATAAAAATAAAACAGAGGAATTATACATAGATGACGATTCGGAAAAAGATTTTATATCAACCGCTCCTTATAAATATATTAATGGCTATGCAACTTTTTCATACGAGTTTAAGGACGACTATGTGGTTTTTACTGATAACGATTATTCAGAGGGCGAAACATATTACGGAAAAGTCAGGTGGTGTGATAATAGCGGAGAGGGAACTATTGTGAGCGTCTCTCAAGTGATTTCGGCAGATGGGAAGGAAATTTACAATAAGCAATTGGAAATAATTGACCTGAGAAATGAAAATGAAAATAATCACGTTTGGGATTATATTTCAAACTGTGAGTATTCCGTAAAAGCGAAATGCAATGAAAATGCAGATGTTAAGTGTTATATTAAATTGATCGATAGTAATGGAATAGAATATCATGTTATGTTAATACCTATTGAAAAATTTAATGATGATGAATACGCAGGCGCTGCTGTATATATTATTGATAAAGGTAATAATACAAAATTTTGGTATGATGATTTGACAAAATAATTTGATTAAAGCAATAATTAACTTAATAGTAAGACGAAGAGGATAGCTCAGTTGCTATCCTCTTTTTTTAGTTCGTTTATGATTTGTTTGTTTATGGCTTTGTTGAAAAAGATTTGTAAGATCCATATTATTGACGGCAACAGGAAAATCAGAATAATTAAAGAAATATGCAGGCCTGAATTAATCAGTAACGCAACGCCGAGTGCCCAGAAAAATATTGTGAAAACTGCTGAAAGTATCGGCAGGAAAAAGCTCGGCAAAATTTTTATCTCAATTTCCGTTTCGGACAGTTTAATAATATTTATTTTCGGATTGCCTATTAGCGTGAATATTCCGTTATATCTGAGGCTGAGCCCTGACATACTTTTTTCACAGGTGAACATTTTGCTATTTTCAAGGCGTTCAAAGTAGCTCTCGGCATCACTGACCGTCAAGGTGTATTTCATTTATCAAGCTCCTTTTTGATATAATCACAGTACAGCTTTATAATATCAATATCGGTTTTTTCGTAAACCATTCGTGCGCCGACGGTGTCCTCAATTTCATTGAAAACGGGCTCACCTTTATGAAACAGAAAATCAATGCCGATATAATCACTGTCGATTAATCCTATGATTTTTTTAACGAGTGATGTTTCCTTGTCATTCAGCTTATAGTGGACAGCACGACCGCCGAGACAAAAGTTTGAGCGGAAGTCAGTATCACTTTCACGCAGTATTGAAGTAATGATTTCACCGCCGATTGACCACACTCTTAAATCTCTGCCCAAGGTGTCGCACGGCATCTGGTAAACATAGCCTTTTTCAAACGGCTCGGTCGAGGTAATCATCGTTACGTTTTCACCGCCGTGGCCGTCAATCGGCTTTTTCACGGCAGGCACGCCATTATAATTGACAGGCATAATCGGTATGCCGTGCTTTTCCATAAATTCATAGCACGCCTGCTTGTCATTAGCAAGTTTTGAAAGGCGTGACGGGTTAAAAACTCTTATCCCCAGATTTTCAAAATGCTCTGCAATTTTGTAATCATTCGTCCTGTTGATTACAAAATCAGCCGTGCCCCTAAAGTTTTCATCTGCCAAAAAGACATCAAGATTTTCCTTGAATTTTTGTATTGCAAAGGCGTTTCGTTTTGCCTCTTTGTCCGTATAAATCAGTACGCCGCTCATTTGATTTTCTCCATAATTTCGCTGAAGATCAGCGGTGCAATATCAATGCACGTGCTGTTCATAATGTTGATTATATGAGCGTTTGAATTGACCTCGCACACCATACCGTTTTCAAGAATATCAACTCCGCCAAAGGTGAGGCCGAGCGTGTCGCAAGCCTTAACGGCAACGGCAATTTCATCATCAGTCGGAGTATACGGTGTCATCGTTCCGCCGTTTGTAACGTTTGAGCGAAAGTCGTTTTTGTTCTCTCTCTTGACTGCGGCAACGCATTTTCCGCCGACAATTTCAAGGCGCATATCTCTGCCTGAGCTTTCGCTGATATATTTTTGAAGTATGAACGGCCTATCGGTGACAAGGTTAATAATCTCCTCAAAGCTGTGGCAAAGATGCACCTGCTCACCAAACGAGCCAAAGCTCTCTTTGAAGACAAGTGGAAGTCCGAGTATCTCAACCGCCTGAGTAACAAACGCGCTCATATCAGATTTAAAAAAGCATTTTGGCGCAATAAATGTTTGAGGCTGAGGGACAACGCCGTCAAGCTCAATAAAAGTCTTTGCCTTATCGTCGCAAAGCTCGATTGCTCTTGAAGAATTAAAAACAGGCACACCGTTTTTTTCAAGTCTTCTTGCAAGGTTAATGTCCTTATCCCAGAACAGCACAAAATCAGCCTTTGCATCATTTACTGCAAGGTCAAGATTTGTTTTAAGACTCAAATCAATATTCATTATTTTTGCAGTGGAAATAAGATGAGCGTGAAGCTCATTAAATTTACTGCCGTTTAAAAAGTGATTAACTACTAAAATTCCTGTCATTTCTTTATCTCCATAGAATATATTGTATCATTGTGCCTTGCTTTTTTCAACGTAATAGTATAAAATATCAATACTACTAAATATTAAAATAAATGGAGGGACAAGAATATGACAGAGTATAAGCTTAAATACGGCTGTAATCCGAATCAGAATCCTGCAAGAATACATATGGACGGCAAGGAGCTGCCGTTTGAAATTTTAAATGGTGCAGCAGGATATATCAATCTTTTGGATGCATTTAACTCCTGGCAGTTAGTTAAGGAGCTTAAGGAGGCTACGGGTCTTCCAAGTGCGGCATCCTTTAAGCACGTTTCACCTGCAGGCGCCGCAGTTGCAAAACCGCTTGATGAGGTTGAAAGAAAGGTTTGTATGGTTCCTGAGGACTTAGAGCTTTCACCGATTGCACAGGCATACGTTCGAGCAAGAGGTTGTGACAGAGTTTCCTCCTTTGGTGACTTTGCGGCTCTCAGTGACGAGTGCGACGCAGCAGTTGCAAAATTCCTTGTAAAAGAGGTCAGCGACGGTATTATCGCTCCGTCATATACTGACGAGGCTCTTGAAATTCTCAAATCAAAGAGAAGGGGAAATTATCTTATCATTAAGGTTGACGAAAGCTATGAGCCTGAGCTTACTGAGACAAAGCAGGTGTTCGGCATTAAGTTTGAGCAGAAGAGAAATGATGCAAAAATGACGATGGAACTTTTTGATGATATGCCGACTAAGGTTAAGGATATCCCTGAGATCGCTAAGATTGATTTGCTCATTTCTTTAATCACACTTAAATATACACAGTCAAATTCAGTATGCTACGCTATGGGCGGACAGACAATCGGCGTCGGCGCAGGCCAGCAGAGCCGTATTCACTGCACACGCCTTGCAGGTAATAAGGCAGACAACCTTTGGCTTCGCTATAATGAAAAGGTGCTTAACCTTCCGTTTATCGAGGGTATCCGCAAGTGTGATGCTGATAACGCAATTGACCTTTACATCTCTGACGAGTATGAGGATTTACTCAAAGACGGCGTATGGCAGAGATATTTTACAGAATGTCCTGCACCGTTTACGAAGGAGGAGAAAAAGGCTTGGCACGAGAAGATGACAAATGTTGCTCTCGGCTCAGATGCCTTCTTCCCATTTGAAGATAATATCGAAAGAGCAGTTCGTTCAGGCGTTAAGTACATTGCCCAGCCGGGTGGCTCAGTAAGAGATGAGGCTGTTATTGAGTGCTGTGACAGCTTCGGTATAGCAATGGCAATGACGGGAATCAGATTATTCCACCATTAATTGATAATTATTTAAGTGGCAGGATTATATCCTGCCATTTTTTGAGTATAAAAAGGAGAGGTAATTATTCTTAATATTATTACTCAAATAATAGGATTTATAGGTTTTATTCTTGCAGTTGTTACCTTTCAGTCGAATAAGCATAAAAACATTACGCTTTTAAAGTGCGCAAGTGATGCAATGTTCGTCGTGCAGTTTATACTCCTCGGCGCATACACAGGCGCAATGATGAACGGTATTGGCTGTATAAGAAATCTGACTTATGCAAGACTTGTTGAAAAGAAAAAGGATGTAAAAACAGCCGTTATTATTTTTTCGGTTATTATAATTGCTCTCGGAATTTTTACATGGAACGGCCCTGTAAGCCTGCTTGCTATTGCAGGAAAGCTTTTGTCAACTCTTTCATACGCTTTTAAAAATCCAAGAACTGTAAGACGGTTTACTATTCCCGTCTGTATTGTCTGGGCGGTGTATGATTTGATTTGCAGCTCATATGCAGGCGTGCTGACAGAGGTGTTTACTCTCAGCTCAATTGCCATAGCGTATTTCAGATTTGAATATAAAGCAACCACTGATTAATTAACGGCTGATGCCTTAGTGCACACCTTGCTTGCATATTTTCCGTCATATAGCACAAATCTGCCTTGATATACGTAAGTATGCCTGTGGCAGTTTTATACCATCTGACAAAAAATCTGACTGTGCAATCTGTACACTATAATTAATCAGTGGTTACTAAGAAAGTCGAGGATAAAAATGGATAGCCTTTGTGAAAAATGCTGGTACAATGAATATGATGAAGAAACTGATGAGAATATATGCTCGCTTGTGCTTGATGAGGACGAGTATGTAAGACTTATGCACGAGCAAAATAAAACCTGCCGATACTTCCGTCCCGACGGCAGCGAGTATGATATTGTAAGAAAACAGAATTAAACAACTAAAAAAGCACAGAGCAAAATGAATCTGCTCTGTGCTAATTTTTTACTTATTATTAAATCTTTCAGCTGCGGCTGTTACGAAGCCTCTGAAAAGAGGGTGAGGTCTGTTCGGCCTTGATTTGAATTCTGGGTGGAACTGCCCTGCAACAAACCACGGATGGCTTGGAATTTCAACCATCTCAACAATGTGATTATCAGGTGATGTTCCTGCAAAAATCATACCGCTCTTTAGAAGCTCTGCACGGTAGTCATTGTTGACCTCATATCTGTGCCTGTGTCTTTCGTAAATCATTGATGCGCCGTAAAGCTCATATGCCTTTGAGTCGGGATTGAGTACACAGGGGTACTGGCCAAGACGCATTGTGCCGCCCATATCCGTAACGTCCCTCTGCTCCGGCAAAATGTCGATTACGGGGTACGGTGTATCAGGATTGATTTCTGCTGAATTTGCAGCGTTAAGACCAAGCACGTTTCTCGCAAATTCAATAATCGCAATCTGCATACCAAGGCAGATACCAAGATACGGAATGTTGTGGGTTCTTGCATATTCGCAAGCCTTGATTTTACCCTCAATACCACGTGAGCCAAAACCGCCGGGTACGAGAATACCGTCCATATCACCGAGAATTTCATCAAGATTTGCGCCATCAGGCTCAAGACTTTCTGAGTCAATCCACTGAATGTCAACAGCACTTTTCGTTGCAATCCCGCCGTGCTTAAGCGCTTCATTTACAGATATGTATGAATCGTGAAGCTCAACGTATTTGCCGACCATACCGATTTTAACGGTCTGAACAGGATTTCTGAGTGCGTCAAGCATTGCAGTCCAGTCAGTCAGGTCAGGCCCAGGACAGTCAAGTCCAAGCTTTTTGACAACAACGTCGTCCATTTTTTGCTCGTGGAGCATCATCGGTACTGCATAGAGAATATCGCAGTTATTGTTTTCAATAACACATTCCTTGTCAACGTTGCAGAAAAGCGCAATCTTATTCTTTATATCATCGGTAAGGGGGTGCTCTGTACGGCAAACGATAATATCAGGGTGGATACCGATTGAAAGCATTTCCTTAACCGAGTGCTGAGTAGGCTTTGATTTAAGCTCGTCAGATGCGGCAAGATAAGGCACAAGCGTAACGTGAATGAAAAGGCAGTTCTCTCTGCCGACGTCAACGGCAAATTGGCGTATAGCCTCAAGAAACGGCTGTGATTCAATATCACCGACAGTTCCGCCGATTTCTACAAAGCAGACGTCTGCGCCCGTGTCCGCATTTTTTGAAATAGAGCGTTTAATTTCATTCGTTACGTGAGGGATAATCTGAATAGTCTGTCCGCCGTAAACGCCCTTGCGCTCGTCGGTAATAACCTTCCAGTAAACTCTGCCGCTTGTAAGGTTTGAGTTTTGCGAAAGGCTCTCGTCAATAAATCTTTCATAGTGACCGAGGTCGAGGTCTGTCTCAGCTCCGTCGTCGGTAACGAATACTTCACCGTGCTGAACAGGGTTCATTGTTCCGGGGTCAACGTTAAGATACGGGTCAAGCTTCTGCGCAGTAACCTTAAGCCCGCGGGCTTTTAAAAGTCTGCCAAGTGATGCCGCAGTAATTCCCTTGCCGAGACCGGATACAACTCCTCCTGTAATAAAAATGTACTTCGTGTTCATTTTTCAGTCCTCCAATCCTCATTAATATATAATAGATATGTATATATTAATAAATTTTCTTTTTGTTAGAAACGGCTGAGCAGGTAAGACGGATTCCAAGCTTTTTGAGCACATTTTCATCAACCTGAGAAAGCAGGACAGATGAGTGCATTTCGCAATTTCTCAGCTTTGAAAGCTGTTCAAGCGCTTTCTTTGCGTTGCCGTCCGTAACGGCTGAAACGGAGAGCGCAAGCAAAACTTCATCCGTGTGAAGCCGTGGATTATTATTGCCGAGATGGTTGACCTTAAGCTCCTGAATAGGCTTGATAACCTCAGGAACGATAAGCAAAACGTCATCGTCAATATCCCCGAGAACCTTCAGCGCATTGAGAAGCATAGCCGAAGCACAGCCGAGAAGTGCTGAGGTCTTTCCTGTAACAATCTGACCGTCTGAAAGCTCGATTGCCGCAGCAGGTTCGCCTGTCTTTTTCGCTAATTCTTCAGCAGAATTTGCGCATAGCCTGTCATCAACTGAAAGCTGAGCGTTATTCATCAAAAGTTCAAGTTTATATATTTCGTCCTTTTTACCGCCGGTTCTGAGATTTTCACAGCAGGCGGTGTAATACCTGCGGATAATTTCCTGCTTTGATGCAGCTCTTACAGCCTCGTCGTCAAAAATGCAGTTGCCTGCCATATTAACGCCCATATCTGTCGGTGACTTGTATGGACATTTGCCGTAAATTTTGTCAAAGGTTGCCTTGAGAACAGGGAAAATTTCAACGTCCCTGTTGTAGTTTACCGTTGTTTTTCCGTAAGCCTCAAGGTGCCACGGGTCAATCATATTAACGTCATTGAGGTCAGCCGTCGCCGCCTCATATGCAATATTAACAGGGTGATTCAGTGGAATATTCCAGATAGGGAAGGTCTCAAATTTTGCATAGCCTGCCTTGATGCCACGTTTGTTTTCGTGGTAAAGCTGTGACAGGCAGGTAGCCATTTTACCGCTTCCGGGACCGGGAGCAGTGATGATAACAAGCTCACGTGTTGTCTCGATATAATCGTTCTTGCCGTATCCGTCATCGCTTACAATCTGTGTGATATTTGCAGGGTAGCCCTCAATCAGATAGTGATGATAAAACGGTATGCCGGCATTTTTGAGTTTTTGCTCAAAGGCATTTACCTTTGGCGTTGATACGTATTTGGTAAGGACAACACTGCCGACCATCAGACCCCTGCTTTTAAAAGCATCAATAAGCCTGAACACGTCAATGTCATATGTGATGCCGAGGTCACCACGTACCTTGTTTTTTTCAATATCCTGAGCACTGATAACAACGACAATTTCCGCCTGATCCTTAAGCTGAAGAAGCATTTGCAGCTTGCTGTCTGGCTGAAAGCCGGGCAGAACGCGTGAAGCGTGGTAATCGTCAAACAGCTTACCACCAAACTCAAGATAGAGTTTACCGCCGAATTCGCTTATCCTTTCCTTGATTCTGCTCGACTGCATTTGCAGATACTTGTCATTGTCAAAGCCTGTCTTAAACATATTTCCCTCTCTTGATGGCGCAAACAGTCCCTATTGACCGCACCAAAACCCCTTTAAAAAAATATAAAACGGTTGCACAAATGTACAACCGTCTGTACTTACATATTATACAGTAAAATATTTGTTAAATCAATAGGTTACTGAAATTTTATGCAATCATTTTTATAATTATTTATTTGGAACGAATTAGCATTGCTTTATATTTTGATAATATAAACCCAAAGAATTTATGAAGTAAATGCGCACTTATTATTGAACATATTAACACAGATGCGCAGAATAAAAATTCAGAAGAAATATATTTTTTAAGTTCTGCTATGAACAAATAATGTATTAAATATATTTCAAAAGAAATTGTTCCGAGATAATTCAAAATGCGATTACCGATATGAAATTTCAAACCTAACAAATTGACGATTAATACAAAATGAGAAGCAGTTATCATTATGATAATACCTTCTGTGATACCGCTAAGGATACCGTCCAAACTAAATTTGATATAAATTAGCAGCAGAAATGCTACCGATGCAACTGATGTAATGACGATATAATGTTTCTGTAAAAATTCAGTGATTTTATCCTCCCAGGTTGCCCATATCATTCCTACTATCAGTAAATGTGATGCATCAAACCACCAGTTACCGTATGAAAGGCGATAACAGCAGATAATCCAAATCAGATTGTACAGGCAGGCCCCGACAATCATCCATATATAATGCCTTTTGCAAATTCTCATTAAAAAATAAAACACTACATAAAACAACAGTATACATATAATATACCAAGAAGCATCTACAAACGGAGAACCGTTTACCAATGATCGTAATATGTATTTTAAAGAATAAAAAGTGCCGTTTGCTCCTCGCCATAACCAGAAAATAAAGTTCACAATGATATATGGTATCAGAACTGTGGGAAGTCTTCGCAGCAAGAACTGATGACTGTATGTTTCATCAACAATATATTTTTTTTGTAAGCCGTATCCGGAAAAGAAAAAGAAGACAGAAACAGCAAGAGCACCAACAAAAGCGAATGGACGTAACAATAAACCACTGGTGATACCGAGTGACATATGGTGATAAACAACAACTAAAGCAAATAACCCCTTAAGCATAGTAGATGTTTGTAACGAGAGGTAATCTTTATTAAAGGATTTCGATGACTTATAAAACGAAATCTTTAAAACGATCAGAACAGCTAATCCTAAAACTAAAAAATCTATAAATAACGCATTCATTTTCTTGTTCCTTCATATTTTGTTGATATTTATCCCGAGTCGAAGGGATTTCTTGTTGGTATTATCATTATATCCAATAAAAAAACGGTTGCACAAATGTACAACCGTCTGTACTTACATATTGTACAGTAAAATATCTGTTAAATCAATAGGTTACTGAAATTTCATGTCAGCATTTTTATTTTATTTTCAAAACGTTAAATTAATTATCCTTTAACGTTCCGAGAATTTTGTAAAGAAGCTGATAAAGCTGCATAGCTTCGTCAAAATCAAGCTTCACACAGTTCTTAATCTGATTAGGCACTGACACGGCTTTTTCCTTTAACGCCTCACCGCTATCTGTGATTTCAATGAGCAAAACTCGCTCATCCTCACTTGAACGAGAGCGGCTGACATAACCCTTTGATTCAAGGCTTTTAAGAACAGGAGTAAGCGTTCCCGAATCTAAAAACAGCTTTTTTCCAAGCTCTTTAACATTAATCTTTTTTTCTTCCCACATCACCATCATCGTGATGTACTGCGTGTAAGTAAGGTCAAGCTTCTCCAGATAAGGTCTGTACTGCTTGATGATTTCTTTTGAACAGGCGTAAAGTGGAAAGCAGAGCTGATTTTCCAGCTTTAAACCGTCATATTCAGAATTGCTCATAG
>JAFLSA010000047.1 GCA_022511185.1 Eubacterium sp.
AATCCTGTTTGCTTAGTCCTGATACTTGCACAAGCTGATTAAGTAAATCTGCTTCCTCTGGTGACATACGAAAGGCAACGGTTTTGCTCCGCCATCTATTGTGCTTATCGACATTCTTTTCAGGCATTACAATTCATCTCCTCATTCAGTTTATTCGCCATATCTGTTTGAACTGTAGGAAATAGGTGGGAATATACTTCAAGTGTTTCTACAGGTGAGGAGTGTCCTACTCGCTCTGCAATAGCTACAGCAGAGTACCCTTTATCTATCAACAGCGATACTGCTGAATGTCTTAAATCGTGAATTCTGATTTTCGGTATGCCTGTTGCCTTACAACCCCTTTCCATTTCGTGGGTCAAATATGATTTCGTTATTGTAAAAATTCTCATATTGTTTTTTATTCCGTAGATACTGTTTATGCAGTCCTGCATTTCATCACAAAGTTTATCCGGCATTAAAACCTTACGAATAGAGCTATCCGTCTTTGGCAGAGTAATAATATCCTTGCCATTTATACGCTGAAAAGATTTGCTTATTAATACTGTCCTCTTATCAAAATCAAAATCTGCTGGTGTAAGTGCCAACAGTTCACCTAAACGAATACCGCACCAATAAAGCATTTCAAACGCATAAAATGATATGGGCTTTTCCATCATAGCTTCGCTGAAGGTCTTATATTGCTCAATAGTCCAGAATTTGATCTCGCTTGTACGCTTTTTCTTTCCCATTGATTTAACCTTTTTACAAGGATTGCTTGACAAATTATAATAGTTGCAGGCAAAATTAAATATTGCCGATAACTGAGAATTTATCGAACGCAGATATGTAGGTGAATATGGATTACCTTGCTTGTTTTTTTGGCATTTCACCCAATTTTGCCATTTCAAAATATCTTTAGATTTTATTTCATTAACCTTCATATCCTTAAAATACGGCAGTATTTTGGTTTCAATTATCATTTCTTTTGATAGCCAAGTATTTTCTCTGATTTGAGATTTCATATCTGTATAATAAATTTTAACAAACCTCTCAAAGCTCATATTCAGACTTTCATCTTTACTGTATTTATAATCTCGATACCATTCCTCCGCTTCCTTTTTGGTACGAAATCCACGCTTTGAAGTTTTACGATAATTACCTTCTATATCAAAATAATGGTATTGTATGTCCCATTTGCCTGTTTTCTTGTTTCTAACTGGTTTCAATTATATCACCGCCTTAAAAATCATCTGTTATGTCTTTATCGTTTTGATGCTCTAACATATCAATTTCTGCTTGAATTGATGTTTCAACTTCTGTCCAAGTGTTTTTTCCAATAACATCAAATATATAATCAATAACTTTTTCTGATAAAAAACGAACCAACACTTTACTTATGAACGAGTACAGCAAATCTCTTTGTTTTTTATACTTTGGTGTGTTATGCGTGATTTCTTCTTTTTCACTTGTTAAATATTCAACTTCATCTTGTAAATCAAGTTTTTCTATTTCAAGACTTTCAATTTCTTTTTTCTTTTTGTAAATCGCCGTATCAAGATGCTCAACCTTCATATTCATTTGAGGATGTTCAACTTTAAATCCGTATTTATTACAAATATTTTCAAGGATAGCATTTTCGCTGTGTTCAAATTTGATTTGAGCAGTATCATTATATTTTTCACCGCTCATAAAACCTTCCTGTTCCAAAGCCTTAACAAGACTGTTTTGTAATGCCATTCCTCTTTTCATTTTCGCAACAGGAAAATAATCTATATGTATATGGGGTGCTTTGCCTTTCTCGTCAGCGTGAAAGTAAATTCCTGTCACTTTTAGATTAGGATGTCTTTCTTGAAAATTCTTCGAATAATCATATAAAATATCATATGATAATTGAGGTGTAATATTATCCTCATAGACACCACAAATCATTTCGTACATTAAATGTTTCTTTTTGTCTTGACGGATTTTCTGATAATAGTCAGTGATTTTTCTATCGTTTCTTTTTTGCTTATTGTTATATTCAATCACCGCTTTTTCAAATACCTCTTTATAGGCTTTTTTTGGTGGTATATCCAACCAAGTTTCGTGCCATCCGTTAGGGTCTATATGCTTTTCTTTTGATACAATGCTTACTTCTCTTATATTATGATTTCGGCATACCTGTGAGCCATTATGAGTACTTATTGTTGCCATAATATTTCCTCTATTTCAATTTGTTATTGCTATCAGCTAATCTTGTGCCAAGATTAGTAACACAATACTAATTTGTCACTTCGCACCAAATTGATTGTGGTCTGCGACGCTTTTTGGTCAGTTGTTTTCACAACTGATGTACGATAATGTACGATTATAGAGTGCTGTCATATATCGTACATTATCGTACATTTTTATTTGTTTTCTAAAATTAATCGAATAAAACGAGCATCTTTTGTATGAGAATTTTCATACAAAATGTTATAATCCTTGTACAGCTTTGCCGATAAAGGATTAAGTTTTCTTGAAAGGACATTTGCTTTTAAATCCAAGTTTAATTCATTAATAAGGTCGGTTGCAGTTCCAATCCATTCTGGTTTATCAATAGATACCAGAACGGATATTTTTTCTAACAACTTATCCTTAGGTTCTTCAAATGGGTCAGTTTCTTCAATGAAATTCCATAAGCATTTTTGCTTATCAAATTCGATAGTTAATTCCTGATAGGGTATATCCCTTCCTGAAATAGCCATTTTAGCCTTGCTATCAGCTCGTTTGTCTTTATTAATAATGAGAGAACCGTCGGCAGCACCTAACAGACCGTTTGTTCCTGAAATGGTATCAAATATGTCTGTTGCTTCTTGTTTTCTTGTGTGATGCACAACAAGAATGCAAATATTATGTCTATCAGCAATTTGTTTAAGTATTGATATTACTTCATAATCATTTGAGTAGCTATACTTATCGTTTTCAGTACCTCTGATTTTTTGAAGTGTGTCTATAACTATCAACGATACTTTTGGGTGGCTAATCATAAATTCGTTGATTTGAATTTCTAAGCCACTTTTTATATCCTTTGATACTATAGCCAAATGTAAATTTTCAGTATCTTCAACATCAAACATACGATAAAAACGCTGTTGCAATCGTTGAAAATCATCTTCCAACGCAAGATATAAAACTTCACTCTGATGCGTTTTTCTGTTTAAAAATGGCTCTCCTTTGCTCACACGAACGCTTAAATCTGCAACCATAAATGATTTACCGATTTTTGGCGGTCCAACAAGTAAATTTACACCATTATTTAATAAACCATCAATTACAGGCTTATTTGGAATAAATGCTATATCATTCAATTCTCTCATTGTTTTTGTATCAAGGCTATTCGCCTTGACAGAATTAATAGTATTTGATATACTATCACTACAAAGTTTTGGTGACTGCTCCACTCCTGTTCCAGCAGAAGTACTACGGGCGGTCATTTTTGTTTTATCGTCCAATGGACATCATCACCTTTCTTATTAATAATCAATTCTGTTTCAATCCATAGTACTTTTCGCAGAAGAAAGCAGTAGGTACTCTACCTGCGATAATAAGGAAATTTTGCTCAGACAGCTCATTATTTAATGACCTGATTATCTTATAACTATGTCCAACGGAGATATTCAGTAGTTCAGATAAATCCTGTGCCGTTAAATAGAGTTTATCCAGAATAGTGGTATTTTGCATTATTTTCACCTCATTTCGTTCTATTGTTCTATTTTTAGAACTGCAACAATGGTATCATTTTTAGAACTACTTGTCAATATTTTTTTATAATTTTGTTCTATTGTATATAGATTAATTGTATTATTTGTGGTACAATATTTTTGTTAAGGAGATATTGCATATGAAAATAGGTGACAGACTTAAAACACTTAGAATGGCAACTGGAATGTCTGGAGAAAAAGTATCAGAAATATCTGGGGTTAATCATTCATTAATCAAAAAATATGAAACTAACCGCACAGTTCCTAAACCAAATCATATTAATAAATTATCTAATGCATTAAATGTAAGCCCATATGCAATTACTGGCGAAAATAATCACAAATTTAATACAATAGGTGATTTATATGGACTATTAATTATGCTTGACAATATTGGCTTTATTTTAATAAAGAAAAATGATGCTGACTATGTTAGTATGGAATTAAATGAAAGTGCCAAACAGTTCTTTGATTTAAGAAAAGGATTAGAAACACAGGATTGGCGTACTTATAATATTTTGATAAACGACAAACTGAAGAACGACCTTTTTTTAAAATGGATAAGCAAAAAAGAACTTCTAAAATCTTGTAAAGTTGATGAGGAAGATAAATACTACCTTAATCTAAAAAAAGATGTTGAAGAACTCGAACTTTTGCTTCAACAATCAACTGAAAAATTATAAAAGTACTCAAAAAGTACTCACGCATAAAAAAAGAACCCCGAAACTCCTTATAAATAAAGAGTTTCGGGGATTTTGTTTACTATTCCCACTCCACTGTTCCCGGGGGTTTGGAGGTGATGTCGTAGACTACACGGTTTACGTGTGCGACCTCGTTTGTGATTCTGTTTGACACCTTTGCGAGGATATCGTACGGAATCTTTGCCCAGTCCGCTGTCATAAAGTCATCTGTCGTGACGGCTCTGATTGCTATGAGATTGTCATATGTTCTATGGTCGCCCATAACGCCTACAGTATTTACGCCGGGCAGAACGCAGAAAAACTGCGCAAGATTTTTTTCATAGCCGTTCTTTGCCATTTCGTCACGGAGCACCCAATCAGCCTCCTGCAAAACCTTAATCTTATCAGCAGTGATTTCGCCGATTATTCTTACACCAAGTCCAGGGCCCGGGAATGGCTGGCGCCATACAAGCTCTTTCGGGATACCAAGCTTTTCGCCAACACGTCTTACCTCGTCCTTAAACAAGTCGCAAAGTGGTTCGATAACACCGAGGAATTCGACGTCATCAGGAATTTTAACTCTGTTGTGGTGCGTTTTAATTACGTCAGCGTCGCCCTTGCCTGACTCAATACAGTCGGGATAAATCGTACCCTGTGCGAAAAAGCCAAGCTCGTCCTGATTTCTGATTTCATTCCAGAACACCTTGAAAAATTCTTCGCCGATAATCTTCCTCTTCTTCTCAGGGTCAGTAACTCCCTTGAGCATTGCTAGGAAATGCTCACCGCAATTGATACGAAGGAAATTCATATCAAAGAGTGACGTGAAGGTGTTTTCTACAAAGTCGCCCTCGTCCTTGCGCATAAGCCCCTGGTCAACAAAAACGCAGGTGAGCTGTTTTCCGACTGCTCTTGAAAGCAGACCTGCGGCAACTGAAGAATCAACACCGCCGGAAAGACCGAGAATAACCTTTTTATCACCGATTTGCTCCCTGAGCTTTGCAACTGTATTATCAATAAAATTATCCATCACCCAGTCGCCTGAACACTCGCAAACCTCATAAAGAAAATTGTAAAGCATCTGTGAGCCGAACTGTGAGTGAGTTACTTCAGGGTGAAACTGAACGGCATAGATGTTTTTCTCAACATTTTCCATAGCGGCACATGGGCAGTCGTTTGTCGTACCCACGATTTCAAATCCGTTTGGAGCAGTTGCTATGTAGTCTGTATGACTCATCCAGACGGTTGATTTTTCGTCAACGTCTTTAAAGAGCTTAGATTTTTTATCGGCAGTAAATTCGATTTTACCGTATTCGCTTACAGGTGCAGTTTTAACCTCACCGCCTGCCATCCACGCAATAAGCTGACATCCGTAGCAGATACCAAGAATCGGCACACCTAAATCGAGGATATCCTTTGTGTAATGAGGGGAGCTCATATCATAAACAGAGTTAGGTCCGCCTGTAAAAATAATGCCCTTGTAGCCGTTATTTTTTATCGTGTCGATAGGAGTTGTGAAAGGCAGAATTTCAGCATAAACGTGATGGTCACGTACACGCCTTGCGATTAACTGATTATACTGACCGCCAAAGTCAAGAACAAGAATCTTTTCCATATTCGTCCCCCTCATATTGAATAGCTATGGTAAATTTTATTTGTTTCTGTAGATAATTGCCTCACGCTCAGGACCGTTTGAAACCATTGTGATAGGGTAGCCGAGCTCTTTTTCTATGAACTCAACGTAATCCTTTGTTTCTTGCGGAAGCTCGTCATAATTTCTGATTCCGCGTATATCACAATGCCAGCCCTTCATTGTTTTAAGTACAGGCTTGCACTTTTTAAGAACAGGAGTTGTAGGGAAGTCGTTGATAATTTCTCCGTCTACCTCATAGCCTGTGCAGATTTTGATTTCCTCAAGATATGAGAGGCAGTCAAGCGCTGTCATAACAACCTGAGTTGCACCCTGACAGGAAACGCCGTAGCGTGTTGCAACGCAGTCAAACCAGCCGACACGTCTCGGTCTGCCGGTGGTTGCGCCGAACTCACCCTTGTCACCACCGTGGATACGAAGCTCCTGTGCCTCATCCTCGTCAAGAATTTCAGATACAAATTCGCCTGCGCCGACTGCTGAGGAATACGCTTTTGTAACAACGACGATATCCTCAATGCTGTGCGGCGGCAGACCTGCACCAACTGCACCGTAGCCTGCAAGCGTTGATGATGAAGTAACCATCGGATAGATACCGAAATCAGGGTCCTTAAGTGTACCGAGCTGACCTTCAAGAAGAATGTTTTTGCCCTCCTTAAGCGCATTCATAAGATAAGTATGAGTGTCGCAAACGTACGGAGCAATCTTTTCCCTGTATTCAACACAGGTTCTGTAAAGCTCGTCCTCGTCAAGAAGAGGCTTGTTGTAAACGTATTTTAAGGTAAGATTTTTAAGTGTACAAATATTTTTGATTTTAGCCTTCAGAGTTTCATCATCAAAAAGCTCGTTTACCTGTATGCCGATTTTAGCATACTTATCACTGAAGAAAGGAGCAATACCCGACTTCGTTGAGCCGAATGCGTTTTTGCCGAGCCTTTCCTCCTCATACTCATCAAGGAGAATGTGATACGGCATAAGGATCTGAGCTCTTTCGCTGACTAAAAGATTCGGGTTAAGTCCTGCTTTTTTAACGTCTTCAAGCTCGCTGAAAAACTTATTGATATCAAGCGCTACGCCGTTGCCTATAATACAGGTTGTGTGATCATAGCAAACGCCTGACGGCATAAGGTGAAATGCAAACCTGCCATGCTCATTAATGATAGTATGACCTGCGTTTGCACCGCCCTGAAAACGAATAACAATGTCACTTTGTCCGGCAAACATATCGGTGATTTTGCCTTTACCCTCGTCACCCCAGTTTGCGCCTACAATTGCTCTTACCATTGATTTAATCTCCTGTTTTATTAAAGAAAAATAAGGCTTCTGCCCTTTATTAATTATATTATAAGGTACAAATAATGTCAATGTAATTATTGTTTAACTCTTACCAGCCTGTACCCGTAATTTTTAGTTATTATTTCGGTTGTAAAGCCATATTTTTTATGCTATGATATATTCAATAGGATAATTTACGAGGTTGAACATATGAAAATTTATAACGTAATGCAGTACGGCGCAAAGGGTGACGGCGTTACAAATGATGCCTTTGCAATTCAGCACGCAATCGACGACTGCGCCAAAAACGGCGGCGGTCAGGTTGTTTTGACAAGCGGTCATATTTTCTATTCAGAGTCAATCAGGCTCAGGGCGAACGTTGATCTTCATATTCAGAAGGGCGCAACGATCAAAGCAACGGGGAATATTGACGGATATATCAGACCTAACAAGCTGATAAACGACCCCAAGACAGCGCTTATCGGCAACCCTGTTACAGGCAAGCCGAGCTTTGTATTCATCTACGGCTATGAGGCTGACAACTGCACAATAAGCGGTGAGGGAACGATTGATGCAAACGGCCACGCATTCGTTCAGCGTAAGGATCAGTACTACGTAACGGGCGATTTTTATCCACGCCCGACGGTTATATATATTGAAAAAAGCAATCATATAACCTTTAAGGATTTCACTGTAATTGATGCACCTTTCTGGACACTTCATCCGGCAGGCTGTAACGACGTACTTATTGACAGAATCAGAATTTTAAATGACCTTGACGTTGCAAACAGTGACGGTATCGACCCAGACCACTGCTCTAACGTAAGAATTCTCGGCTGTCACGTTACCTGCGCTGATGACTGTATTTGTCTTAAAGCGTCTAAGGGCAACGCTGAATATGGCCCATGCGAGAATATCGTCGTAGACGGCTGTACGCTCGTTTCAACCTCAGCGGCAATTAAAATAGGCACTGAGGGCGTGGGTGATTTCAGAAATGTTATCGTTTCAAATTGCGTTATCAGTAAATCAAACAGAGGACTTTCAATCCAGATTCGTGACGGCGGCTGTGTTGAAAATGTGACGTATCAGAATATTATTATTGAAACCCGACGTTTCTGCCCTGACTGGTGGGGCACGGCTGAGCCGATTGTTATGACTACTTTCAACCGTGACGAGAATACTAAGAGCGGCACGATTAAGAATATCCGCTTTTTCAACGTTACGACTAAGGGCGAAAACGGTGTGCTTATTCATGGCAACGCCGACAATATTATTGAAGACGTTACGTTTGAAAACTGCCGTATAGAGCTTACTAAAACGAGCAAATGGAGGTGCGGTTTTTACGACCTTCGCCCTTGTCTTGACTGGGGCGTAGAGGAATATAACAACTCTGCGTTCTTCATCAGATATGCAAAGAATGTCAGAATTGAAAAGACAAAAACACGCTGGGGCAATGTTTGCGACAGCTACAAGCACGCTATTGATGCGGAGAATGTTGAAAATCTTGAGCTTGTCCGTTTCAGTGGACACGCAGTTGACCCAAGCGTTGAGGACTTTAAATTTAATAATGTTAAATTAACGGAGGTGTAATTATGGTAGAGCTTAAGGGCTATAAGGTAAATAAACTTGAAATTGAAAACAAGGTAAAGAACGGAACTCAGCTCAAGCTGCAAAATCAGCTGAAGTACAATGTCAACTATTTGAACGACAACAAAACCTGCGTTGGTATGATGGAGCTTAGGATAATGGATGCCGACCTCAATCCGTTTGAGATTAAAATTGAAATGGTGGCAGAATTCACCTACGGTGCAGAGGATGAAAAGCCTGATATCCACACAACGTCATTTGACCAGCTTTTCCCGTTCGTAAGGCAGATTGTAAATACAGTCACATCATTTACCGGTATGCCGGGTCTGATGATTCCGATTATGAGACTTAACAAAAACACAGTGCAGGTAAACACACCGAATAAAAAAGAATCCTCACCGTTAAATTAAAATAAAAGCGACTACTCAACAAGTAGTCGCTTTTGTTTTAATATGGTTTATTTATTATTCAGCATTTTCTGAATTAAAGAATTCATTAAAATCATATTCATCATATTCATCAACATATGATGAATCACCATAGTTTTCATATTCATCAAGAGCTGAACTGAACAGAGCTGCTGATGCAAAATTCATTATAATAGATGAAACAATGCCAAGAATAAAGGATACTAATGCGCAAATTCCGCAAGCCTTTGCAGTCTTTGGTCTGTCGTTCTTCTTTGTAAGGAATAAAATCAAGCCGACAATCGGAATGATGAAAGAAAGAATAGCAAGTCCTACGCTTGCCTTTTCCTCCTGTGGCGGCTGATTGTATCCTTGTGGAGGATAAGGTTGTTGATTGTCCTGTTGTGGTGTGTAATACTGATTGTTATTTTCGTCTGCCATAATGCAAACCTCCTAAAGTTATTATGTAATTATGTTAGCACTAATTATTTAATGTGTCAACATTTTTGTTGTATTCTTTTTTCTAAGCACGTAAAAAGCTATAAAGAAGAAAATGTATATAGCTATCCAGCAGTAATAGCTCCTGCTGATATGATTACCCTGAGCAAGATTAATTACGACTGCACAGATACGCCTGCCGAAATTAAGCAGCAGTGCAACAAACTGAAAATCAATAATCAGCTTTGCACCCTGCTGATTTGACCTTGTTGCGACGAACAGTAAAATTATCATCGAAAGTGAGTAGAAAATAAAGCCTGTGAAATAGCTGTAAATCAAATTTCCGTTTGCAATTGAATTTATGTACACTGAAATTTCACCCTGAACGTCCATAAAAAACGGGACAACAAGTATCGTGCAAAGGATGGGTACGGCTTTAAGCTGTTTTGGCTTTTCCTGCTGTTCATAGAGCCACAGTATAGCAACGGCGAAAATAAGAAGTGAAAATTTCTGCACAATAAAATATACGATATTTGCCTCAGGGCTGAGCTTTGCAAGACTGCTGATATCAGGCGGCATCATTCTGAGCCCGAATATCGCCGTAAGTATTCCGTAAAAAGTCTCCTTAGATTTTGTCACAAGGAAGAATACGATTACGGTTGCAACAGTGAAAACGATTGCCTCGATAATTGCAAATTCTCTCGTTATATCAAGTGTAATGTGAAGAATTCTTTGAATTATGTATGAGCCGAGAATAATTGCAACAGCCGTTAAGCAGTAGATTTTACCCGTAGTTATTTTTTCACGCATAATCATCCCTCCTGTAACAATTATAGTATATCTTAACAGGGAATAATTGTCAATTTAACAAAATTATAATCAGCTGTTTTTAAATAGAGATTGATAATATTCATTAAATTTATCACTTTTGTTATCAAAAGGTACATATTCACCAATTACTTTTCTTTTATCCGAAATCATATTATCAAACTGAAACAATTTATTATTATCTTTGTAAAATGATTGAGGGATATCAATCTCAATTTCTTTGTCGTCATTCATATTCAAATTATATATCAAATGAGCACTACTCATTCCCTTGACACCATACCACGTCTCATAATAAAGCTCTGCTGAATCAATATCATCATATGTATAAACCACCTTGTCTTTTTGAAAAAGTGTATTGTATGAAATTGAATTTTCATTAAACACCCAAACATTGCTACTGAAAATTATAGTTAGAGCTAAAGTAATTGACAGAATAACAGATGTAATACTTATATATTTTTTGTTTGAAATTTTTCTATCAGGTAAAATGTATAATGCAACTGCAAAAAATACAATAAATAAAAACGGTAAAATTATATAAGAAGATGATTTTGTACTTGCAAAATAATAAGGTGAATATGCCTTTAGCATTATAAGCTCTAATAACCAATCATATAAGAGCTTAAATGCTATCATAAATATCAGCGTACAGAGTAAAATATAATCCTCTTTTTGTGACTTAACCGTCCTCTCTGCCGATTTCTTCTTTTTCTTCTTCTTCTTTTTTGACACGGTTAACCACCTCTTAACAACATAACTCTTACTGTCATAAATATACTCTGTTTTATCAAATAAAGTCAAGAAAAAAGGCTTAGGACAATGAATAAGTCCTAAGCCTTAATGGTTTTATTAATTATTTTACAGCTTCTTCAACTGCAACTGCGCAGGCTACTGTTGCGCCTACCATTGGGTTGTTACCCATACCGATAAGACCCATCATCTCAACGTGAGCAGGTACTGAAGATGAACCTGCAAACTGAGCGTCGCCGTGCATTCTGCCCATTGAGTCTGTAAGACCGTATGAAGCAGGACCTGCAGCCATATTATCAGGATGAAGTGTACGGCCTGTGCCGCCGCCTGATGCTACTGAGAAGTAAGTCTTGCCGTTTTCAAGAGCCCACTTCTTATACGTGCCGGCAACAAGATGCTGGAAACGTGTCGGGTTAGTTGAGTTACCTGTGATTGAAACGTCAACGCCCT
>JAFLSA010000048.1 GCA_022511185.1 Eubacterium sp.
AGCGCCTGTTCAACAAATGAGCGCGGCATAAGTGCAACCTCATCAAAAAGCACTCCGCCAAGCGTCATACCCTGAATCAACGCTGCCGAGGACTCATCTCTTCCGCCGAAAAGATAAAATCGGTTTACAAGATTTTCCCTTGATATTTCCAGATAATTTCTGCTGATTTTAAAGTCACAGCTAAAGCCTAATTCACTCAGCACAGGTAAAAGCGGCGTTATTACATTCCGTCTCAGAGAAGCAATAGTCTTTCCGCACAGTGCAAAGGACGTATCGCTGAAAGTGTAAAACGCCCAGCAGATGAAGGAAAGACTCATACAAAGCGTTTTTCCGCTTCTGACAGCACCGTCGCAGATTATGCCGTTTTTACTGCTCAAACTGCTGTTTTTGCACCACCAATTCAAAACAGAAAGTTGCTTTTTTGAAAAGGGAACGAAGCTACTCATACGTGTACTCCTCACCCTCTGCCCTCACGCTTTGAGCACTTTTTTCAAGCGCATCGTAAAATGAAACTGCTGTCTGCTTATCATCAGAGCCTATAACCTCTCTGAGCTTTTCAAGAGCCTTTATCCTGTCAAAAAATTTGATTTCCATACCTCCACCCTTTTGCTTTTTTATTTCGCTTACGTTGAATAAATCAAGCGTTGGCAAAACTGAAAGTATGTTTTCCTCCGACTCAAAAAGAAGCGTAATCGCATCCTGAATATCACCAAAGGCAAGGCGCCTTAAGCCTTCAATCACATCCCTTTGAGTTACCTTTTTTCTGCGTGACAATTAATCATCTCCTTTAGGGTAAGCACCCTCTACCGATATTTGCAGAACAAAAAATCGTCCTACACTAATGGCGTGTGTAGGACGATTTATAGTTAAATCAAGCTATAATTCTTACCAAAAAAGGCAAAATAAATTTTTTTATGGTGAATTATTCAGCTTTTTGCTATATTGACTACTTTCAAAGCATTTGATAAAATATAACTAATAATAAATGAAAAGAGTGATTAATATGTATTGTATTAAATGCGGTCGTGAAATTCCTGATGAGGTGTATTATTGCGAGCATTGCGGCGAGGCAGTAAACAAGCCTTATACTCAGCAAGCGTTCAATTCTCAAGATAATAATCAACAGACCTATCAGCAGCCAAATCAACATTTTCCCCAGTATACACCCGAGGCTTATGAATATATGATAAGTTCAAAGCTTGAGGAGGTAAGGACATTTGGTATCATTGCAATTATAGCCGGCCTGTTTATTCCGATTATCGGTATCGTGCTCGGCTGTATTGGACTTAGCAAAATTAATGAAATTCCACTTTCAAACCAATACAGATTTGAAAGCGAGCTTAAAAGGAAAAAGGCTAAAAATCTTTGCATAGTCGGTATCGTACTGCCTATTGCACTGTGGATATTGGCAATTATTTTGTTTGTATTTTTATCAACAGTAATGTTTGGTTATTTGAGCTATATGATGTAATTTAATAGTATAAAAAACTGTCTCAGACTTTCTTGTCTGAGACAGTTTTTTATTATTCTTTTTCTTTGAGTTCAGCCTCGTAGATGCCTATACATTCCCTGCCTTTAAGAATGTTTGATGTGTTACGGGCGTTGAAATAAAGCCTTAGCTTATTTTCATAATATGTAAGGTGGCAGGCGTAAACATACTGTGCCATCCAGTCATTACTGCCGCACATTTGCGGTGTAAGAAGTACCTTTACAAAATCAAATTTTATTCCGTCTTCCGAGCGAAGAAGCATAATCGCAGAATGACTCTTGCCTTTATTTTCAAAAATTCCGTTTTGCAGACCGATATAGCAGTCGGAAAGTCGGTAAACCTTTATACACCCTGAGCAGAGATTCAGATACGGATTGCTTTTGTCGGGACTGATAATCGGTTCTTTTCTGGAAATATATTCGTCTGCTATATCTGAGCTTTCGGCATAGCTTATATACGTCGGCTCGCAAAAACCGCAATCCTTGATAAACGTCTGTCCGCAGGAATAGTAAAGGCGGTATGAATCACCTGTTTTAATTAAAAATGGGTTTGATATCGACTGTCCTCTGCTGTCGGCTTCAAAGTCACGTGTCTTGCCTATAATCTTTCGTGGCGGTGTCCATTTGTCAAGGTCGTCAGATTCCGTAACATAAATTTCCGATTTCCACTTCCCGCCAACAAGGCTCAATGCGTTGCCTAAAAGCGTTTTTGTTTTCTCATAAAACAGGTAATATCTGCCGTCAATATAATTTATATTCGGTCTCATTGCACGGGGGACAATTTTTTTAACGAGCTTAAAGTCCACTCCGTTTTCACTGTCAAGTCTGTACACTCCGAAAAAGGTATGGCAAAACAGATGCCAGAGCCCGTCGTGCGACTGTTCGGGTGTAAGCACTGACGGGTCAGCGGCATTAAAGCTGCCCCCGAAATTACGGATAACAGGATTATTTTTATACAGCTTAAACTGTGCATTGTTTATATCGTCAAACGTAAGATTTTTCATATTTGCCTCCTGTCATCTTTTTTACATTATAACATTATAAAAAATCAATGACAAGTTGGCTGTATGTAAAAAGCGGGAGGATAATATCCTCCCACTACAATGTTTCAATGATGTTACTGTAAACTTTCCACACATAAATCTATTCACTTTTTGCCATAACGTCAAGGGGATTGACAGACTTTCCGTCAACAAGCGTTTCAAAATGAAGATGACTTTCGCTGTTAAGCTCAAACGGAACTACGCCGAGCGTACCTAAGGTTTGCCCTATCGTGACGTAATCACCCTCAGAAACATTGACCGTTTCAAGTCCGCAATATCTTGCAACAAGCTTTCCGCCGTGGTCAATCTCAATAACCCTGCCTAAAAGATTATCCTTCGTAACGGACAGCACAAGGCCGTCATTGATTGCGCTCACCTTGCCGCCCATTGCGCATTTAAAGTCAACTGCCGTATGAGAACGGTAATCACCCATTGTCTCATTCTTTACAAGCTCCTCACTGTAGCCTGCAATTGCCGTTTCCTCACAGGGGTATTTATAAAATGATTTGTAAGGGGTATTCGTATCCCCTACCTGCATCGTTGCTTTTTCCGTTGTGGTGGTAGCTTTTTTTGTAGTGGTACTGCTTTCTTTTTCAGTTGCCTGCTGTGTAGTAGTTTCTTTTATAGTTACCCTTTTTTGCACTTCAGTTGTCTGAGTCTGCTTTACAGTTGTCGGCTCATTTACGAGTGTATTATTCGTACTCTGAGTTGAAAAATAAACTATAAGCCCAAGTGCAATGATGCAAAGGCAGATCACTGAAAATAACGCTCTTAAATTTTTATTATTTGGTTTGTCTTTTGTTGCCATAAAAATAACACCTCACAAGCATTATTGCCATAAGGCTTTCGTTTTATGCAAAAATATTTGTTTTATTAAAACAAAAAAGTACCTGCCAAAAGACAGGTACTTAATAAATATGTTGTTTTAATTATACGATACCCTGAGCCATCATAGCGTCAGCAACCTTCATAAAGCCGGCAATATTTGAACCGACAACAAAGTTGTCAACTGCGTCATACTTCTCGCAAGCTTCCTTCATCTGATAGTAAATGTTGATCATAATGCCCTTAAGCTTAGCATCAACCTCATCGAAGCTCCAGCTTGAACGGATAGAGTTCTGACCCATTTCAAGAGCAGATGTAGCAACACCGCCTGCATTTGATGCCTTGCCTGGAATGAAGAGAACGTTCCTGTCAAGGAATACCTGAGTTGCGTCTGCATCTGTAGGCATATTAGCGCCTTCGCATACTGCATAACAGCCTGTGTCAGCAAGTCTTTCAGCCTGCTCCTTATTAATTTCGTTCTGAGTAGCGCAAGGAAGAGCAACCTCACAAGTTACGTTATCCCAGATTGAGCCCTCGCCGTATGTTGCATCCGGATGAGTTTCAAGATAAGCCTTAATTCTCTTACGCTCTACCTCTTTAATCTGCTTAACAGCCTCAACGTCAATACCGTTTTCGTCAATGATATAGCCTGTTGAATCTGAGCAGGAGATAACCTTTGCGCCAAGCTGAATAGCCTTCTCCATTGCATAGATAGCAACGTTACCTGAGCCTGATACAGCAACTCTTGCGCCGGAGATATTCTTGCCGTGATCCTTAAGTAATTCCTCTGTGATATAAACAAGACCGTAGCCTGTAGCCTCTGTTCTTGCAAGTGAACCGCCGAAGCTTAAGCCCTTACCTGTAAGTACGCCTTCTGAACGGTTTGTGAGCTTTTTGAACTGACCGTAAAGATAACCAACCTCACGAGCACCGGTACCGATATCACCTGCAGGTACGTCCTCGTCAGCACCAACGTACTTATAAAGCTCGTTCATAAATGCCTGACAAAAACGCATAACCTCCATATCGCTCTTGCCCTTAGGGTCAAAGTCAGAGCCACCCTTAGCACCGCCGATAGGAAGACCGGTAAGACTGTTCTTGAAAATCTGCTCAAAGCCAAGGAACTTGATTATGCTGAGGTTTACGCTTGGATGAAGTCTGAGACCACCCTTGTATGGACCGATAGCTGAGTTGAACTGCACACGGTAGCCGCGATTTACGTGTACGTTTCCGTTGTCATCAACCCAAGGAATACGGAACATAATCTGTCTTTCAGGCTCAACAAGTCTTTCAAGCAAGCCTGTTTTCTGATACTTAGGGTCATTGTCAACTACAGGAGCCAATGCCTCAAGTACCTCTGTTGCAGCCTGTATAAATTCAGGCTGATCCGGATTTTTGATTTTTAAATCATTTAAAACTTTTTCTGAATAAGTCATAATGATTCCCTCCCAAATTTAATTAACAGATATCAGGATTTATTATATTCATAAATCTTGATTGAGTGAATTATAGCAACATTGAAAAGCATTGTCAAATTTTTCTGTATATTTATACAATTAGTGTATATTGTTCTAAAAATCATACAAAATTTGGCATAAACTCTTTAAAAAATTTATCATCAATGTTAGAATAAATACGAAATTATTTTAATATATGAGGTAGAATATTATGTCATTCAGAGAATTGAGAAGGAAAAAGCAGCTTTTACCCGAAGAAGAAACAATAGAAATTTTAAAAAGAAACACATCGGGAACGCTTGCCTGCAGCGGTGATGATGATTATCCGTATGCCGTGCCGATGAGCTACGTATATACAAACGGCAAAATATATTTTCACTGTGCTGTGACAGGTCACAAGCTCGACGCAGTTAAGCGAAACAGCAAGGTATCTTTTTGTATAGTAGATAAAGATGATATCGTGCCTGAAAAAATTACGACTTTTTACAGAAGTGCTATAGTCTTTGGCAGAATCAAAATTATTGAAGACCCTGCCCAAAAAAGAAATATTCTTGAAACACTTGCAAAAAAATATTCACCAAATAATGATGAAGGCATTGAAAAAGAAATCAACACGTTATTTAAAGTAACTTGTGTGCTTGAGCTTAATATTGACCATATGACAGGCAAAGAATCCTTAGAGCTTGTTAATAGCAAAAAGAATTGACAATATTATTTTTATCCGATATTATATTTACAAAATAAAATATATGCTGCCACCGGGTAGCCAGGCATTCATTTATACATCGTTAGGTCTTAGAAGATGTGTAATATGGATGCCTTTTTATTTAACCGGGAGAGAAAAATGAATTTTATAATATCATTTAAAAATTTATCAAAATTTGAGTTGATACTATGGCTGACGTCTGCTGTTGTTATAATAGTGTCATTTATAGCAGGAGCACAGCGTGATGTGCTGACAATCATTGCGTCACTTATCGGTGTCACCGCACTCATATTCGTTGCAAAGGGAGACGTACTCGGACAGATACTTACGGTTTTATTCAGCATTTTTTATGCCATAATTTCATTTAAGTTCAGATATTTTGGCGAAATGATTACGTATCTCGGAATGACGGCACCAATTGCACTTGCTTGCGTCGTATCTTGGATTATGCACCCATATGATAAAGGTAAAAACGAAGTAAAAATTGCACGCATGACGGGTGGTAAAATCACCGTTTTAATCATACTCACAATACTTGTCACTATTGCATTTTACTTTATTCTCAAATATTTTAAAAATGCAAATCTTATTATTAGCACAATATCAATTGCAACCAGTTTTTCGGCATCTGCTCTTATGCTGCTACGTTCACCGTACTATGCAGTGGCATACGCCTGCAACGATATTGTGCTGATTATTCTTTGGATAATGGCAACTATTGATAACACAGCATTTCTGCCGATGATTATCTGCTTTGTAATATTTTTTATTAACGATATGTATGGCTTTTATAACTGGAGAAAAATGAGAAAAAAGCAACAATTATAAAAGGAAAAAGCACTTGCAGTTTTGTAAACTGCAAGTGCTTTTGTTTTTTATTAATAGTTCTCTGCGCTGAGTTCAAAGTAGCTTTGAGGATGATTACAGGTCGGGCAAATTTCAGGTGCCTTTGTACCTACGATAATGTGACCGCAGTTACGGCATTCCCAAACCTTAACCTCACTCTTTTCAAATACCTGTGCAGTTTCAACGTTCTTAAGAAGTGCACGGTAACGCTCCTCGTGATGCTTTTCAATAGCAGCTACTAAGCGGAACTTTGCTGCAAGCTCAGGGAAGCCCTCTGCCTCTGCTGTCTTAGCAAACTCGTCATACATATCTGTCCACTCGTAATTTTCACCGTCTGCTGCTGCAGAAAGATTTTCAGCAGTATCGCCAAGACCGTTTAATTCCTTGAACCACATCTTAGCGTGCTCTTTTTCATTGTCAGCCGTCTTGAGGAATAAAGCGGAGATCTGCTCATAGCCCTCTTTCTTAGCCACTGATGCAAAGTATGTATACTTGTTTCTTGCCTGTGACTCGCCTGCAAAAGCAGCCTCTAAATTCTTTTCAGTCTGTGTGCCTGCGTACTTGCTTGTCTTTGCCATAATATATACTCCTTTAAATTAAATTGTTGATTTTATCTTAATACAACTTACAAAAATTGTCAACAGAAGGATCCGACACATATTTCGGCTCTTCTTACATTATTTAATAAGAGATTCGCCGGTCATTTCCTTCGGTTGCGGAAGGTCAAGCATTCTGAGCATTGTCGGTGCAATGTCACAAAGTCTGCCGCCTTCACGAAGTTCTACACCTTCACCGCAATTTGCGGCAACAAACGGAACGGGATTCGTTGTATGTGCCGTAAACGGTGAGCCGTCAGCCTCTTTCATCTGATCAGCGTTACCGTGGTCGGCGGTAATAAACAGACAACCGTTCATTTTCTTAACAGCCTCATAAAGAGAGCCGACGCACTTATCAACAGCCTCAACTGCTGCAACAGCTGCGTCAAAAATACCCGTATGACCAACCATATCACAGTTAGCAAAGTTGACGATAATAACGTCATATTTACCCGAAAGAACAGCCTCGTCAAGCTTTTCGGAAACCTCATATGCACTCATCTCAGGCTTAAGGTCGTACGTCGCAACCTTTGGTGACGGAATAAGAATTCTGTCCTCACCCTTGTTGACTGCTTCAACACCTCCGTTGAAGAAGAAGGTTACGTGAGCATATTTTTCTGTTTCAGCAATTCTAAGCTGAGTCATATTGTTATTTGCAAGATACTCGCCGAGAGTATTCTCAAGGCTCTGCGGCTTAAATGCAACAAGAACGTTCGGCATCGTTGCATCATACTGCGTCATACAAACGTAAGTAAGCGGGAATCTGTCACGCTCAAAGCCCTTGAAATCATCGTCAACAAATGTTCTTGTGATTTCCCTTGCTCTGTCAGGACGGAAGTTGAAGAATACAACGCTGTCGTTTTTGCCAATTCTGCCCTCATTTTCAAGGCATACAGTCGGCTCGATAAACTCGTCTGTTACGTTTTTTCCGTCAGCGTCAACCTTTTCATACGATTCCTCGATAGCTTTAACAGGGTCTGATACCTTGATGCCCTCACCGAATACAAGCGCATCATATGCTCTTTTAACTCTATCCCAGTTATTATCTCTGTCCATAGCGTAGTATCTGCCGATGACTGTTGCAACCTTACCAACGCCGATTTCATTAAGCTTATCAATTGCCTCAGCAACAAAATCCTTACCGCTTGTCGGCGGAACGTCACGTCCGTCCATAATGCAGTGAAGATAAACCTTGTCAAGTCCCATTCTTTTAGCAAGCTCTACGATTGCCCAGATATGAGAATTGTGAGAGTGAACACCGCCGTCACTCATAAGACCCATAAGGTGAAGTGACGAACCGTTATCGATAGCATTCTGAACAGCGGCTTTCATTGCCTCATTCTCAAAGAAATCTCCGTCGTTAATTGACTTAGTGATTCTTGTAAGCTCCTGATAAACGATTCTGCCGGCACCGATATTTGTATGACCAACTTCAGAGTTACCCATCTGTCCGTCAGGCAGACCGACATCCATACCCGATGCACCGATATAAGTGTACGGATTTTCAGCCATTATTTTATCAAGATTCACTTTATTTGCAGCGGCAACAGCATTGCCGTAATCAGATGAATTCTTGCCAAATCCATCCATAATACAAAGCACAACTGGCTTTTTCATCTATATTCCCTCCATAGTTTAAATGGGTGGGAATAACCCACCCACCTTATGTTAATATTTATTTGCTTGCAGCCTTAACAATGATTGAAAAGTCCTCAGCCTTAAGAGATGCACCGCCGATAAGACCGCCGTCAACATTCTCCTTTGAAAGAAGCTCGTCAGCGTTCTTAGCATTCATTGAACCGCCGTACTGAACAACAAATGCGTCAGCAGCCTCCTTGCCGTAAAGCTCTGCAATAACCTTGCGGATATAGCCGTTTACCTCGTCAGCCTGATCAGCAGTAGCAGTCTTGCCTGTGCCGATAGCCCATACAGGCTCATATGCAATGATAACGTTCTTAAGCTCATCTGCGCTTACGCCCTGAAGAGCAATCTTCGTCTGCATACCAACAACCTCGAATGTAACGCCCTGCTCTCTCTGCTCGAGAACCTCACCAACGCAGAGGATAACAGTTAAGCCGCTGTCAAGAGCAGCACGTACTCTCTTGTTTACAGTCTCATCAGTTTCACCGAAATACTGTCTTCTCTCGCTGTGACCGATAATAACGTAAGGAACACCCATTGCCTTAAGCATTGGAGCAGATACCTCAGCAGTAAATGCACCGCTTTCAGCCCAGTGGCAGTTTTCAGCACCGATTTTGATGTTTGAGCCCTCAGCGGCATCAAGAGCTGCCTGAAGGTCAACGAAAGGTGCGCAGATAACTACGTCACAATCTGCATCTGCAACGAGTGGTTTCATTTCATTGATAAGTGCTGTTGTCTGAACCGGTGTGTTGTTCATCTTCCAGTTACCGGCAATAACAGCTTTTCTTAAAGCTTTGTTCATTTTATATATACCTCTTTAATATTATTAGTCTTTATCAGCAAGTGCGCAAATACCCGGAAGGTCTTTACCCTCAAGGAATTCAAGTGATGCGCCGCCGCCTGTTGAAATATGACTCATCTTGTCAGCAAAGCCGAGCTTTGTAACAGCAGCAACTGAATCGCCGCCGCCGATTACTGAAATAGCACCTGACTCAGCAACAGCCTTTGCAACTGTAATTGTACCTGATGCAAAATTCTCCCACTCAGATACACCCATAGGGCCGTTCCAGATTACTGTGCCTGCACCCTTGATTGCGTCTGCGAATATACCCTCAGTCTTAGGACCGATATCAAGACCCATCCAGCCGTCAGGAATTTCGTCGCTGTTTACAACCATATGCTCTGTATTTTCGTCATACTCCTTACCAACTCTGTTATCAACAGGAATAAGGAATTTAACGCCCTTTTCCTCAGCAGCCTTCATCATCTCGCCTGCTTTTTCAACCCAGTCAGCCTCAAGAAGAGAATCGCCGATGCTGTGGCCGAGATATTTCATAAAGGTATAAGCCATACCGCCACCGATAATGATTGTGTCGCACTTTTCAATAAGGTTTGAAATTACGCCGATTTTGTCTGATACCTTAGCACCGCCGAGAATTGCAACAAGAGGTCTCTTAGGATCAGCAAGTGCGCCGCCCATAAACTTGATTTCCTTTTGGATAAGATATCCGCAAACAGCAGGAAGATATGATGCAACACCTGTTGTTGAACAGTGAGCTCTGTGGGCTGTGCCGAAAGCATCGTTTACAAAGATATCAGCAAGAGAAGCAAGCTCTTTTGAGAAGTTCTCCTCGTTCTTTGTCTCCTCTTTTCTGTAACGTACGTTTTCAAGGAGCATTACCTCGCCGTCTTTAAGCTCAGAAGCCATAGCCTTTGCATTTTCGCCTACTACGTTCTCATCCTCAGCGAGCTTAACCTCAACACCAAGATACTCTGAAAGCTTTTTTGCCACAGGAGCAAGGCTGAACTCAGGCTTGTATTCGCCCTTAGGTCTGCCGAGATGTGAGCAAAGGATAACCCTTGCACCGTTCTCCATAAGATACTTAATTGTTGGAAGAGCAGCTACGATTCTCTTATCATTTGTAATTTCGCCGTCCTTAAGCGGAACATTGAAATCACAGCGAGCAAGAACCTTTTTGCCCTTTACGTCAATGTCTTCAATCGTTTTTTTGTTCAAAGCGTCCATTAAATTTACCTCTCTATAAAATATAATTTTTATACAATATAATTTTTGCCGTTACAATTATATATTATTTTTACCTGCAATGCAAGAAATAATTACTCATAATGTAATTTTTTGGAAATAATTTTATTTAAGCAGCGGAATAACTTTTTCAACCACAACCTCATAGCCGAAAACTGTCGGGTGAAGTCCGTCATATGTATATTTTTCCTTCAGATTTCCGTTTTCGTCTGAAAGCAAATCTGTTAAGTCAAGATATACTACGCCGTGTGTTTTTGCAAGTTCTTTCAGCCTAACATTAAGTATTTTTACCTTTTTGTTCAAGCCTTTATTATACCTGCGCATTTTCTCGTTGACAGGATAAACTGCCTGCAAAACAACGTTTGCACCACTGCAGTTTTCTGAAATAAGACTGAGCATTTTATCAATATTACTAACAGTTTCGTCCATCGTCAAACCGCTGTTAAAATCGTTTATTCCGATAAGGAGCACGATATTTGACGGCTTTAGATTAAGCACATTTTTCTCAAAACGCTCTAAAAGTCTGTTGCTCGTATCTCCGCTTATGCCCCTGTTATATACACATTTATTATTTTCCTTAACATATTCTGCATAAAGCTCTGTGTGATTAAGTATCTCCGTTATCGAATCACCGACTAAAACAGTCTGCCCCATTTTGCAGTAATTCTTATTAAGATGCTCGAAGTTGATCATCTTGTTTTTCTTTTCAGCATTATACACATTCTTAGTTTTCTTACTAAATATTCCCATAATTCTCTCCGGTCATTAAAAATCCCCTGCGGAAATCCGCAGGGGAATACTATGCTTTATTACTGCTCAACAGGATAAACAGAAACCTTTTTTCTGTCCTTACCCATTCTTTCAAACTTAACTGTACCGTCAATAAGAGCAAAGAGAGTGTCATCCTTGCCGATACCTACGTTGTTACCAGGATGGATATGTGTTCCTCTCTGGCGGTAAAGGATATTGCCTGCAAGAACAAACTGTCCGTCAGCTCTCTTAGCGCCAAGACGCTTTGACTCTGAGTCACGGCCGTTCTTTGTAGAACCCATACCTTTCTTATGAGCGAAAAGCTGTAAATCTAA
>JAFLSA010000049.1 GCA_022511185.1 Eubacterium sp.
TCCCTAACTGATTTCGAGTCAGCCCCGTTATGACCACTTCGATACGTCTCCGTATATTTTATTTATTGCCTGATGATTTTACCATTTCATATGTAATTTGTCAATGTGTTGAAAGTGAAAGATATTTGTGATAAAATACATTCATTACAAATTACGGAGAAAATTATGGTAGCAATTATTGATTACGGCGCAGGGAATCTTTCGAGTGTAAAAAAGGCACTTGATTATCTCGGCGCTGAAAGTGAAATTACACAGGACAGGGATAAAATTCTGTCTGCCTCACACGTTATTCTTCCCGGAGTTGGCTCATTCGGAGATGCTATGCACTCTATGGAAGAAAGGGGACTTGTTGATACTGTTAAGGAGGCGACGACCTGCGGCAAGCCGTTTTTAGGTATCTGTCTCGGACTTCAGCTTTTGTTTGAAAGCAGTGAGGAGAGTGAAGGTGTAAAGGGTCTCGGTCTGCTTAAAGGCAGAATTGTTGAGATTCCTAAAAACAACGACCTTAAAGTACCGCATATGGGCTGGAATTCCATTAAGCTCAGGCAGAAGGACGGTATTTTTGACGGCATAGATGATGACAGTTATTTTTACTTTGTGCATTCATTTTATCTCAAGGGTGCTGACGAAGACGTTGTCGCCGCTACAACAGAATACGGTGTTAGCATTGAATGTGCCGTGCAAAAGGGTAAGCTTTGCGCCACTCAGTTTCACCCTGAAAAGAGCAGTAAAGCAGGATTAAAAATCCTTGAAAACTTTTTGAGGGAGGGCTGATTATGTACGCAAAGAGAATTATACCCTGTCTTGACGTAAAAAACGGCAGAGTTGTCAAGGGCGTATCGTTTGTTGATTTAAGGGACGCCGGCGATCCTGTAGAATGTGCGGCGGCATATGACAGGCAGGGTGCAGACGAACTTGTACTGCTCGACATAACAGCAACCCACGAGGGCAGAAGCACAATGGTTGACATCGTGACACGAGTAGCCGAGACGGTATTTATCCCTTTTACAGTTGGCGGTGGAATCAAAACAGTTGATGATTTTAGGGAGCTTCTGCGTGCAGGTGCCGATAAAATTTCCGTCAATTCAGCAGCAGTGAGAAATCCTGATTTAATCAATGAAGCATCATACAAATTCGGTGCTCAGTGCGTTGTCTGCGCCATTGATGCCAAGAGAACTTCAAACAGAGGTTGGGAGGTTTACCTCAACGGCGGACGTATCCCCACAGGCATTGATGCGGTCAAATGGGCTGTCGAGGCCGAGCAGAGAGGAGCAGGCGAAATACTGCTTACCTCAATGGATCAGGATGGTCAGAAAACAGGCTATGACATTGAGCTTACCCGAACAGTCAGTGAAAACGTGGGCATACCTGTTATTGCCTCCGGCGGTGCAGGAAAGGCAGAGCATTTTTATGATGCATTTACGGCAGGCAAGGCAGATGCAGTATTGGCGGCAAGTCTGTTTCATTTTAACGAATTACCTGTTCCTGAACTTAAAAAATATCTGAATGAAAATAACATTCCGGTCAGATTATAAAATCACCAAGCAGGCAAAATTACTTGCCTGCTTATTTTTATAGTAAATTTTTTCTTGTAGTTGATTATATTACTATATAATGTTATAATTATTATGAATAAATGTATGGAGATACAAAATATGCCAAAGGATGAGAATATAACTAATGATAATTTAATTATTGGCAGGAATGCGGTTTTAGAGCTTTTGAAAAGCGGACGCGAGGTTGAAAATATCCTTATTGCCAAGGGCGAACGTGAAGGCTCGATAAATCGTATTATTGCACTATGCAAGGAAAAAGGAATTGTCATTAAAAATGTTGACAGGAAAAAGCTTGATTTTATGTGTGGTAATGCAAATCATCAGGGAGTTGCGGCGAATGTTCCTGCCCACAGCTATTCAACGGTTGACGAGATTTTAGAATATGCAAAAAGCAAAGACGAAAAGCCGTTTATCATTATCTGTGATGAAATTGAGGACAGCCATAATTTGGGCGCTATCATCAGAAGTGCTGAGGCGTGCGGTGCTCACGGAATAATTATTCCGAAACGGCGAAACGTGGGTCTCAATTTTATAGTTGCGAAGACCTCCTGCGGTGCACTTGAATATATGAGAGTTGCGAGAGTCAGCAATCTTGCCTCAACGATTGACGAGCTTAAAAAGAAAAATATCTGGGTTTACTGTGCCGATATGGATGGGCAGCCGTGGTGCAAAACTGATTTTTCAGGCGGCTGTGCATTAGTTATCGGAAATGAGGGGAGCGGTGTAGGCAGGCTTGTCAAGGAAAGATGTGACGTAACCGTTAGCCTTCCAATGTGTGGTAAGGTTAATTCTCTTAACGCCTCAGTAGCAGCAGGCATTATTATGTACGAAGTGACAAAACAAAGACTTGGACTGTGAGTGATGAAAAATGAGTGAAAGTTTATCAATAGAGGAGATCCTCAAGCAAGCAGAGGAAATCAGAAAAAAGACGATTAAAACTGCTCAGTCAACGATGAAGGATATTGATTCAAGCGCACGGGAGATGACTGAAAAGCCTATCGAGGTGCCAAAGGTTGAGCCTGAAAATATAGTTGTTGAGAAAAAGCCTGTGTCAAAGCCAAGCGGTCAAACGCAAAAAACTGCTGTTGTTGACAATGATGCTGTTAAAAAAGCTGCCTCAGATAACGATGGAAAAACAAGAGTTGTTGACCAGAAGACGAGACCGGTGACCGTCGCAGAAAAAACAGGCGTTATTGAAAACGTGGGCGATATTAAAAAGAAAAAGAGCTTTTTCAGCAGTCAGTCCGACGAACCGCTTTATTCAAGACGTCCGCCTGAGATTATCGAAAGACCTGCGACGATCAGGAGCAAATCAAGGTTTGATAAAACGTCAGATCTTGAGGAACTGCCTACCATCGTTGCGGTTGACGAGCTTGAGCACACAAAGATATCTCCCGTAAGCCACATAAAGCCTGACGAGCAGTACAGCAGTGACGAGGGTGAGCAGATTGTTCTTGCCGGCTTTGAGGACGTGACCGAGGAGGTTGCTAAAATCGACGAAGAGGTTGCGGAAAAACAGCTTAAGGAAAGACGCAGGGAAAAGGTCAACAAATTCCGCCTGTTCAGTCCCGACGAGATGGACTCGGAAGCAGGCACGAGAAAAGCGCTCAAAGGCGAGTATGAGAATGATGACGAAAAAACATCCTTTATGGAGAAATTGTTTGCTTCAAAGTCATCAGTATCTTTAACTGCAATTCTTACCTTTGTGCTTTCGCTTTTGCTTGGTCTTTTAACCTTCTTTAAGGACAGCGCATATATGCCGTCATTTTTACTTGATTACACGGCGTATTTTACTGCTTTGACTGTTTTATACGCAGTTATACTCATAATCAATTTCAAAACGATTATCCACGGCTTTAAGCTGAAAAACGGTATCAACAGTGATTTTCCGATTGCGATTGTGAGTTTAGTTGTTTTAGCGCATACTGTACTTATGCTTGTAAACAGCAATGTATATAACGATTCGGGAAATATTTATCCGCTTGCGGCAGCATTTGCTCTGTTTTTAAGCAGTATCGGAAAAATCTTTTTAATCTCACGCCTGATTGAAAATTTTGAATTTTTAACAGGTCAGGAGGAAACACATACAGTTGAGGATATCGTAAATGCAGTTGATGCAACTATAATCAGCCGTGGAATACTGACGGGTGAGCCAAGTCTTAAAACAAGCATAAAGACGGATTTCCCAACGAAATTCCTTGATATCGGCTGTAGTGACGAGCCTGCGGATAAGATTGCAAAAATAACCGGTATGGTTATGCTCGGGCTCAACGTGATTTTGTTTGCCGTCTTTTCAATAATAAATAATAACTGGCATATAGGGCTTAATTTTGCAGTTTGCGGTATGTGTATTTCAGTTCCGTGCATATCTCTGTTTAACACAAACAGTGCACTTTTAGGCATATCAAAAACGCTGAAAAACAGCGGCGCTATGATTAACGGCTTCGAGGGCGCAAAGGTTGTTGATAACACGAATGCTATCGTTATTGAGGCACAGGATTTGTTCGGACCAAATAGCTGTGAAATTCACGGCATTAAAACCTTTAACGGCGCAAAGGCTGATGACGTTATTTTAAAAACAGCCGCCGTTATTATGAAAACGAAAAGTCCGCTTTCCTACGTTTTTGACGATGTTGTTATCGGCAAACAGACGATTTTGCCTGATGTTGACGGCGTTGTTTATGAGGACAGGCTCGGTACGTCTGCGTGGATATACAGAAAGAAAATTCTTGTCGGCACAAGAGACCTGCTTATTCATCACGGCGTTCAGGTTCCGAGAGAAGAGTACGAGACAAAGTATAAACGTAAGGGCAGAAAAATACTTTACCTTGCAGTTACAGGCAAGGTTATGGCGATGTTCGTTGTGTCATATAATGCCGACCCGTCACTTAAAAGAGCGCTCAGAAAGCTTGAAAAAAGCGGTATGACAATACTCGTAAAAAGCTCAGATCCGTTTATTAATGAGGAAAGTATTGCCGAGCTTTTCTCACTTCCCGACGGCTTTGTCCGTGTTATGAATTCCTCAAACGGCAGAGCATTTGAAAAGTATTCCGATATGTGCGTTGAAAAGTCACCGGCGTACGTTGTTCACGACGGAAGCGCACTCGGCTTTGTATCGGCAATGAGCGGTGCGGAAAATATTGAGGATACGAGAAAATTGCTGAGTGTTCTGATTTCATTTGGATGCGCGCTCGGCTTTGGTGTGGCGATGCTTTTGGGAATAATGGGAGGTATCGAACAGCTCGGCGCAGTAAATATTGTAATTTTTCAGGCACTGTGGTGTATATTTGTGGAAATTGTGTCAAAAATAAAAAGACTTGGATTATAAGAGCGTCGTTTTTGATGCTCAAAAGGAGAGGTCTTTTTGAAAAATTTACAGTCTACAAAAACACAGGCAAACCTGATGGCAGCCTTTGCAGGCGAGAGCCAGGCAAGAAACAAGTACACATATTATGCCGATAAGGCGGAAAAGGACGGCTTTGTCCAGATTGCGGAAATCTTCAGGGAAACTGCAAAAAACGAGCGCGAGCACGCAGAAATCTGGTTTAAGTATCTTAACGGAGGACAGCTTGCAGATACTGCCACGAATTTAGAGGATGCTGTAAACGGTGAAAATTTTGAGTGGACACAGATGTACGAAACCTTTGCCCAAGAGGCAAGGGAAGAGGGCTTTGATGAAATTGCCACGCTGTTTGACGCAGTAGGAAAAATTGAAAAGTCACACGAGGAGCGATTCAGAAAGCTTCTTGAAAACGTCAAGGGCGGCCTTGTGTTCAGCAGGGATGAGGATAAAATCTGGATATGCTCAAACTGCGGTAATATCATTATCGGCAAGGAAGCACCGAATCAGTGTCCCGTCTGTAAACACCCAAAAGCCTATTTCAAAATCAAAGCAGAAAATTATTAATTTATAGCAAAAGCGTCGGACTTTACGTCCGACGCTTTGTTGTTGTTTTTTATTCAATCGGTGTCAGGTTTTTGAGGCTAACGTCCATTATCGGTGCAGAGTGTGTGAGTGCGCCGACAGATACGAAGTCAACGCCGATTTCGGCAATTTCCTTAAGCCTTGCCCTTGTGACGTTGCCCGAGCATTCCGTCTGCGCTTTGCCGTCAATCATTTGAACAGCCTTTTTCATCGTGTCATTATCCATATTGTCAAGCATAATGATATCTGCGCCTGCGTCAAGAGCCTCTTTAACCTGCTCAAGCGTTTCTGTCTCAATTTCAATTTTGCGTACAAACGGTGCATATGCCTTTGCCATTTGAATTGCCTTAGTAATTGAGCCTGCCGCACCGATGTGGTTGTCTTTTAAGAGCACACCGTCTGAGAGGTTATATCTGTGATTTGTCGCACCTCCGACGGTAACTGCGTATTTTTCAAACGGGCGCATATTAGGTGTTGTTTTTCTTGTATCGAGCAGTGTGGTTGAATACCCCTCAAGCTCGTCAACATATTCCCTTGTAAGAGTTGCGATACCGCTCATTCTCTGAAGATAATTAAGCGCAGTTCTTTCACCGCTTAAAATAGCCTTTATATCTCCGTAAATAATGCCGAGAAGGTCGCCGCTTTTCACTCTGTCGCCGTCCTTGAAATTTGGTTCAAAATGGCTTGTGCTGTCAAGAAGCTCAAAGGTTCGTTTGAAAATATCAAGACCGCAGATTATTCCGTCCTGCTTGCAGATAAGGTCAGCCTTACCTTGCTTATCATTCGGCATAACGGCATTTGTCGATACGTCCTCTGAGGTTATATCTTCTTTAAGTGTGTTGAGGATATAATCATCAACGTTAATTTTCATCGTTACACCATTTATCATAAAACTCACGGTCCTTTCCTTTGATTTCATCCATAATCAGTTTTTTAAATTCCTTTTCTCTCACGGCTTTTGGGGGATATGATTTTAAGTCAAGCGTTGGTAAATCAACAGGCTTTTCACTATTGTCCTCTGCAATAAGTATTGCCGCTCTTTTTGCAAAAACAAGGCTCTCTAAAAGTGAGTTTGATGCAAGCCTGTTTTTGCCGTGAACACCGTTGCAGGCAGTTTCACCCACGGCGAAAAGATGCTCCATAGACGTTTTGCCGTTGATGTCAGTCTTAACTCCGCCCATCATATAATGCTGTGCCGGAGTGACGGGCACCATATCCTTCGTTATATCGTAGCCCTCGTCCATACAAGCCTCATATATGTTAGGGAATCTTTCAGCCGCCTCTTCACTTGTCATAGTCGGAAGTGTGATATATACGTGATCGGTATTGAATTTTGCCATTTCCTCAACGATTGCGTTTGTTACCACGTCACGAGGCTGAAGCTCGTCAGTAAATCTCTCGCCGTTTTCATTGAGCAGGACAGCACCTTCACCACGCACGCTTTCGCTGATTAAAAAGCGTCTGCCTTTTTTCTTGCTGTAAAGCGTTGTGGGGTGAATCTGAATATAGTTCATATCCTGAAGCTCTACGTTATGCTTCAGAGAAAGGGCAAAGGAATCGCCTGTGATGTGCGGATAATTTGTTGAATTCAAAAACAGTCCGCCGATTCCGCCGGTAGCAAGAATAATATCCCTTGCGATTATTGCACCCATTTCATCGTATTCATCCTCGCACACAATGCCCTGGCATACGTTATTTTTTTCTATAAAATCAATCATCGTTGTCTGGGTAACGAAGGTGATATTCTTTCTTTTTTTAGCAATTTTTAAAAGCGTTGCCGTGATTTCTTTACCTGTTTCGTCCTTGTGGTGCAGGATTCTGCTTTGTCTGTGAGCGCCCTCACGCGTGTAGTCAAAATCGCCGTCCTCGTCAGTATCAAACTTTACACCCAAACTAACAAGCGTTTTGATAATATCGGTTGAGGACTTAATCATAACTCTGACGGATTCGGGATTATTTTCATAATGACCTGCCTTCATTGTGTCCTCAAAATAGCAGTCAAAGTCATTTATATCCTTTAAAACGCAGACTCCGCCCTGTGCAAGATACGAGTCGCATTCCTTTAAATCCTCTTTGGTGATAACAAGTACGTCCTTATCACTCGGAAGACAGAGCGCACAGAATAAGCCAGCAACACCGCTGCCTACGATTACTATATCCGTTTTAATGAAATCTTTTGTGTTCATAAACCTTTACCAAAACATATATTGATTAAGCACACTTATTTTAAGTTATACTTATTCTAATATATATTTTTTTCATATCGTTGTCAAGATTGAAAAAGCATATAGCATATGATAAAATCAAAGAAAAAAGATGGAGGTCAGCTGTGAACGTTTTTGATTTTGACAACACAATCTATGACGGTGAAACGCTTGTAGATTTCATAATGTATTACATAAAAACAGACCCGCGCATATGGAAATATGTGCCAAAGCTCTTTTATATCTACTTTAAGGACACCCTTCATCTTTTTACGGTAGAAGAAGCAATCAAGGCATACGCAGGATTTCTTGAAGGGTATTACGTTAAAGCTGATAACGTTGAGGAATACGTGAAAAAATTCTGGGACGAGAACGAGCATAAAATCAAGCCGTGGTATGAAAAAGTTAGGCGTGAAGATGACATTATCGTATCAGGCACGACTGATTTCATACTTGATGAAATTATGAAAAGAATGGGCATAAAAAATTATGTCGGCTCGTCAATAGATAAAAAAACAGGTAAGTTTAAGCGCCTTTGCTTTCTGGAAAATAAGGTAAAAATTTTTAATGAGGTTTTCCCGAATGCTCATATTGAAAATTTTTACACAGACTCAATGAACGATAAGGCAATGATGGATATTGCAGACCACGTGTTCTTTGTAACAGGAGATAAGATTGAGCAAATTAAATAGGAGACTAAAATGACTAAATTGACATTTATTGCAGATACGCATTATTACAGCAAAACGCTGGGAATTACAGGCAGGCAGTACAATCTGCGCTCAGGCTCAGATCAGAAATGTCTTGGAGAAACGTCGGAAATTCTTGATGCCGCTTTTGAAAAAATTGCAAATTCCGACACCGATGCCGTAATGATTGCAGGCGACGTTACAAATGACGGTGAAATGGTTTCTCATATTGAATTTCGTGAAAAGCTCTATAAGCTGAGGGAAAAAAAGAGGGTATACCTTATTACCGCAACACATGATTGGTGCTGTGATCAAAATCCGAGACGTTTCAGTGGCAATACTGTCACTCACGATGTTGAGGTTATGCCGAGTAATGAGCTGCCGGAATTTTATAAGGATTTCGGCCCGAATGACGCAATCAGCAAATTTATTACGCATATCGGTACCTGCTCGTACGTTGTACAGCTTTCCGATAACGTTAGGCTTCTTGCACTCAATGACGATAAAAACGCAGACAATCACGCAGGCTTCACGGACGAGCATTTTGACTGGATTGAAGAACAGATAAAAAAGGCAAGTGAGGATAACTGCCTCATTATCGGCATGGAACATCATCTGCTCACCCCTCACATAAGTCCGCTTATTACAGGCGGCGGTACGTGTGTTGCAAACAGGGAATACGTTGCCTCACGCCTTGCAGATGCGGGACTGCGTTATATGTTCGTCGGCCATTCGCATATACAAAACACCACCGATTTTAAGTCGGGAAAGGGAAATGTTATAACGGAGGTAAACGTCGGCTCGCTTGTCGGCTACCCTGCACCGATTGTAAGTGTTACCGTGAATGATGATTTAACCCTCAGCTATGAGGTTTCTCATCTTGAAAAATTCACTCTTGACGGAAAGGAAATTGATGCACAGGAATTTTTAAAGGAGCACGCACTTGCTCTAACCCACAGGCTCTTATCCTCACCGAATAAGCAGGAGCTTGCAGACAGGCTGACAGCACTTCAGCTAAATGGCAAGAAGCTTTCAAAATATTCGGGTATAATTTTGCCCCTTTTCAAATTCATCAGAACGGCTGACGTTGGAAAATTATATAAAAAATTAAAGCATTTAGGACTCGCAAAGGGTATCGACAAATCACTTGCCCAAAAATTTAAAGATAAAAAGCTGCTTTCCTTTGCGGATGAAATTATGCTTTCGGCATTTGACGGCAGTATCACAAAGTACAGCAGAGATGATGACTACTACAAGCTCGTTATATCCGTCGTTTCAATTCCAAGCAGGGTTATGAAAAAGAATACCGATATGAAAAAGCTGATTTTTGCCATAGATGCAATCCTCACAGGCGGAAGATTTGACAATCAAAAGGCGACTATCTAACTATATTTTCTTAGTTATAAATTGACAAAAAATACTTATAATATACTTGACAATTCTGTTACAGTGTGTTACTCTTTTGTTACCATTTAGACATACTATATTTTGGGAGAAATCAAAATATAAAAGTCTATACACAATATATTGTATAACATTTGACAAAAATCTATCTTTTTAACACAATTTAAAGTAGTTACATTTTGGATAAAATGTTATATATATGATTTATTTTGGAATTATTTTTTGATATAATGTGAATGCTTAAAATGCACATAATTACAAACATTATAACTATCAGCTTTTTTATATAATCAGAGACCTGTTGAAAGAGGTGAACTGTACTTGGAAAATTTTGTCATTAACGGTGGCCGTGAGCTTTTTGGAGAGGTAAGTATAAGCGGTGCCAAGAATGCAGCTGTTGCAATTATTCCGGCAGCCCTTCTTTGTGATGATGTAGTTCGTATAGAGAACATTCCAAATATCAGCGACATAAGTTTTATCATTCAGATTCTTGACCGTATGGGCGCAGGAATTAAGATGATTAATAAAAATACAATTGAAATTGATTCACGCTCAGTGACCTGCCGGCCTGTGCCTTATGACCTTACTTCTCATTTCAGAGCAAGCTATTATTTGATCGGCATAATGCTCGGCAGATTTAAGAAGGCAGAGGTTGCTATGCCGGGTGGCTGTAACTTCGGCGTAAGACCTATTGATTTGCATATCAAGGGTTTTAAAATGCTCGGAGCAAAGGTTGAAACGATTGACGGTATGGTATGCGCAAATGCAGACAAGCTTGTCGGCGCATCAATATATATGGATAATGTTTCTGTCGGTGCAACGATGAACGTTATGCTTGCCGCTGTTCTGGCAAGAGGTCTTACTATTATTGAAAATGCGGCTAAAGAGCCTCATATAGTTGACCTTGCAAATTTCTTAAACTCAATGGGCGCAGACGTTCGCGGTGCAGGCACAGACGTTATCAAAATCCGCGGAGTTGAAAAACTCCACGGCTGTACCTATTCAATCATTCCCGATCAGATTGAGGCAGGCACATATATGGTGGCCGCTGCAACCTGTGGCGGTGACGTTCTTGTTAAAAACGTTATTCCAAAGCATCTTGAGTCAATCAGCGCAAAGCTTGAGGAATCAGGCGCAGAGATTATCGAGTATGACGATGCAGTGCGTGTAACACGCTTTAAGCCGCTTACAAAGTGTAACGTTAAAACTATGCCGCATCCCGGTTTTCCGACAGATATGCAGCCACAGATGGCTGTCCTTCTTTCAGTAGCAAAGGGCACGAGTATTCTTTCCGAGAGTGTATGGGACAACCGTTTTCAGTACGTTGGACAGCTTTTGAGAATGGGTGCTAATATTCAGGTTGACGGTAAAATTGCCGTTATCGAAGGCATTGATAAGTTGACAGGTGTTAATGTTAAAGCTACCGACCTTCGTGCAGGGGCGGCGATGATTATCGCAGGTCTCGTAGCAAACGGTGAGACAACGGTTGAGGATATCCAGTATATTGACAGAGGATATGAAGACGTGGTTGAAAAATTCGGCATGCTCGGTGCGGACATCAGACGTGTTGAGATCAGCGAGGCTGATTCCGTTGTAGAAACTGCAGGTTAAAAAATAAAAGCGTATCGTATTGATACGCTTTTTTGTTAGTGTTATGGGAGATTATTATGTCAAAGGTTTGTCAGCTCTTTTCAGGCAGCAGCGGTAATTCAATATTGATTTCCTCAAAGGGTCACAATTTTTTGGTTGACATAGGTGTGTCTGCTAAGAGGTGTGAAAACGCACTTCTTGATATCGGCATTGACCCTGAGCGCATTGACGCTGTTTTTATCACCCACGAGCATACAGACCACAGTAAGGGTGTGA
>JAFLSA010000005.1 GCA_022511185.1 Eubacterium sp.
AGGAAGTACCTGCGTGGGTAGCAATAATTTTAACAGGAACGTTCTGATAGCAGATGTCTGTATGAATCTGGTCAAGAGAACGAGCCGCCGTAAAGATAGCGAAAGTAGAAGCAAACGGAACAAGGCCGTTCTTTGCCATACCTGCTGCAACGCCGAAAAGGTTCTGCTCAGCGATACCTACGTTGAAGAATCTGTCCGGAAAATGCTCACCGAACATACCGATTTTTGTTGACTTGGCAAGGTCGGCTGTAAGGGCAACAACGTCCTTATGCTCCTCACCGAGCTCACAAAGTGCAATACCGTAGCACTCAGCTGTTGAAAGCTTAGTGGTATCAGTCATTGTATATGTCATTCCGCCCATAGTTTACGCCTCCTTTTCAGCACGCTCACAGCGTTCTTTGTAACAAGCATCAAGGCTTGCATAAGCCTTTTTAACCATTTCCTCGTCGAGTGAGCCGTAGTGCCATAAGTAATTATCCTTCATAAAGTCAACGCCCTCACCCTTAAAGGTATCCATAACGATTGCCGTTGGCTTGTCGCCGCCGTTTCGATGATTTTCAATAGCGGCTTCAATAGCATCGTTGAGTTCCTTCATATTATGACCGTCAACACGGATTACGTTAAAGCCGAATGCCTCAAACTTTTTATCAAGCGGCTCAACCTTCATCTCGTCATCAACACGTCCGTCAATCATACACTTGTTGACGTCGGCAAGAACAACTACGTTTGAGAGCTTGAACTGAGCAGCACTCATTGCAGCCTCCCAGTTTGAGCCTTCGTTAAGCTCGCCGTCACCTGTAATAACGTAGTTCATATAGTCAATACCCTTTACTCTGCCTGCAAGCGCAAAGCCGACAGCAAGAGAAATACCGTGACCGAGTGAGCCTGTTGAGCAGTCAGTTCCTTTAACCTTATTACAGTCAAGGTGCATACCGATTTTTGCACCTGTGAGGTTAAAGATTTTCAGCTCGTCAATAGGCATAAAGCCGTAATCACAGAGCACAGGCGCATAGCCTACAGCAGCGTGACCCTTAGAAAGAACAAAGCGATCTCTGTCCTCCATATCAGGATTATTAACGTCAAGTTTCATAAATCGGTGATAGAGAATTGTCATAGCGTCCATTGCACTCATAGCACCGCCGAGATGACCTGAACCGCCCCAGACAGATGTCTGGATTGTAAGTCTTCTCAATTCGTCAGCCTTTTTTTCAAGGCGCAGCCATTCTGCCTTATCAAAAGGCTTGTAATCAGCTGGCATAAAATTTCCCCCTTAATATATAAAATTATCGTTTATTTGAAGCCTAATTCCTGATGCCTTGAAGCAACAACACCAAAGGCATCCTCAGCAATTTCAATTGCAAGCTTAATATCCTCATCTGTAACAGCCGCATTGATAAAGTGATTGTGGTGTGATGCAAGGAAAAGTCCCCTTGAAACGCACTCGGCAATCCACTCCTGATGAAGCATAAGGCTGTCATCGTTAGCTATTCTGAGATAGAAGAGTGCAGGCTCGCCGGAAACAACAAGGTCAAAGCCGTGCTCTTTTGCAGCTGCCTTAAAGCCGTTAGTAAGAGCTGTTCCCTTTTCTCTGAACATAGTCGGAATATCAAGCCTTTTCATCTTTGGTATACAAGCAAGACAAGCGGCAAAAGGCTCTGCACTCATCCAGTATGAACCTGTATAAACTACTGATGAAGCGGCAGTTTTCATATGTTCCTGACCGCAAACTGCTGACATATTGTAGCCGTTTGCAAGTGCTTTACAAAAACAGATAAGGTCTGCCTTAATTCCGTAATAGTGGTCAGAGCCTGCAATATCAAGCCTGAAACCTGTACGAACGTCATCAAAAATGAGTACCATACCATGATCGTCACAGAATTTGCGTACCTTTGCCCACTGCTCTTTCGTTGCACATTCATTATCCTTGAAGTTGCCGTGGTCATACGGCTGAGCGATAAGACCTGCTACGTCGCCGCCGCAAGCGTCATAAGCCTCCTGCATAGCGTCAAGATCAAACCAAGGAACTACGATATTGTTTGCAACCTCTTCCGGAAGAATACCGGGATAGTCAATCTTCTGTGCCCACTGGAAATCGCCGTGATAATATCCCTTAAAGAACATCATCTTTTTCTTGCCTGTCTGAGCACGAGCACACATAACGCTGAAGGTTGTTGCATCTGAGCCGTTTTTCATAAAGAATGCCCAGTCGGCCATAGCAACGGTGTCCTTCAAAAGCTCGGCACATTCAACCATTTTGTATGACGGTGACGTTGTGCAGTTTCCGATTTTTAGCTGCTCCATAGCCGCTGCGTCAACCTCGTCATCACAATAGCCGAGAACGTTTGGACCGTAGGCACACATAAAGTCAAGATACTTGTTGCCGTCAACATCCCAGAAATATGTACCCTTTGCTTTCTGTGACATCAAAGGCCACTTTGTGATTGGGAGGAATAATCCCTCTGACGGACCAAGATGTCCGTACACGCCTGACGGAATTGCGTTTAACGCTCTTTGAAACCACTCGGCGCTTTTTTCGTGTGTATATTCAGGAAATTTACTCATTTCACTTTCCTCCTTAGCCTAAGTAGACAGCAACTCTGTCAAGAATACGGTTGATATTGTCTACCATTGAAATCATACCTGACAAATAGATATTGCCGGCGCAGAGCTCTGCAACAGTTGAAGCAGTGCCTGTGAAAAGACCGTAAGCAAGGTCGATAGTCTTAAACTCCATAATTGCTCTTGGAGTGTCAGGCTTTTCCTTAATCGTTTCAAAATGGTGATTGCGTACACGAAGTGTTGAATAGCAAACGTCTGTAATACCCATCTGAACGTCGCCGTCTACCGTGTAAAGAGCAGACTGCATTGAAATGGAATCGGAATTTGCAAGCGCCGAAAGTGCACCTGAAATTGTATAGAAAGTAAGAATCGTTGACTCCTCGAAAAATGCCCTGTCCTTCATATCCTCATCACTCGGCATCAAAAGCTTTGTGAGCCTGTCAGTCAGCTTAGTAAACGGACCGAGCAGGAAGGACAAAACCTGAGGTATATTCTTAACAGGCATACCCGGCTTGCTGTCGTCAATAAGAGCATTGAACTTTTCAGGTGATGAGAAGTTCATTTTACAGGTACAGCCGTAGCTGCCCTCACTCATTGTACAGCCGTTCTTTGAAAAATGGAAAGTACAGCAGGGACCGTCACTTACGTCAAAGCAGAGTGATACAGGCTTTTTGATAGCCTCACAAATTGCCTTAGCCTCTTTATCTATTTCACATAGATTTTCAAGAGTTGCAAGCACGCCGTACATATTCACATATGCCATTGCTTTTGCTTCTTTCAAAATAATTCCTCCTTTGAAAGTATTGTATACTATAATTCATAGTCATTATAGCATATATAAATATATATATCAATAAAATACGATTAAATTATGATTTACAATTTTGTAATAAAAAATTACGGCACTGAACTAAGTTCAGTGCCGATAGAATATAATTTAATGAGTTATGCCATAAATGAACGGATGACTGCCTCGCAGTCCTTAGCATCCATAATCTTTGGCACAGGATAAAGAGGGTTACCCTCCTTAAGAGCACGCTTAACAAGAAGCGGAATATCCTCCTCTTTGATGAAATCAAACTTTTCAGGAATATTCATATTCTTATTAAGTGTTCTGATTGCATCAATAAATGCTTTGCCCTTTCCTGCAGTGTCAAGATTATTGCCGATACCAACTATATCAGCAAGCTTTGCAAGCTGAGGATAAGCGGCATCTGCATAGTAATCAAGCACGTACGGAAGAATTACGGCATTGGCAAGACCGTGAGGTGTGCCGTAAAGGCCGCCGAGATTATGGGCAATCGCGTGAACGTAGCCTACATAAGCGTGTGTAAATGCACGTCCTGCAAGGTATGAGCCCTTGAGCATATTGCCTCTCGCCTCTAAATTCTTGCCATCGTTATATGCTGTTTCGATATTATCAAAAATGAGCTTTGTTGCCTGTTCAGCCTCACGAATAGTGTCCTTGGTATTACTCTTACCGATATAGGCCTCAACTGCGTGAGTGAGTGCATCCATACCAGTTGTTGAAGTAATATGTGGCGGCAGACCGACTGTAAGTGTAGGGTCGAGCACCGCATACTTAGGACGAAGACACGTATCGTTAATAGCGTTCTTCTCGTGAGTTTCAGGGTCGGTAACAACTGCGGCAACCGTAGTTTCAGAGCCGGTACCTGCTGTTGTCGGCACTGCAAAGAATGGTGGGAGCTTTTTATGTACCTTTAACTGACCACGCATACTGCGTACTGTCTGGTTAGGCTTAACAACTCTTGCACCTGCTGCCTTTGCACAGTCCATAGGTGAGCCGCCGCCGAAAGCGATAATACCTTCACAGCCGTTTTTAACGTACATATCCTTACATTCCTCAATGTTGGGAATTGTCGGGTTAGGCTGTACGCCGTCATATACAACATACTCAACACCAACCTCTTCAAGCTTCTCAAACATAGGGTCGAGAAGATGAAGACCCATAAGGCCTTTATCAGTAACAACTAATACCTTGTTGATACCTTTGCCCTTAATGAACCCAGGGAGTTCGAGTATGCTGCCGGCACCTTCAAGAAGATGTGGCTCAGACCAATCCATAAAGCACATTGCAACCTTAAAAACTCTTTGGTAAACACGATACCAGCATTTTTTAAGTGTCCAGAGCATTTTTGTTCCTCCTTTTCAAAATATTTCATTTTTATTGTACATTTTTACCCTCTTTTTTTCAAGTGTTTTGAGAAAATAGTCTTTTAAAAAATTCCAGTTTATGCTAATATTAAATCAAGAAAATAACCGGAGTTGAAATTATGGATAATGAAAAAGTAATTTTTTGCGGAAACAGTGAGCGTTATCTGCCAAAAGAGCTTACTGAAAAAAGCAATGAATCAAACGGCGGATCAGCCTTTCGTATTCCAAGCTTAATCAAAGCAGGCGACACACTTATTGCCGTTATTGACAAGCAGACAAGCGGTGCTGACTGGGGATTTATTGAGCTTGCTGTACGCACAAGTGACGACGGCGGAGAAACGTGGTCCGACATTCAGACGATTGCTGCTCCTCCTGCAAGAGAAACGAGGATAACCGACGAGTGCTACGCCTCTGCATTTTTCATTGATTCGTGTATGGCAATTGCACCAAACGGCGATGTCGTTATGATCGTTGACTTTTACCCTGAATGTAAAGGCTTACATAAAAAAAGTATACTTGACAAAAAGAAAACTCCGTACTCAATGTACAAAAATAAAATGTACCCTGTCATCTATGACCGTGACGGTAAATTTTACTTAGTTGTTGAAAACGGCGTCGTGCTTGATAACCGTTATAACGAGACAGAATACAGAGTTGCGGACTGGAAAGGCTCACTTTACAAGGGTGACGAGTATGTCGGTAACATTTATTTAAACGGAAAAACAGGCAAAAATGAAGCTGATGCAGTAACCACCTTCGGCGCACCGCTTAAGGCGCCAAAGAGAAATTACGTGTTTATGTTCAGAAGCACGGACAACGGCAAAACGTGGTCAGAGCCTGTTGATATCACAGGTCAATTTCTCACAAAAACCGACGGTGTTTTTATAGGCGTTGCTCCCGGTGTAGGGCTGACAACTCAGGACGGCAGAATCATTATGCCCCTTTACGTTGACAGAAAAGAAAACGTTTCAATCTACAGCGTTGATAATGGTGAGACATGGCACAGAATGACACAGCAGCCATATGCCTGCAACGTTGACGAGTGGCAGGCAGTGCAAGCGCCTGACGGCACGATTCTCGGCCTTGGCAGGCAAAAGAGATACGGCAAAACGCCGATGTCAATTTCCCATGATAGCGGCAAGCACTGGTTTAAATCAAAGCCTACGGGAATCTATGCGCCGAAATGCCAAAAGAGTGTTATCAGCATAGGCGACTACGTTTTCTGTTCTCACGCTTCGGAAAAGAAAAGAGCAAACGGCGTAATCACGATAGGAAAATTCAAGCGTGTCAAAGGGCAGACGGTTGGTATCAACTGGTATTCTGAAGTTGAAATCAATCAGGGATTTTTCGCATATTCCTGCCTGACACAGATTGATGATGAATATATCGGCGTGCTGTATGAAGCACAACCAAGCTCGTACATATGCTTTAAGAAATATAAAATAGCTGATTTGATAGGATAGTAAAAATCCCCTTGTTGTGAAAACAAGGGGATTTTTACGGGAGGATGGTATCCTCCCCTACAATGTTTCAATAATGTTCCTTTAAGTCCGTAGGGGAGGCCATTAGCCTCCCGCATTAATTATCAAAAAATATTTTACAGGAGTTTTTCAAGTCCTTCGGTTGAGTATTCCTCGCCTGCGCGCTTTTTGTTAAGGGCGTTCATCAGCTTGCCGACATTCTTTCTTGTCATCGGATAGAAGATAAGAGCAAGGATTGAAACAGCCAAAAATGCCGCAGGGATAACTGTTGAAATATTCTCCATACCGCCGACGATATGCGGATCAGTCACAACTGTAATGAGTGACTCCTTGCCTGCCGTATCCTTTGAGGAATCATAACCGTATGCTGAAAGAAGCTGACCTGCCAAAAGGATACCGAAGGCTGAGCCGAATTTCTGAATAAGCTGAGGAAGTGCTGTAATAATTGACTCTCTGCGTTCGCCGGTTTTAAACTCATCAAGCTCAACAAGGTCATATCCCATTGAGTAAAAGAACGTCCAGAACGTACCTATACCTATACCGAGAATTGCCGCAGAAACGATTGACATTATTTTAAAACCGCCGATTTCGGCATCAAGACCAACTAACTTGCTGATAATCTCACCTGCCATAGTAATTGTGAGGAAGATTATTGAGGCTGTTCTTCTGTCGGTTTTCTCAGCCACCTTTTCGACAATAGGCACAACAATAGCCATTGAAACAACCATAGAAATAATGACGTAAACTATGCCTGTATCATAGTCCATACCGATACAGTCCACAACCATATACGTGAGGTTTGACTGTATCATTGATGATGCCGTAAGGAAGAAAAATACGAATATCAAAAAGAATTTTGCCGGCTTCATTTTAAGTATCTGACCGAAGGAACGCATAGTGTCCTTAAGTGTATTACCGCCTGCATTTGCGCTGACAGGCTTTGGAGTATAAACTCCGCCAAGTGATTTAACACAGACAAAGCCGAGGGCAACTGCCAAAATGCTGATTATAGCAGCAATAACAGCATAAGAATTGCTTGCAAAGCGCTCGCCCAAAAGAATTGCAACAGTAGGCACAAGAGCAGGAAGAACGTTGCCGAGACCGACTGCACCTGCGTTTAAAAGAGAAGCAGTTGAGCGAATTTGTGTGCGTTCATCGTAGTCCTCAGTTAGCTCTGCAACAACGGCATAATACGGGATAGTGTACATTGTGTAGAACACCCAGATTGCCATTGATATTACCGTGTAAAGCAAAATCTTAGCTGTCTGGCTTGTAAGACCTGCGCCGATAGAAGTCCATGCAACGATGAATATAATCGCAAGAGGTAGAATTGAAACTTTCATAACCTTGCGTTTATCGACACCGCCACGGTCTGTATAATTACCGATAATCGGGTCGGTAACCGCATCCCACGCAATCGAAATAAAAATTACAATTGAGCTGTACATTGGCGCTATGCCGACAATTTCAATAAGAAACGTGAGATAATATGTGTAAAACATATTATAGATTAATGACTCGGTAAAGATACCGAAAGCATAGCCAATTTTCTTTTTCTTAGTCAAAGCGTTTGCCATAAAACACCTCCGTAGATATAGAAGTTTTTACCTTAACATTTTTATTATACAACATACTTTTTTGCATTACAAGAAAAAGGTATCAGCGAAAAACGCTGATACCTTTGTTTTTTATTCTTTTGCTTCAGAGATTACCCTTTGAGCAATATGCTCAGGTGCTCTTTCATAGCGTGCAAAATCTGTTGTAAACGAGCCTCTGCCCTGTGTAATCTGGCGCATTGATGTTGAGAAAGTCGTCATCTCTGCTTCAGGCACTTCAGCCATAATCTCCTGATTACCGTCTGATGTCGGGGTCATACCGAGAACTCTGCCTCGTCTTCGATTGATATCGCCGATAATATCACCCATTGCGTCATCATTTACGATTGCTCTGAGAGTGACAATAGGCTCAAGAATTACAGGCATTGCGTTGCTGATACCCTCTTTAAACGCAAGGCTTGCAGCCATCTTAAAGCTCATTTCGCTTGAATCAACAGGGTGATACGAGCCGTCATAAAGAGTGGCCTTTACGCCAACCATTTTGTAGCCTGCAAGAACGCCAGACTCCATACACTCGTTTAGTCCCTTTTCAACAGCCGGGAAGAAGTTTTTAGGAACGGAACCTCCGACAACTCTCTCGGCAAAGATAAGATTTTCTGTATCATACGGCTCAAACTCAATGAATACATCACCAAACTGACCGTGACCGCCGCTCTGCTTTTTATGTCTGCCCTGCGCGGAAACCTTCTTTGTAATCGTTTCCCTGTAAGCAACCTTTGGTGTTGCAAGGACTGCCTCAACGCCGAACTTATCCTTAAGCCTTGACACGGCAACCTCAAGCTGCTGCTCGCCGAGACCTGCTATAATCTGCTGATGTGTTTCAATATTATTGGTGAATTTAAGTGACGGATCTTCCTCGCACAGTCTTATAAGTCCTGATGCGATTTTTTCCTCCTCACCCTTCTTAACAGCGCTGATTGCCAATTTGTATGTAGGCGTAGGAATATTAACACCATCAAGTCTTACTACGTTAGATGATGAACACATTGTGTCACCTGTCGAAAAGCCGCCAAGCTTTGTTACTGCACCGATATCACCTGCTGAAAGAGATGATGCATCAAGCTGCTTTGAGCCGAACATCTTGATAATCTTGCCCATACGCTCTTCCTTGCCCGTTGCGGCATTGTAGGCAGGTGTTGATGAAGTAATCTTGCCGCTGACAACCTTAAAGAAATTGAGCTTTCCGATAAATGCATCGGACACCGTCTTAAAGCAAACTGCTGCAAGCGGACCGTTTTCGTCTGCAATAAGCTCTACAGGCTCGCCGTTACTGTCAATCGCGTATTCTGAAGAAGGTGCAGGACAAACATCTGCGATAAAATCAAGCAGCATATCACAGGCAACTCCTGTAAGAGCTGAAAGCGCAAACACAGGAATGATTGAGCCGTCAGCTATGCCAAGCTTAACGCCCTTAATTTTTTCCTCACGTGTGAGCTCCTCGCCCTCAAAGTACTTCTCCATAAGCTCTTCATCGGTTGAAGCAACAGCCTCAGCAAATACTGCCTTGATGGCCTCAAATCTCGGAACATCTGCAGGCTCCGGGGTTACCTCTTTCTTAGAGCCATTTTCGTAAAGATATGCTTTGTCGTCAATCATATTGTAATATGAGCGCACCTTGCCTTCTGTCAGCACTGGCACAACGATAGGACAAACCTGTGAGCCGAACTTAGCAGCTATGCCGTTAAAGCACTTGTAAAAATCAGCACGCTCATCGTCCATTTTGTTGGCAACAAAGATACGTGCAATGCCCTTTGAGCCCGCACTCTTGAATGCCTTTTCACTGCCTACTGCAAGGCCTGAACGGGCGGAAGTAACGATAATTGCCGTATCAGCGGCACGAATACCCTCAGCACTGCCCATTGCAAAGTCAAAGAGACCCGGTGTGTCAATGAAGTTAACTGATTTTCCCTTATAATTTATTGATGCAACGGCACTGTTGATACTGATTTTTCTCTTCTTTTCCTCAGCATCAAAGTCGCAAACGGTGTTGCCGTCACCGACCTTACCCATTCTTTCCGTTGCTCCTGCAATATTCAAAAGCGCCTCGCAGAGAGTTGTTTTACCCTTTGATGCGTGACCGACAATTGTAATATTTCTTATATTTTCTGAACTATTCCCCATAAATTTTCCCTTCTTTAAAAAGTTTCTTTGTGCATATTGTATAATAATTTTTAACTTCAGTCAACACTATATTGATAATTTTAACAATTATTTTTTTATCTTAATAAAATTTATGCGTTATTTGTACCTTTTTATACGTAAAAAGACAATGCAGAAAATATGAAAATAAACAAATAACCACTAACAGAGAGCTTTGTTAGTGGTTTTATTTTTTTGCATTATTGGCAAATATTTGCAATTTAATATATAATCATTTTGGATAAGGAAAACTACCATTCACGGTAGGCGGTTAAATCTTACCCCACCCCTGCAAAGGGTAAAGGGGGGTGTTAATTATGGATTATCTTGTTATTATGGCAATAATTATTATTGTTTCAACAGGCTACATAATTACAATAAAAAAGAAGTAATCGCCTCTCCCAAAGTTGATTACTTCTTTTAATTAACCACAGGGGCTAACCGTCTATCGGCAAGCTCCTCATCTGCTTTCATATTATCATATGAATTTTATTTTGTCAACACAACTCTAATGTGGTGTTTTTTTATTTGCCTTTTATACGCTTAAGGGCGTTTTTTTCGAGGCGGGAGACTTGAGCTTGGCTTATGCCAACCTCCTTTGCAACCTCCATCTGAGTTTTGCCCTGCATAAATCTGAGATACATAATATTACGCTCTCTGTCATCAAGGCGGCTAATCTCGTCCTTAATCATCATTTCATCTATCCAGTCGCTGTCTGTGTTTGAGTCGCCGATCTGATCCATTACATATATTGTATCACCGCCGTCGGAATACACAGGCTCATAGAGGGAAACGGGGTCAACAATTGCCTCGAGTGCAAGCACTACGTCTGCCTTATCCATATCAAGCTCCTTGGCAATTTCCTCAACAGACGGCTCTTTTTGATTTTTGTTTATCAGCCTTTCCTTGACCTGCATTGCCCTGTATGCAGTATCCCTCATAGAGCGTGAAACGCGAACAGAGTTATTATCACGCAAAAATCTGCGAATCTCGCCTATACACATTGGCACAGCATACGTACTGAATCTCACATCGAGGTCAATATTGAAGTTGTCAACAGCCTTAATAAGGCCGATTACGCCGACCTGAAACAAATCATCCATATTTTCCCCACGGTTTGCAAAACGCTGAATGACGGACAGAACAAGCCTGAGGTTACCGTTAATAAGGTCTTCTCGTGCCTTTTTATCGCCTGCGTGAGCTTTTTTGAGAAGCTCCATTTTTTCATCCTCTTTAAGCACCTTGAGCTGACTTGTGTTTATTCCGCAAATTTCCACCTTGTTATACTGCACACATATCTTCCTTTACTTTTTTATGTACAGAATAATTGCAAAAATTAGTTATGAATATGTACAAAAAACTCCCATCAATATTATTGACAGGAGTTGGTTAAATTATTGAAATATATGTGAGTTATTTTAAAGAATTTATGTAGTCATTTACCTGCTTGCGATTTGTGAGCCAAAGTGTTTTTGACTTGTACTGATTGCAGATATTTTTATAGTCCTTTCTTATTTTTCTTGTTCTGCCTCTATAGAGTATCCACAAGATGAATTCCAAATCAATTTTTTCATCACAGCCGTCAGCCATATCAGGTCTTGTTTTGCCCTTATACATAAAATAACGTTTAAATACAGATTTAAGGCAGAAAAACCTGTTAAAGCTGAGAATAATTATTTTGTCTGCCCGCTCTAATCTATCAGCTCTGAAAAGGATTTTATAATTGCCGTCAATTACCCAGCTTTCATTTTTCATAAAATTACTTACTATTTCTTTTCTTTCTTCTTTATCCCTATTCTGCCATCCGGGTTTAAACGCAACAGTATCAAGATGCAAAACAGGTATATCATAGTGCTGTGCAAGTATTCCTGCAAGGGTTGACTTACCTGCACCACTATAGCCTAAAACAGCAATTTTCATTTTTCAAGCCTGACAGGGATATATATTTCTATATACCTGTCCTCCTTTCTGTCGTTATACCAATGATATATAACAAGCTCGGGTGTGGACATAAGCTGATAATTCGTGCTTGGCAGCCATTCGCAGAAAATCTGCTTACATAATTTGATATAGCTTTCTGTCGGGTATGTTTCACTTTTTGTTTTAAATACGGCATACGTCACCTTCGGCAAAGTTATTTTGCTTATTGGAAACTGCTTTGCCGTCTCTTTATCAAGCTGAGAGGACTTGCTGACAGGCTGAGCATAATAAAAATCGTAGCCGTCATCACCAACGTTATCTATTATACAGTAATCAATAGCGTCATTGAAATTATCTGAGCAAACGGCAGAAATCCCTTTTAGCATCCACTGCTTATTCCTTGTAGACAGGAATAAATCCTGCTCCTGTCTGCGCCTGTCGTCGCCGTATGGAGTGCCTTCGAAATGCCTTTTATAGCCGAAAAAAGTCTGCTCTTCCCTCTGGACTACACTGTAATCTATGAAATTACCGCCCTCGACGGACTCGTAATTTGACAGTCGTGAAAAGGACTTAAGCTGTGCGCTTGATTTTCTCGCCTGCGAGGGAGTTATGCCGTGAAATTTAGTAAAGGCTCTCGTAAAGCTCTCCGGATTTTCATAGCCGTATTTTATCGCAAGGTCAAGTATTTTTATGCGTGAGCCTTTTAGCTCTGCGCCTGCAAGGGTCATTCGTCTTGCTCTTATGTACTCACCCAAGGTGCACCCTGCAAAGACTGAAAACATACGCTGAAAGTGATAACTCGAGCAGTAAGCACGTGCCGCAATTTCCTCATAATCGAGCTTATTCATAAGGTTATTTTCAATATATTCAATCGCCGTTTCAACACCTGTGATCCAGTTCATAGTGCACCTCCTCTTATGAGATTGTAAAAATATTCTATCATAAATTCATTTGATAATCCTGACTTTTTGTGCGATGTTAAGGGTATTGAGAGAAAAAATAAAGACTTAGGAATCCTAAGTCTTTACTGTTTTCAGATATTTCTGATAATATTCTCCATTTTATCCATTTTGCTTTCCATATCCTTAACAAGTGCAAGCTGGTTTTTTGCCCGGACAAGGTTATGCTTTGGATAGCTTGTTTTAAAATACGTATCTCCGTTAAGATAATCTGTCAAAAACCTCATACCGCATTCAAGGGTCATAAGCTTTGCTGAAAAAGCAAGATTATCAATCTCGCACTGATTAAAGCTCTCCCCTGCTTCGCTTAGAAATCCCCTTGCATATGCCTTGAAATATTCAAGATTAATTGCCACCTTTGACGTGTCTTCCTCATCCTCAGCGCACGTATTTGCACCAAAGCGGATCGAGTCTCCGAAATCATAAAGTGCAAGGCCCGGCATTACTGTATCAAGGTCGATAACGCAGATTGCGTCATTCGTTTCCTCGTCAAAAATAACGTTATTGAGCTTGGTATCATTATGAGTTACACGAATAGGAAGCTCGCCCTTTTCAATCAAATCAACAAGGCGTGAGCAGTCATTTTTCCTTGCAATAACAAAGTCAATTTCCTCTTTGCACTCATCGGCTCTGTTTTTCAAATCATTTTTAACAGCAGGCAAAAATTCATTTTCAAATCTCCAGATTGTATTGTGGAAATTCGGTATTGTTTCATAAAGTGTCTTTGCAGGAAAGTCTGAAAGATACTTTTGAAAACGCCCGAAGGCAATACCGCTTTTTTCAAATATTTCTGCACTGTCAACGCTGTCACAGCTTTTGCTGTTGTCAACAAATCTGTATGCACGGTAGCAGTCGCCGCTTTCAGCCTTATAATACTTATTTCCGTCTATTGTCTTAATATAGTGGAGTGTCTCCCTGTTCGGATCACCGCCGTTTGCTTTAATCCTTTCACGGAGAAATGAGGTAACTGCAAACACGTTATCCATTAGCTCGTCAATATTTTTAAAGACGTTTGTGTTTACCTTTTGGATAATATATTTGCGGATTTTTCCTTCCTCAGTATACGTTGCAATGTAGGTAGTATTAATATGACCTGAGCCGAAAACCTTACACTCAGTTAAATTCCCTTTGAAATTAAAATTTTCAATTATGCGCTTTATATCTTCCATAATGAACTTCACCTTGACTAAATTTTAACACAATATATCCTTATATGCAACTAAAAAATCCCCTGCATACAACTTTGTATGCAGGGATTGTAATCATATATTATTCACTTCTCAGTGCGTCAATAGGACTCATCTGTGCAGCTTTTCTTGCAGGATAAATTCCGAAAAACAGACCTACGCCGCTCGAGAACATAAGTGCTATTACAATAAGCCATATCGTAATATTCGGCATAATATCAATAATCGAGCAGGCGGCAAATGCACCTGCAACTCCTATTGTGATACCTATGGCACCACCGATCAGGCACAGAATTACGGACTCAGTCAAGAACTGAAGCGTAATAACACTGGTCTTTGCGCCGAGCGATTTTCTTATACCGATCTCTCTCGTTCGTTCGGTAACCGATACAAGCATAATATTCATAACGCCGATACCACCGACTATAAGTGAAATAGCACCTACGCATGCGATAAACGCTGTAAGAACTGACATAATGATATTAACTATTTCAACGTAAGTGGCCATATTCTGAGCCGTGTACATATTATTTGAATAATTGCCGTGAGCAGCTTTCAGATAGTTTACAGCAGCATTTCCTACAGCGTCGTAGTCATAGCCCTCCTCGGCAATTACAAACACGCTTCCAAGCTGTGCGTCTGTGCCTGTGATTTGAGTGAGCGTTGTACAAGGCATAAACAGTGCAACTGTAATCTGATCAGTACCTGAGGAAAACATTGATCCCATTATGCTTGAGTCACCGCCGAGCGAGCCTGCTATAGCATCAACGTTTGCAACACCGCAAATTTTAATTTTCATCGACTTGCCGCTTGACGTAACCGTGATATATTCATTTGTAACGTCTCTGTAGCCGAATGCCTGATCAGCTGAATTAGTACCTATTACAGCTATGGGAGAATTTGCATTATACTCCTCGTCAGTGAAAAATCGTCCGTATTCACAATTATTTGTAAGTGCAAACTGAACGTCGCTGTTTACACCGATAAGCATTGCAGTTGCTTCAGCTTCAGTTTTGTCAATAATAGCTCTGCCAAAACCCATAAGCATCGGTGAGCAGCGCTCAACACCATTAACCTTTGTCTTGATATTTTGCACGTCGTCAAGGGTGATAAAATCCTTATCAGTTGCCGACGCAGCATCAACGCTGACCAAAACTGCATTTGAGCCCATATCCTCAATCAAACCGACAATATAGTCTCTTACGCCCGTACCGGCACCGATAATCATAATTACCGAGCTGATACCTATAATGATGCCGAGCATAGTAAGAAGGCTACGCATCCAGTTTGCTTTGATACACTTTACAGCGATTTTCAGACTTTCTTTTATATTCACTCTGAAATCTCCTTACTTAGTAACAACCTTAACGCTAAAGGTATCTTCTTCATAATCAGCTGCAGGGGCAGCAACAATTTTGTCGCCTGCCTTTAGTCCGGACTTAACCTGATATGCAGTATTTGAAACTGCACCGGTCTCAATCTGAGTTTTGGTAACCGTATTTTCCTCTTCATTATAGAGATATACGTATGAGCCTGTCTTTTCAAGCTTAATAGATTCGATCGGAACGACTACGACGCCAAGATATTCGCCTGTTTCAATCTCAACCTGGGCATCAAAGCCCACGATGATATTTTCATCTGTTTCAGGAACTGTTACTGTACAATCAACACCTGCACCGGTGTCTGTAAGGCTTGAAAGTCCGCTGATACCGGCCATTGAGCCTACGCTGTCAAGAATACTTGATGATGAGCCGCCTGTTGCTGTAGGAGCAATCGTTGCAACTTCACCGTCATAGCTGCCGTAAGCAGTCTTTATTTTCGCAGGCATACCGACCCTAACCTTATGTAAATCATATTCACTAAGGCTTACAGTTACTGCCATACTGTCAAGATTTTCAAGCTTAATACCTGTTGAAAGAGCAGTTGTCTGAACGCCTGCTGCGATATCAACTGCCGTTATCGTACCGTCGAAGGCTGCAATCCAGCCTTCCTCCATATCCTTCTTCTGCTGACGGAGTGCATCAAGTGCTTTCTTTGATGCATCAACTGCAGTTTTTTGGGCATTAACGATAGTTTCGTCAGCCTGCACACTGTAAATAGTATACTGTGCCTGAAGTGCTGCAAGCTGAAGCTGGGCAGCAGTCAAAGATACGTTATTTGAATTAACGACCGTGCTTGTTATTGCACTAAAATCAATAGATGCAACGGCAGTACGAATCATATTAACTGCTACGTCATTCTCAACAAGGAGATTTGCTGAGTCGATTATACCATCTCTCATTGCCTGATAAACAGCATCTGCAACCCTGTCTGCAATCACTTCACTGTCAAACATTCCGCTTGCAATCGCCTCAGTAATTGTTACTGAAATAATCTCAGTCATAGTTGCAAGAGTGTTTAAATCATCTGTTAACTGAACTAAATTTTTATTTAATTCTGCAAGCGCATCAGAAAGTGCACTCAAATCCGGCATTGACGGAAGTGTTGGTGTATCCGCTACCAGCATTGCTATTGCCGATGTAGGATATGCAACGGTGGTTGTTGGTGAAGCTGTAGTAGTTGTAGTAGTTGTTGAAGGCTGTGTAACAGACGGAGCTGTTGCCTTCTGAGTTGTTGTCGTAGTAGTCTGCTTTTTCTTTGTTGTCGTAGTAGTTAAAGCGTTTGCAGTGAGCTTTGCAATCTGCTTTTCAGTTGCTGCAATCTGTGCAGCAAGTGCGTCTGCCTTTGCCTTAGCAGTTTTCTGAGTTTTAACTGCTTCATTGTAGCCCTTGAGCGCACTGTTATAGCTTGAGCTCAGTTCGCTTATCTGGCCGTCAAGTGACTCAGCATTAAATGTAGCAAGCACGTCACCCTTCTTGACCTTATCGCCGACATTTACAAATACCTCTTTAACAGTTGCAACGGTTGCAACCTTATACTCCTTAACAGTACCTGCAGAAACGTCGCCTGTCAAAGAAACAGATTCATAAATATCTTCAGTAGAAATGGTGTAAAGAGATACCTCCTCACCACTGTTTGACTTTGATACACCAAAGATTGCACCGGCAGCAATTGCAATTACCAACACAATGCAAATCGGTACAATTATTTTTGTTTTACTTTTCTTTACAGTAGCCATAAAACTAACCTCTGCTTTATCTAATTAATATAATTTATAGATCATATTGCAAGATAAGTATAATTCCATTTTGTATAATTGTCAATAACAATTTGTAAATTTTGCTTTTTTATTCACATAATTATTGGATGTTTAATGCTTTTTGTCCGATATCTTTTCTGTAATGAGCATTTTCAAAATTAATTTTTTCAACAGCTTTGTAGGATTTTTCAAGAGCCTCCTCAAGAGTAGCACCTAAAGCAGTAACGCCAAGCACACGTCCGCCTGAAGTTACAAGCTTGCCGTCCTTGATTGCCGTACCTGCGTGATAAACAGTTACCCCTTCAAACTGTCCGTCTGTAAGTCCTGTGATTTCAATTCCCTTCGGATATGATTTCGGATAACCGCCTGATGCCATAATTACGCAAGTGCACGCCTCGTCAGACCATTCTATGTCAAGCTCTGAAAGAGTTTCATTATTTATCGCCTCAAAGATATCCATAATATCAGTCTTAAGTCTAGGGAGAACGACTTGAGTTTCAGGGTCACCGAAACGGCAGTTATACTCAATAACCTTCGGTCCTTTTGGAGTAATCATCAGTCCGAAATAAAGACAGCCTTTGAATGTTCTTCCCTCAGAATTCATTGCATTGATTGTAGGGATAAATATTTTTTCCATACATTCCTTTGCAACTTCGTCGGTATAATGCGGGTTTGGTGAAACAGTACCCATACCGCCTGTATTAAGTCCCTTATCGCCGTCAAGTGCTCTTTTATGATCCATTGAGGATACCATAGGCTTAACGCATTTTCCGTCTGTGAATGCGAGAACAGATACTTCCGGACCTGTGAGAAATTCTTCAACGACAACGTTGTTTCCCGATGCGCCGAAAATCTTATCCTCCATAATTTCCTTAACACCTGCAATTGCTTCGTCAAGTGTTTCAGGGATAATTACGCCCTTTCCGAGTGCAAGTCCGTCCGCCTTGATAACGGCAGGAAATTCGTTCTTTTCTTTGAGGTATGCTATAACCTCGTCGGCATTGTCAAATACCTTGTATTCAGCAGTAGGTATATTATACTTAAGCATCAGATCCTTTGAAAAAACCTTTGAGCCTTCAATAATTGCGGCGCTTGCAGTCGGTCCGAAGGTCTTGAAGCCCTCAGCATTAAGTGCATCAACCATACCTGCAACAAGCGGATCATCAGGTGCAACTACAACAAAATCAGCCTTGATTTCCTTTGCGAGCTTAACTACTCCGTCAATATCAGTTGCTGAAACGTCATAGCACTCAGCATCGTATGAAATACCGCCGTTACCGGGACAGCAGGCAATGCTGTCAACCTTTTTTGATTCCTTTATTTTTCTAATAAGAGCGTGCTCTCTGCCGCCGCCTCCTACTACTAATACCTTCATATTTATACCTCCTGTAAAAATGCGTTTAGGGTGACATAAAGTCACCCTGTCTTTATTTATTCTTGTTAATTATTCTTGTTTCCTCTTCATTTGTTTCAAGATTAATGAAACGAGTGAAAAGTGAAACCTTGTTATCCTCATTGAGATTATCCCAAATCATATTTGTAAAGGTGTCGATATCTCCGTCAATTTCAACAGGAGTTGGCTCACCCTCAAATGACGGAATGGGATCGCCGTCACATTTATACGTGTGAATAAAATGGCCGAGACCTGCCTGTGCCGGATATTCAAAGAAAAATCTAAGGCACTCAGGCTTGCCCATATTCGATTTAAGAATTGAGAGATTGTAGTCGCCGTTTGGCTTAACAACGCCTGAAATTCTCGGTGTATAGTTCGGTGCATCAGGCTCAAACTCTCTTGTTAAAAGAGCGTGACGGTAGCAGTGACCCTCACTCATATGGTCGTAAATCGTATCTGTCTGGTCACCGTTTGTAACGATTGTCTTGCCGTCAAGCTTAAGTACGGGATTATAAATAATAAGGGACGGATCCTCCATTTTTGACTCGTCAAATGCTTTTGTGCGAATACCGCCTCTGTCATTTTCCTCAAATATACGGTTACGGCTGTTTACACTTCTGCCCATAATGAAATATGCGATAACAGCATTTTTTCCGTCTTTGGATTTACCGAGAACTATACCGCGTCCCGGGTATGTGTTTGTGCTGAGTTCCTTTTCAAGAGTTGTAATTTCCATTTTCTCACCTCAAATAATTTCTGTTTTATTGCCGACTATTTTAATTCTGCCCTGACAGAAAAGTGAAACTGCCTTTGGCAGAATTTTCCACTCGCACTGCTCCATAACTCTTTTTTGCAGAGTCTCGGGTGTATCGTCGTTATTAACCTCAATAGCCTTCTGAATTATAATCGGCCCTGCATCGCAGTCCTCTGTCACAAAGTGAACGGTTGCACCTGTGAGCTTAACTCCGCTGTCAAGCACCGCCTGATGAACTCTCAGTCCGTAAAAGCCTTTACCGCAAAATGAAGGAATAAGCGCCGGGTGAACGTTCATCATTTTGCCTTCAAACGCTTCGACAACCTGTTCATCAAGAATTGTCATAAAGCCTGCATAAACCACAAGGTCGGCTTTTTCTTCTATAAGTACATCCCTGACAGCTTTTGTATATGAGCGAATGTCATCATAATCTTTGCGGGGAATGACACGTGTCTGTATACCGTTATTTTTTGCTCTTTCCAAAGCGTAAGCATCAGGGTTTGAGGAAATAACACATGTGAGCTTTCCGCCCTGTATCTCCCCTCTTGACTGAGCGTCAATAAGCGCCTGAAGGTTTGTTCCGCCGCCTGAAACGAGAACTGCTATATTCATCATACTAATTCAACGCCCTTTTCACCTGATTTGATTTCGCCGACAATTGCTGCCTGCTCACCGTTTTCGTTAAGAATACGAACAGCCTCGTCTGCCTTATCAGCATCAACTGCAATTACAAGACCTGTACCCATATTGAAGGTATTATACATATCTCTTTCAGGGATATTACCTGTCTTTGCGATAAGGTCAAATATTGGTCTTTTAAAGCACTTGTCCTTTTCAATAACGGCAGTAAAGCCGTCATTTAACATTCTCGGAACGTTCTCATAAAAGCCGCCGCCTGTGATGTGGCTGATTGCGTTTACATTCACCTTGTCCATAAGCGCAAGAAGCGGTTTAACGTAAATTCTTGTCGGAGTTATAAGCTCCTCACCGAGTGTTTTGCCAAGCTCGTCATACTTAACGGCAATTGTTTGCTCATTAATATTAAATACTTTTCTTACAAGTGAAAAGCCGTTTGAATGAACACCTGATGAAGCAACGCCGATTATTGCATTGCCTGCTTTTAAATTTTCACCTGAAACGAGCTTATCCTTTTCTCCTATACCGACAGTAAAGCCTGCAAGGTCGTATTCATCCTCAGGCATTAAGCCGGGATGCTCCGCTGTTTCACCGCCAACGAGTGCACAGCCTGCCTGAACACAGCCCTCTGCGACGCCTGCAACGATCTGAGCAATCTTCTCAGGATAATTCTTACCGCAAGCGATATAGTCAAGGAAAAAGAGCGGCTTTGCACCTGAGCAGGCAACGTCGTTTACACACATTGCAACACAGTCAATACCAACCGTATCGTGCTTATCCATAAGAAAAGCAAGCTTGATTTTTGTGCCTACACCGTCTGTACCTGAAACAAGAACAGGGTTTTTATATTCATTAGCGGCAATCTCAAACATACCGCCGAAACCGCCTATACCGCCGAGCACGCCCGGTATATTCGTCCTTTTAACGTGTGATTTGATAAGCTCAACAGACTCGTATCCTGCTGTTACGTCAACGCCTGCTGCCGCGTAGCTTTCGCTGAAACTTTTTTCCATATGTGTTAAATCTCCTTTAGCTTTTCCTGAAGTGCAGCATCCTTTTCACGAACCTGCTGTGCCATTTCCTGTCTCATATTCTGAAGCTTATTCATCAGCGCATCATCACCAACGGCGATAATCTCTGCCGCAAGGATAGCCGCATTCTTGGCAGCATTTACACCGACAGTTGCCACAGGTATTCCCGGAGGCATCATAACTGTTGCAAGCATTGCATCCATACCGTCAAGCACCTTTGCCGAGCACGGAATACCGATAACGGGAAGTGTAGTTGAAGCAGCTAAAACACCGCCGAGATGCGCAGCCATACCTGCTGCCGCAATAATAACGCCAAAGCCGTTTTCAATAGCCTTTGAGGAAAACTCATTCGCCTCCTGCGGTGTACGGTGGGCGCTCATAACTCTTACCTCAGTTTCAATTCCAAGCTCCTTAAGCTGTTTAATTGCAGGCGTAACGATCGGCAAATCGCTGTCCGAGCCCATAATGATTGCAACCTTTTTCATAATATTCTCCTTTAATTTATAAATCTTTACTGTAAACAGTATGATATGCTAAATATCTCTGCTTTATCTGTTTTTTGTGTTCTCAATTAGAAAGTTAAGATTTTGACAGAATTTCTCTTGATTCTCTATACTAAAAAAATACTTTTTTCCATTTTTCAATGTAAGTTCAACATTGTAAGCTTCGTCTCCGCATAGCACAACCAATAAAAAGCGATATTTTGTAAAATGCAAGTCAGTATAATTAACATTAACCTGTTCTATTTCATCATAACTGATAGTGATACGAGGCTTCCAATTTATCGGTGTAATAGTATATCTGGCGATTACGAGACTATCATCATTAAGGAATACACCTTTTTTGAGAACACAATAAAATGCTACTGATAAAAATGCACAAATAAACATTATTCTTCGCACTATGCCGAATACCGTTTCGTTGATAAAATAATTATCAACACCAATCAGTATAGATAATCTTCCAAGCAAATAATACACAAGAAGAAAAAGTGCTATTGTTATAAAAAAATTTTGTAATGGGCCGATGATTGCAGCACCCATTTTATAAATACTATTAAAATATCTAAATTTATATCTCATAATATCTATCTCAATATTTTCCTATATCAATGTTTGATAGAAATGTTTTAATTAGACCATTAATTAATTTTACACCAATTGCAACCGATGATAGTAATGCTATTATATATTAATACACCCTGATTTTCAATATAGAAAAGTGCCTAATTTATTGCTTTAATCGTAGATACTTTCGGTTATTTTTCCATATGTAAAGAAGTTTTTTGCGTACTTAAAATCCTCGTAGTCAATTGTGCCGTCTTGATTATAATCAACGGTGATAAAATCATCATATACCTCTTTCGGATATTCGCCGTATATTCCACGAAGCAGGGCAAAATCCTTAGCGTTCACATAGCCGTCTTCATTATAATCTAAATGGAAAAAGCTGATGTCTCCAAGGTTCATTTCCATATTTTCGTCATAAGCAAATTCAAACACTCTGTCAACGGCAAAATCGGAGAAGATGCGAAGCTCTGATGAATCTGATACAGCATAAAATTCAAATTCACCGTTTATATCAGTCTGTGTAATATTCTCACCGTCAAGTGAGATAACTGCATTAACAATCGGTAAATTGTGAGGGTGCGAGCCGTCGGGCGATTCCATTAAAAGAACCTTACCTGAAACCAGCACGCCCGTCCTTTTAACAAAATCAGCCTTGTATCTGTCACTGCAAAAAACACAGGTGTATTCTGTGTATCCCTCTTCTGTAAGTGTAGGAGGAATTATAGTTGCTGTATAAGAGTGATTGATAATAACAGTAAAATCCTTTGAATATTCGCCTACGCTTATTGTGTACGCATGCTCACCGCAAAGCCATTCTTCATCATCCTGATCATCGGTATAGCTTACTGTCATATCAAAACACTGCATATTATTTGTAAAACTGATTTTTTTGGTATAGCCTGTCTTATGTATAACGGTTATTTCTCTTCCTTCAATCAATGACAAAATATCAAATTTACCGTCTTTGTTATCATCACAGGAAAGCTCTGCCGGAATATCAAGTTCAATACTTTCAATCTCTTTTGAATAAAGATTTACAGTAAATTCACCTGTTGACCTTATGCTTTTAACAGTGTAATAATACGTTTTTCCTGCATTAAGATTGTAGTCAACAGTAAAGCCTAAATCATCGGGGGAATTATCATCGTGGCTTGCAAGCTCTTTCCCGTTACTGTCCGTCAAAACACAGTCGACATCCACCATACCGCTTGAATAAAATCTGTATTCACTGCTTACAGTCGGAGTAAAAACGAATATCATATCATCATCAAATGAATTGGCATAATACGTACACGCTATACTCTGCCCCTCTTTGATTTCCATTTCATTGATGATATTATAATTCACAATATTATTAACGGCATACGTATAAGCAGGAGAATCCCTGTAAACGTTCATCACAAACTCCTTATAAACAGAGCCTTTTGACGCACTGTAAAAACCAAGGCTGTATGATGATAGCGTTGCTCTTTTGGGAACAGTTATGCTTTTAAGAGATGAACAGGCAAAAAACGCTCTTTTGCCAATTGTCAAACTTGCATTCAAATCCTCAAAGCTTACGCTGTTAAGTGAACTGCAGTTTTCAAAAGCTGATGTGCCTATACTCGTAACTGAAGATGGAATTGACACACTCTCAAGAGTAGTCGAGTAGTAAAAGGCATAATTGCCGATTGTAGTTAAATTCTGCGGCAGAGTAATACTTTTAAGCGAATTTACACCGCTCATAGAATAATTGCCCAAAGAAGTGAGCGTTGACGGAAGTAAAAAATCCTCAGCGCTTACGTAATAGAAAAAGTATTTGCCGAGTGATGTTATCCCCTCCTCGACGATAACGTGCTGTATGGAGCCATCACTTCTCCACATATACCACGGCTGTGACTTATTGTCGCTATCAAAATCAGGTGTGGCGCCCTCTCCGCTGATTGTGAGGGTTTTTGTAGAAGCATCAAAAGAGTAATATGTATCAGTACCTTCAAACTGAGTTTTTGGTTTATTCTCACTTTGAACAGCTAATGAAGTGAAGTCGACAGAACAAAGTATGCCAAGTGCAATAACAGCACTGAAAGCAAGTAAAAATATCTTCTTCACTTCATCACCCCCATTATTGTTTATTTTAACATAAACTATTTATTTATACAATTAAATTTTGGACAAAATATCCTTTGACTCGAAAAGGCATTTTATGATAATATATGCCTACAAAAATTTAATACAGACATAAAGGACACAAGTGGTGCTTTGCACGTAAATCTGATTACGGAAATATGTAACGCAAAGATACCGCTTGTGATTTTTTATGTCAAAAAAGGAGTCAAATTATGCCAAGAAATCAATTTCAGCGAATGATATTCGCCCTTTTAACAGTCATTGTAACTGTACACGCCTATGTGTTTTACAGCCTGTACGTTGTAAACGGGCAAACTCTTATGGAGGTAACAGGAGCAAGCAGTGTATTAAATGCAATTCATTCACAAGGCGGCGTTTATATGTTTGGAAAAATGCTGCCGATTTGGGCGGTTGTTCTAATCGAATTTGCCTGTGCGTACACGCTTGAAATAGTGATGGGAAGCCCCTGTTCTTTCAAGCTGGCATCAAAAGTATTCGACCCGAGAAAAACAAACCCGGTAATGTTTGAAACAGCGATAATATGTGCAACTGTCGGTCTTATGTGCCCTGCAATGAGCTTTCTTGCAGCGTTTATGTATTATCCGTATTATGCAGGCTTTAACGTATTAACCTTGCTTGCGAACTGGCTAAAGCTCGTATGCTTTAACTTCCCGTTTGCCTTCTTCACACAGCTCTTTTTCATTCAGCCTTTAATCAGAACTGTTTTCAAATTTCTGTTCAGAAAGGATATCAAAAAAAGACAGCCGCAGCCTGTGGATGCTCACTAAACTTAATATACAACAAAAACTGCTTTGGGATATACCCAAAGCAGTTTTGTTTTGTTAGATAGCTTTTAAGAGTGCAGGGAGTTTTGTTAATGCTCCACCGATTCTCCAGATAATCTTATTAAGTCCGACAAAGCTTGACTCGCCGTCATTAAGTATCATAAGAAGACCGTCTGCCATTGCAGGTGAGAATACGCCCATACTCATTGCAATAAAGTTACGGATAGGAATTTGCGTTGCCATTGCAGCAAGCATCTTACCGTCGCCGTTTTCTGCTGAACCCATACCTGACATAAGCTTTTCGATGAGTCTGCAGATTCTGCCGCCCCACTTGGTGTGGCGTGCATCGTTAAGACAGCAGTAAATATCAATTTTCTTATTTGTATCCGGCTCAGAACTTGGGATAGGCTGACCATAAACAGCCTCAAACTGAGCACCCTTCATACCCTCAACGTCTGCTGTGTAATAAGCAGGTGCAACGTCTCTGTAATCAGGAATTGCTGCATCAACTGTTGATGTAACAGTCATTGTTGCGCACAGCTTGATATCACGGCTTGATGCACCGACAAGGATATCAAACTCGCCTGTTTCAACCATCCAGTCGCCAAGCTCAACGTTATAGAAAGCAAAGGCTCTCTTTGAAAGGTCAACTGAAACCTCTGCTTCTTCGCCTGCCTTAAGGAATACTTTCTTGAAGCCTCTGAGTTCCTTAACAGGACGGAAGATTGTTGACTCCTTATCAGCAACGTAAACCTGTGCAATTTCAGCGCCGTCAACGTCACCTGTATTCTTAATCTTAAATGATACTGTTACTGTGTCTGTATCCTTGATATTATCTGATGAAAGTTTAATATCGCTGTACTCGAAGGTTGTGTATGAAAGTCCGTAGCCGAATGGGAAGAGTACGTCCTTATTCGCCTTATCATAGTAGCGGTAGCCGATATAAATTGACTCTCTGTGTTCGCTTGTTACAGGACCGCCCGGATAATTACCGAAGGTCGGATTCTCGTCAAATGAAAGAGGATATGTTTCAGAAGTCTTACCTGACGGATTAACTGCGCCTGTGAGAATATTTGCAACTGCGGCGCCGCCAGCCTGACCGCCGAGACCTGAATTAAGAAGACCCTTAACCTCGCCAAGCCATTTGAGATTGATAACAGAACCGCCTGCAAGAACAACTACCGTATTCGGATTAGCCTGTGCAACAGCAGAAATAAGATTGTTGTGGCTGTTTGGCATTTCAATATTCTCTCTATCGTAGCCTTCGCCCTCAAACTCGTCTGTAAGACCTGCAAATACAACGGCAACATCTGCCTGCTTAGCAGCCTCAACAGCTTCGTTTACCATAGTATCGTTGATTTCATCCTTGCTCTTATCATAGCCTTGAGCATAAATCATATCCACGCCAAGCTCTTCAAGCTCGTCATAAGCATTGACAAGTTTAGTAGGATTGATAACTGATGAACCTGCACCCTGAAAACGTGGTGACTTAGCAAGCTCACCTATAACTGCAACCTTCTGTCCTGACTTAAGAGGAAGAATAGCGTCGTCATTTTTAAGAAGCACCATTGAGCCCTCAGCAACCTTCTGAGCAAGCTTGTGATGTGCATCAACGTCAAACGTATGCTCTGTCTCAAGAGCCGGCTTTGACTTAACAATAAGGTCAACAACGTTGTCAACTCTCTTGTTGAGGATTTCTTCGTCAAGCTCGCCGTTCTTAACAGCTTCAATAATCTTCTTTGTATTAAGACCGCCTGATGATGGCATTTCAAGGTCTGTTCCGTTCTTAAGTCCAGGAATACGGTCAACAGATGCACCCCAGTCAGTAAGAACAACGCCCTTGAAGCCCCACTCGTCACGGAGCACCTTTTCCTGAAGCCACTCGTTCTGTGAAGCATAAACACCGTTAATGCGGTTGTATGAATTCATAATTGTCCAAGGCTGAGCCTCTTTAACACAGATTTCAAACGCTGTGAGATAAACCTCACGCATGGCTCTCTCGTCAACTACCTCATTGATAACCATACGGAAAGCTTCCTGTGAGTTACAAGCAAAGTGCTTGAGAGACGTACCGATACCCTTTGACTGAACGCCGTTTACAAGGCTTGCTGAGCACTTACCTGCAAGGAAAGGATCCTCACTGAAATACTCAAAGTTACGTCCGCAAACAGGTGAACGCTTAATGTTTGTACCGGGTCCGAGAATAGTTGAAACCTGCTCCTTTAAACATTCCTCAGCAAGTGCCTCACCCTCTGCCTTAATAAGCTCCTCATCCCATGAACAAGAAGTTGTTGCAGCAGGCGGGAAACAGGTTGCAGGAACTGAGTTGCCCAAGCCGATACCGTCTGATGACTTTTTATCCGTTCTCTGCTTACGCAGGCCGTGAGGTCCGTCAGTAATCATAATCTTAGGAAGTCCAAGCTCAGGTGCTTCCTCAAGATGCCAATAGTCGTAGCCTGATACAAAAGCTGCCTTTTGCTCAAGGCTCATTTTTTCAATAATTTCTGGGTGTTTCATTCAACAAAACGCTCCTCTCAAATTTTTACCAAATTCATTATACAATAAAAAAAAATATATAGCAATAACTATTTTTGGTAAAAATAACTATATTCTTTGAAAATGCAGTATATCTTGAATGTATTTCTTTGATATGACAAAACTAATTTTAAATTGAAAATTAAAGAATAAATATCCGGACAGAATTATACACCTACTGTTTATCAGTAGGTGTATAATTCGTCATATCCTGAAATCAGGATTATTATGGCATTCATTCCACATTTTTTCAATTGAATCTATATCTTCAAAATCATAACAGAACATATCTTCAATCTTATCCCAATCACTTTTTAAACAGATACCATCTATTGTAACCGATTGATACAAGTCATCTAATGAAGAAAAATTAATTTCACCGCTTTTATTATCTCCACAGCGTTGGAAAGAATAATGGTCGTCATAGCCAATAATCATATAATAATTACCAAACAGTCTTATTTCAAATTCAGGCTCGCATCCGATTAAAACAAGCCGATTAAACATATCCTTTATTTCTTCATAAGAGTATACCATAATCAAATCATCCTATTATTTCTCTGATTATTGCTTCTGCTTTTTTGACGTCTGCTTTGCCTCGTGAATTTTTCATAACGTAGCCGAACATAACGTTGATTGCCTTATCCTTGCCTGCCTTGATATCCTCAACAGCCTTTGGATTTGCGTCAATTGCGCCCTGACAAAGCACCCTGAGGTCATCGTCTGAAAGACCTGCAAGGTCTTCCTCCTTGATGTACTCCGTTACGTCTGCACCGCTTTCAAGCATTTTTGAAAGGATTTCCTTTGCCTTGTTTGCTCTGATTTTCTTATCGTCAATCAGTTTAACGAGAGCCGCAAGCTGCGTTGCAGTTGTTTTGATTTCAAAGTTCTCCTTGTCCTCCTCTGTCTGAAGGGTCGCATAGATTGTGCCGATAATCATATTAAGTACGTTTGAAGCACTTGCGCCCTCATTGACGGCAGAGTCAAAAAATTCAGTAACGTTTCTGTACTTGTAAATGAGCCTTGCGTTATTTTCAGGCAGACCCATATCCTGAATATATCTCTTAAGCTTTGCATCGGGAAGCTCAGGAAGTGATGCACGGATATCCTCAACCATTTCGGGAGAAATGTAAAATCTTAAAATATCAGGCTCAGGGAAATAACGGTAATCGTCTGCATTCTCCTTTGTACGAAGAACGTAAACAGTATCGCTGTTTGCATCATAGCGCATAGTAGACTGAATAACCTTTTCGCCGCTATCGAGGATATCTTCCTGCCTCTCCATTTCAAGCTCCATTGCACGAACAATGTTTGAAAGAGAGTTGATATTTTTAATCTCAGTTCTTGTTCCCCAAGGCTCGCCCGGCTGATGAATTGACACGTTGACGTCGCATCTCATTGAGCCCTCCTGCATCTTACAGTCGGACACGCCAACGTTTCTCATAATGAGCTGGAGCTTTTCGGCATATTCTCTTGCCTCCTGTGGTGAGGAAATGTCAGCCATAGAAACTATTTCGATAAGAGGAACGCCGCCACGGTTATAGTCAACGTAGGTAAAGCCGCCGTCGTGAACGAGCTTACCTGCATCCTCCTCGATATGAATACGCTCGATTCTGATTTTCTTACCTGAATCAAGTTCAACGTAGCCGTTGATACAAACAGGCTCGTCAAACTGGGAAATCTGATATGCTTTCGGAAGGTCAGGATAAACATAATTCTTTCTGTCCATATGTGAGTTATTGTTAATCTCGCAATGAACGGCAAGCCCTGCTCTAACAGCAAATTCGATAACCTGTTTATTTAAAATGGGAAGTGAACCCGGCTGACCTGTGCAAACAGGGCAACAGTGAGTGTTAGGCTCTCCGCCGAACTGTGTGGTACAGCCGCAGAAAATCTTTGTTTTTGTGGCAAGCTCAATATGAGTTTCAATACCACATACAAGCTGATAACTCAAAGCACTACACCTCCCTCAAAATCTTTAACGCCAATCTCAGCATTTTTCTCATAAAAATATGCTGTATTAAGAATCGTCTTTTCGCTGAACTTTTTACCGATTATCTGCATACCGATAGGAAGACCCTTGCTGTCATTCTTTATCGGAACGCTGATTGCAGGAACACCTGTAATATTAATCGGAACTGTTGCAATGTCTGAAAGGTACATATCAACAGGTGATGCACCGCTGAAATTAAGAGGGAATGCGGTGTTCGGTGCTGTTGGAGCAATAAGAACATCACAGGTATTGAATATCTCGTCAAAGTCTGCAATAAGGTTTTCGCGGAGTAAGCACGCCTTCTTATAATACGCATCGTAATAGCCAGATGAAAGCACGTATGTGCCGAGCATAATTCTGCGCTTAACCTCGTCTCCGAAGCCCTCTGTACGTGTCTTTAAAATCATTTCCTCAACGTCGTTGAAGCTTTCGGGTCTGTAGCCGTAGCGTATGCCGTCATATCTGCCGAGATTTGAGGAAGCCTCAGCACAAGCAATGATGTAGTAAACAGGAAGCGCTTGCTTGAGCACAGGCAGACTGATGTCTATTATCTCTGCGCCGTTGTCCTCAAAGAACTTAACAGCATTGTCAATAGCCTCTTTAATTTCCGAATTGATACCGTCAAAATATTCCTTTGCAATTCCTATTTTCAGACCTTTAACGTCACTCTGACCGAGTGTATCGGAAATGTTACCGAAGTCAAAATCAACACTTGTCTGGTCATTTGCATCAACACCTGAGATTGTATCAAACACAGTTGCGGTGTCCTTTACGGAATTTGCAAGAACGCCTATCTGGTCAAGTGAAGAGCCGTATGCAATAAGGCCGTAACGGGAAACTGCGCCATAGGTCGGCTTAAGACCGACGATACCGCAAAATGATGCAGGCTGACGAACAGAGCCGCCTGTATCTGAGCCGAGAGCGTAAGCTGCAAGATTAGCGCAAACAGCACTTGCACCACCACCTGACGAGCCGCCTGTAACGTGGTTTACGTTGCGTGGATTAAGCGGTGCGCCGTAATAGCTCGTCTCACTCGTTGAGCCCATTGCGAATTCGTCCATATTCGTTTTACCAAGCATTACAGCACCCTGTGCCTTAAGCTTAGTCCATACGGTTGAATCATAATACGGTCTGAAGCCTGTCAGAATCTTTGATGCACAAGTAGTCAGATCACCGTCTGAACAGATGTTATCCTTAAGTGTCATCGGTATACCTGTAAGCGCAGTTGCCGTACCGTTTGCAATCATCTTATCGGCAGTCTTTGCATTTTCGAGTGCCTTATCAAATGTGGTTGAAACGTAAGCGTTATACTTTTTATTGTCGGCTTCAATTGCAGAAATATATTTTTCAGTAAGCTCTACTGATGATATCTCTTTATTTTTAAGCATTTGTGATAAGGGGGAAATTAACTCTCTCATTTATATTCCTCCCTTCACGCAGAACATACCCTTTGAGCCGCTGACATTTGAAAGGATTTTTTCGTTAGGCAGTGATTCCTTAACAATATCCTCTCTGAAATCCTCGGCAGGCGTAGCAGAGGATGATACGTTTCTGATTTTTTCAGCATCGCCCTCAACTGAATTGTTGATGGTATCGGCAAAGGCGATTATATCATCCATATCCTTAATAATCTTATCAAGCTCCTCGTCTGAGAAATCAAGACGGGCAAGACGAGCAAGTTTTAATACTTCATCTTTACTTATCATATTACACCCCGTTATAACTGTTAAATTATTGTTTATCCGATTATGCCTCCCTTGCGAAAGAGAGGTGGGTTACAAGTAAACTTCTCCTACTGCCTCCCTTGTTAAAGGGAGGGGGACCGCTTGCGGTGGAGGGATTCAGAATCCTCCCTTCCGCTCGTACCTCGCTCCCTCCCTCCTTTGACAAGGAGGGCTAAATCGGAAAGAATTGTATACCCCATTCAACAAAAGAAGGATAAAACAACGATTAAATTATTATCCTATTAAACTCTCTAATTCAGCCAGTGAAAGTCCTTTTATTAATACAGAATTTTCATTACTATCGATAGCATACTTCTCTGCTTTTTTTAAAGCTGTAAAATAATCAGCATCTCCAATTATTGAATCTTTACTCGTACTTACGAATACCATTTTCCAATCTGATATAGAATTACCGTCAACTTTATATTGTAATTGAGGATTTTTAAGCAATATTGTTTCAGTTCCTTCTGTAAGAGCAACAGCACCAAAAGGACTTCCATCCGGTTTAGAATAGAATTTTGGCATTGCTTTATAAGCGTTACTCCAATCTACTTTCTCTTTTTTGCTTTTGAATTTATCAAATAATCCCATTTTTTATTCCCACCTGAAAACCTTTAATTATTTTCTTAATTTAATATGAACTTCCCTGAGCTGCTGCTCGGTGATTTCATTAGGTGCACCGCACATAAGGTCCTGTGCCTTTCCGTCCATTGGGAATGGTATAACCTCACGGATATTTTCCTCATTTCTGAGAAGCATAATCATACGGTCAACACCCGGTGCCATACCTGCGTGCGGAGGAGCGCCGAACTGGAATGCGGTGTAAAGCGCACCGAATTTCTGCTTAAGCACCTCTTCATCATAGCCAGCAATCTCAAATGCCTTTTTCATAATATCAATATCGTGGTTACGGACTGCGCCTGATGAAAGCTCAACACCGTTGCAGACAATGTCATACTGATATGCAAGAATTGTGAGAGGGTCTTCATTTTCAAGAGCATCAAGACCGCCCTGCGGCATTGAAAACGGATTGTGCGTAAAGCCGATTTTCTTTTCCTCTTCCTTGTACTCAAACATCGGGAAATCGTTGATAAAGCAGAAGCGGTATGCGTTCTTTTCAATAAGTTCAAACATTTCACCGAGCTTTGTTCTGATCTGACCTGCATAGCTTGCGGCCTTTGCCTCAGCATCAGCGATAAAGAAAATCGTGTCGCCGATTTCAAGTGAAGCGATATCAGCAAGCTCAGTTTTCATATCATCAGGGATAAACTTATCAATCGGGCCTTTATATGACTTATCCTCCTGTACAAGAAGATAGCCGAGACCGCCCATACCTATTGACTGAGCAAATTTAAGGAGCTTTTCATGCTTACCCTTTGAAATTTCCTCGTGCACCTTAATTGCCCTAACTGTCTGGCCGTGGAACGGCTTGAAGGTACAGCGCTGGAAGAAATCGGTCACGTCGATAATTTCAAGCGGATTTCTGAGGTCAGGCTTATCCGTGCCGTATTTGAGCATAGCGTCCTTATAGCTGATAACAGGATATGGAGCATCTGTTACCTCATAGCCCTCAGGAGCAAATTTCTTAAATGTCTTGGTTAAGATTTCTTCGCCTACTCTGAATACATCCTCCTGAGTAGCAAAGCTCATTTCAAAGTCAAGCTGATAGAATTCGCCGGGTGAGCGGTCAGCCCTTGCATCCTCATCTCTGAAGCAAGGCGCAATCTGGAAATACTTATCAATTCCAGATACCATAAGAAGCTGTTTGTACTGCTGTGGAGCCTGTGGAAGAGCATAGAACTTGCCCTTATGAACACGGCTTGGAACAACGTAGTCACGAGCGCCTTCAGGTGATGATGCGCAGAGGATAGGTGTCTGGATTTCCAAAAAGCCCATATTCGTCATTTCCTGTCTGAGATAAGAAATGACCTTGCTTCTGAAAATCATATTGTCCTTAACCTTCTGATTTCTCAAATCAAGAAAACGGTACTGAAGTCTCTTATCCTCTCTCGTTTCCTTTGAGGTCTGAATTTCAAACGGTAATGGCTGACGCACCTTGCCGAGAGTTGTTACCTTATGCGCCTCAACCTCAATTGTACCTGTTGCGATTTTAGGGTTAATTGTGTCCTCGTCCCTCTTCTCAACAAGTCCCTCGATTGAAAGGCAATCCTCCTTTGAAATGCCGCTAAGCAGTGACGTGTCACGCATTACGATCTGCATAACGCCGTTCATATCACGAAGGTCAATGAAGGATACACCGCCGTGGTCACGGATATTCTCTACCCAGCCTGCCACCTTAACGGTGCTGTTGATATCAGCTTCTGAAAACTGATCCATTGTTTTTGTCCTGTAAAGTGTTGAAAATTCCATAAAACACACTCCTTGTAAATAAAATAAGCAGTCTTAAGTCCAATAGGACGAAAGACTGCTTCCGTGGTACCACCTAAATTAGCTGTAAAATATAAATACAACTCACTCTAAGAATTAACGCTTCACACACGCCCGATTCTACTGGCTTAGGGACGAACCCTAACACTTTCTTCCGGGAACTCATAGGTGTTTTTCACTGACTGCTTATACTGTCTTTCACCAACCGACAGCTCTCTGAAA
>JAFLSA010000050.1 GCA_022511185.1 Eubacterium sp.
GGTGTAACTCAGTTTGGCTAGAGTGCCTGCTTTGGGAGCAGGATGCCGCAGGTTCGAGTCCTGTCACCTCGACCAGTAAAAAGAGCACTTGTGTATGCAAGTGCTCTTTTTGAATAATATTTGCCTTTGCAAATGATGTGGGCTTCGCCTGATTTGATAAGGCAATACATAATAATAGTATAATTATATAAAAGATGATAAATCGGAAATTACAGGAGAATAGGATATGTATATTATACATTCTCTGAAAGAAGATGTATGGAATATTTATAAAAATCAAAAATATTATGGAGAATATTCTATTGATAAATTTGGATTTATTCATTGCTCCGAAATATCAACATATAAATGGGTTGCACCTAATTTTGCAAATGAAACTGATAATCTCGTACTACTTGTTATTGATACCAATAAACTTGAGAATAAAGTAGTTTGGGAAGATTTAAGAAACTGCGGAGTAGTATATCCACACATATATGGACTTTTGAATACAGACGCTGTAGTAGAAGTCGTTCCACATCTATGGAGTGATGTCAAAGAATGGATTGTTAATGCAGAATTGGAAAAGTACGAAAATAAAAAATAAATATGATAAATATCAGTTTAGTGTTTAGTTAAACAAGAAAGCAATTCAAACTCAGTATCAAAAAAGTAAGACAAAATCGGCGTTCGAATAATAAATGTAGTTCACAGATATAGTACGGTTGATTCCTATTGGATTCAACCGTATTTTTTATATACATTATATATATTGATTTGGAATGAAAAAAGTGATGCAGGATTAACTGCATCACTTTTTTATTAATATTCAGTTGTGAGTTTGAGATTTACTGTTTTGCAGTTTTCTTTTTCTTAGCCTGAATAACAAGCCACAAAGCTGCGTTAATAACAAGTAAACCGCCAAGGATGTAGAAAAGTCCAACACCCATTCCGCCGGCGCTTGGGAATGAAATCTCAGAGCCAACCGGATTTTCTATAGTTTCGGTAATGCTTGGGTCATCATATTCAGGTACATACTCATCTATATTACCGTCATTGTCAGTGTCAACGCCGACCAGAGCGCCGACTGCTACACTTGCACGGTTGAAAATTTTGTAGTCAAAGTTTTCATCTGAGACTGAGTCAGGACCGGTAATTCCGTCGCCTGTGTAACCCCATTCTTTGGAAGCTATATCTTCATTAAGCTGGACTACCATAGTTACCTTACCGTCTGATAATGGAGCGACCTTTGAAATTACCCATTTAACAGTGTGGGTAGCTGCATCGTATGTGATTTTAACAGCATTACTTGGTTCTGATTCAACATTCGGTGCATTCAGCGTTACACCATTCCAAGTTGCACTGACAAACTCAACACCCGGGTCAAGCCTATCAGTAATGGTGATTTCTGCATCTGTATCGTTGTAATTCACATAAGAAATTGAATATTCAATCAGATTGTCGTCTTGTACTCTTGGTCCGACAAGGTTACCCGTTTCCTTATCTTCCTTCAAGGTTACATCAGTTCCGTCAACCTTAGTCTCAGTCTTATGAGGTGAACCAACAGGATTTTCTACGGTTTCGGTAATGCTTGGATCATCATATTCAGGTACATACTCATCTATATTACCGTCATCGTCAGTGTCAACGCCAACCAGAGCGCCGACTGCTACACTTGCACGGTTCAATATTCTGTAGTCAGGGTCTTCACCTAATTCAGAGCCGTCAATTCCATCACCTACGTAATTCCACTCTTTGAGAGCTACGTCTTCATTAACCTTAACTACCATAGTTACATTACCTTTTGTTAATGGAGCGACCTTGGAAATTACCCATATAACAGTGTGTGTATCCTTATCATATGTGATTTTAACACCATCTTGATCAATGCTTGACTTCGATTCACCAAGCGTTACATCATTCCATGTTGCGCTGACAAATTCAACACCCGGATCAAGCTTATCGGTAATGGTGATTTCAGCATCTGTTTCGTTGTAATTCACATAAGAAATTGAATATTCGACTAACCCATCATCTTTTACCCATGGTCCGACGAGGTAACCGGTGTCTTCATTCTCCTTCAGAGTCACATCAGTGCCATCAACTTTAGTCTCGGTCTTATGAGGTGTACCGACAGGATTTTCTATTGTTTCGGTAATGCGTGGCTCATCAGGGTTAGGATCAGGTATGAATTCATCTTCATCTACAACACCGTCACCGTTACTGTCACCGCTAACCAAAGCTACAACCTGAACACTTGCACGGTTGACAATTTTGTAGTCAGGGTTTTCACCTAATTCAGAGCCTTCAATTCCATCACCTACGTAACCCCATTCTTTAGTAGCTATATCTTCATCAAGCTGAACTACCATAGTTACATTTCCGCCTGTTAATGGTGCGACATTAAGAATCGTCCATGTAACAGTGTGTGTAGCTGCATCGTATTTGATTTTAACATCAGATTGATTAATATCTGCTCCGGATGCTTGCCTTGTTACACCATTCCAGCTTGCGCTGACAAATTTAACACCCGGATCAAGCTTGTCGGTAACAGTGATGTTAGCAGAATTTTCATCATTGTAGTTTACATAAGTAATTGCGTATTCAATTTTATCACCGTCTTTTACCAATGGTCCGACAAGGTTACCGCTGGTTTCATCTTTCTTCAGAGTTACATCGATGTCATCAATTTTAGTTTCGGTTTTATGAGGAGTACCTGTTACGTTTCTGACGATGTCAGTGAAAATCTCGTGGTATTCTCCAACTTGTACTGAACCTCTGTTCAGAACAGCATAATCGTTATCAGGAGTTGTGCTGCCGTCAGCATCTACATAGTCATTCCAATACTTGTCAGCATTTTCATTGACCTTAACCTTAAGCTCAACGTATCCGTACTGTTTTGCCTGGGCATTAATAGTCCATGTAACGATGTGATTATCTTCGTCGTAATCATATGACCAATCGTAGGACTGCGTACTGTCCTCCTTCATAGAAGCATCTATAAAGTCTACACCGTCATCAAGCGGATCTTTTACTGTGACAGTGGATGCCACATAGTTTCCGTCGCTATCCATTGCATAGTTTTCCCAGTAGATGAGATATGTGAGTTCTTCTCCAATCTCAACAAAGTCGCCCTCTTCGTGGTCAATTATATACTTTTCTGTCTTTGGTACATAGTTGAAGTAGTTGACTTCCTCTGCGAAAAGAGGTGTTGTCTCACCATAGACAGCGTATGTGTGCTGATCATTGTCGAAGGTGTAGGTTTCGTCATTAGCTGTATTGCCGGAGGTGATACCGGTAGAATCAGGAGAGGTTCCGACATAGTCTTTTGAAATTTTCTCCTCGCCATCATTTTTTACGTGAGTGATGCTCTGGAGTGTGATACCGTCGCTGGACTGCTCAGTCAAAATTTCCTTTACAGTATATTCTGTACCGGAGTCAAGACCATTGAACAGCAAGCCTTCTCCGTTCTTGAGTGTAAACTCAGCAACACCGTCTTTAAATGTGAGCGTTTTTGTAAGATATGTTACCTTACTGTTATAGGTCTTACCAATTTCAAAACCAGTACCGTCTGCCTTTTGTACTACTTCACCTATGGAGATTGCATGGCCGATATCCTGTGGGTCTACTAAACCTATAGGGAAGTCATTTCTCTTAATTACACGATTTGCATCCTTGCCTTCTTCATAGTTCCAGCCGGCATCACTGTTATACATGTCTACAGGAACGAGATAAGCCTGAGTGGTAATCGTAGTTCCGCCGCCGAGCATATCTGCAAAGCTATGGTCTTTATTACTATGATCGAAGTATACAAAGGAGTGGCCACCCTCTTCTGATGATGATGTACTGCCGCCAACATAGATATAATACTCATTACCATCTTGCTTATAGGTAGCAATATCACCGTTGCTTTGCATCAAAAGACCGTCATTATTGGTAAGGAGTTCGATTTTGTCAACCAAAGTACGCCAAACGTTGTATGGCTCTCCTTCCCATGCCGCCACAATAACGTCATGAGCTCCGTCTTCAACACCTTCCAGTTCAATTGTATATTTGAACTCGGTATCATCAGACAAGCTGATATCGCCAATCCTGTTTACTGTCTTTGTTACCAACAGCAGGGTATTATTGACTGCAAGTCTACCGTTGTTGCCAAGGTAGAGATTCATAACTACATTACCGCCGCCAGAGGTGGAGCTGATGGTAGGCATATAATAGGTCTGAGCAGTAGCGGTTTTATTTTTTAAACCTGCCGCCTCATTCGCCTTGAGGCCGATACCTGCTGACATATCGCCAACACGCAGACCGCCCTCTTTTGCAGCAATGTAATAACCTGCGCCAGGGTATGGGGTGGAATCGTAATTGTTAAATTCCTTTGTATCACCTGTTGCCGGGTTGTACCAGCACAGATATTCATTTTCTTCACCGCTAACACCGAGACCGAACTCACTTGCTTGACGTGGGAGAGCGTACTGAACAAGACCTGATCTGTCATAATATTCAATCATAACGTAATAATATCCGTCCTGAGTGAAATCATTTGTAACCATCTCAAGCTTAGTGTCGTTCAAGTAATAGTTGCCGTTAGAGTCTGAAGTTATCTTACCGCCTTCAGTGTCATTTTTGTCTGTTCTCTTAAAGATCAGACGGGATTTTTCAAACACGTAATAGCGGTTGTCGCTGCTGGCCTTGAAGGTGAGAACCGGATTACCGAAGGTATAAGTATCAGTTGCAACGTATCCTTCGTAACCGTTCTTATCAAAATTATACCAGTTAGAGTAGAAATAAACCTTACCGTTGTCTCTATATTTGCTAAGGTATTCAGCACCTACCTTGGTTAAATCTACATTGCCGTTCTCGGTCTTTATATCATCAGCGATACCAACCTCATATATTACTCTGAGAGGGGTTGACTGCTTTTTCTTAGCAATGTATGCGTCATTATTATCTTTGTCCGAGAGGCCTATGTTCGTTGCGTAGCCAAGGAAGTCACCGTTATTATCAAGCGTAATGGTGGCAACCTGTATCGGCAGGGCTTGTGCAGGGATATTGACATACAATGTCTGCTCACTGCCACCCATATCCGACTCAATACCGCTGTTACCGTTATTGTCATGGTAGTTACCTGTAATCTTTAAATAGATATCTATGTCGGAAAGATTAAACGTAATGTTACTTGTGTTACCATAATTAGGGTTTCTGAGCGTGTTACCTGCAGCCTTAGGCACAATTTTATAATTTACGGTGCTGTAAGCGTAGTTGCCGTTTTTGATATCATCGGCGTTTGTTACCTGATTATCTGATGCATCAAAATATTTCATTACCGGATTGCCGTTAGAATCTACGGCAGCGGGGTCAACATTATACAGCTCTCCGAAAAGCAGAACATTCTTTACGTCCTTGACCTCCATATACTGACCGATTGGATCCATGTATGTCAGTATGTTGTCCAAGCCTGCGTCATTTGGTCCTTCAACAGGTGTGAAAACATTAGTCATGAATTTGTCAAGTATATCTTCAAAAATTGCCGGCAGTTCATCAGGATTATCTGCACCGTGGAATTCTGTCGGGTAGTCAATAGAGGTAATGTCGTTACTTGACGGGTGATACATATTGTAGGAGCCTTTAGCCTGAAGAGTTATGTATCTTGAGCCATTATTTAAATTTGCTCCGTTGTTATAATAATTCCTCCACCAGTTATTAATGGTTGTGAAATATTCATATTTGCCCGGATTTGTTAAGAAGCTGGAAGGGTTTAAAGCAGCCTGAGCTACCTGACCGTCGTGGGCAGTATTTGCGACACTGGAGTCGGGATTATCCATACAAAGACCAATGTTATAAAACAAAGTGTTATAGCCATCTTTACTTGTTGGGATTTTGCCATAATAGTGTTGTTCAACAAACTGCTTCTGATAAGCAGCCGTTGCAGCTACAAGGAAGCCGTTTGCTGCGTCATATCTCGCAATTATGCTTTTGTCTGTATAGCCTTTTGAGAGATCACCGTTCCACCAGTTATAAGGATAACCGCGTGTACCGGTACTGTCAGGGTTAGGAGCACCGTCTGTCAGTAATACGAGAATAGGCTGACGCTGGATTTTAACCTCATCTAACTGAGTGTTGCCCGGCTCTTCACCTTTTTCATAAATGTTGCCGGCCTTGTCTTTATATAAAGTAAGCTTCGTTTCGTTTTCGGTGGATAATACCTGCATACCTTCCATAATACCCCAGTATGTATCAGTACCTGCTGAAGTGTGAATATATGGAATTCCTAAACCGTCACTACCTTTTGTTGTTGACCTATATACACCATAACCGCTGGTGTTAATTTTATCTGACTTGCATGTTTTCTCGGAAACGGCGTTTACTTCGATAATCTTCCAGTCATCAAGAGTTCCCTGACTGTCAATAAATCGTTGCTTTTCTGTATTAGACTCCAATGTAGTATTATATTGTTGCAGGAATCTATTGTCATTATTTTTTGTTTTGGCAATCAAATAATTACTTGAGTCATAATCATATTCAGTATTATTCGGTTTTATAGCAGTGGGATTATCAGTCAAAGTAGGATCAATTTTATTTTTTGTAGCACCGGTTCTACCATTGTTTCTTGTGTTGCTTGCCTGTGCGATGGTAAGATAGCGCTCCTCGCCATTATGAAGACCGCCACTTTGAGTAGAAGTACGGTTTACTGTCGTTGGGTTGTAGCGATCAAGAGGCATTACCGTTGTAGCACCGAGATTAAATGTTACGAGTGATACACGGTTGTATTCACTGCTGTCCATAAGTTTGCCGATGGCTTCGTTAAGTGAATCAACAGCGTACTCAAGTCGTGGGTTTTTATTTTCATCATAGCCCTTATGGACTATTTTACCATTATTGAGGAACTGGTATTCACCCTGACTGGACATAGAGGCAGAGGTATCCAGAACGAATACAACGTCAAGTGCCTGAATGGTCTTTACCGATTGGCTGGAGCCAAGAGCAGAGAACATATGCAGGAAATCACTGCCGTTCATAATTTTAGTACCGTCCGCAATACCGTCGGTATCCATATCAAGCTCAATGTCGTCTGTGAATACGGATTTATCCGCCCAGACTCGACCTGCTCTACGTGAATTGTCACGCAGGTCGATAAGCTCGCTGTAGCTATCCGACGTGTCGGTGTCAGCGATATGGTCACTTGTTCCCACAGTTTTTCCGGAAGTGTTACCGGCGGATGCGATCAGACCATTAAAGTTGGTTGCAATCAGACTCAGACAGAGCACCAACAAAAATAGTCTGCGTATCTTTCTGCGGACATTTGAATTCTTTTTCATACTTTTTCCTCCTTAGACAGAACGCCTTTTTATTTTAGTATTGAAAATAATAAAAAAGTATATTAAAACTTTTATAAATATAACATACAAAATCAAATCTGTCAATATAAAAATTTTCTTGGTAAATTAATTTAACACCAATTTAAAAATTAGTGCTTGACATTGCCGGATGAAAAATATATAATAATGGTGCATATCTATTTGCTTAGGTAAAAATAACTTTTTTAAGGAGTATATGAGCATGAAAACGAAATCCACAATCAAGCATATTTTAGCTGTTGTGCTCTCATTGTTAATGGTGTTTTCTGTAGCTATCCCTGCTTTTGCTGCAGGTCCTTACACGATCACTATCAACAACGCTGAGGGTCTGGCTGATATGGAAAATGGTCAGTTCACTGCTTATCAGATTTTCACTGGTGATGTTAGTGGAAATACAATGGTAGACGTAAAATGGGCTACCGGCGTTGACGGCAACGGTCTTATAGGTGCGTTGAAGGCTGATAGTGCACCTGCAAGCATCAAAGCAGCTTTTAAAGATGCAACTACTGCTATTCACGTTGCTGAAGTTTTAGAAAAAAATACAAACGCTGAATTTTTACAGGCATTTTCTAAGATTGCCAAGGCTTATTTAGGCACAGGAGTAAACTCAACAAAAGTTAGTGCAGATGTATCCACTATTTCTGTTGGTGCTGCCGGCTACTATCTTATCGTACAGAATTCAGATATTCAGGATGAAAACGGCAAGAACGGAGTTCGTTCATCTTTCATTATGGAAGTTATCAGTAGTAATACTGAGGTTAATCTTAAGGCAGACATTCCATCTGTAACAAAAGACATTGATGATCCTAACGCTGCCTTTGGCGACTATGTTCAGTTCACACTGACTGCTACTCTTCCAAACAATTTCTCTGACTATAATTCATACTATTTAAGATTTAACGATACTCTTTCAGCCGGTCTTCAGTTAGCTATTGACGCAACTCATACATTTGAGGTTAAGGTTGACGGCAAGACCGTTGCTGCTGCTAATTACAAGACAAACGCTGCAAACGAAGGCGTAGGCTCTTTCTACGTAACAATCGCAAACCTGAAAGCAGCTGCATTTGCAGGCGTGACTGATAAGTCAACAATCACTGTTACATATTGGGCAATGGTAAGAACCGATGCAGCAATTACTGAAATAAATACTGTTGATCTTACATATTCTAATGACCCAAACAATACCGGTATTCCATATGATGATCCTGATGAGTATCCGGACGGCCCACCAACCACTCCTCCTGGTGGAGACCCTGATGACCCAAATACTCCTCCGGGCGGACCTGGTACAGGTACAACAGTAGAGGATAAAGAATACGTTCATAACTATAAGATAGACATTACCAAAAAAGGTACTGACGGTAAGAACTTGACCGGTGCTAAATTCTATCTTATTAAGGATGGCAAGTATGCTACTGTAGCTAACGGCAAGCTCACAGGCTGGGTTGATGCTGTAAAAGACGCTACCTCACTTGTATCTGCTGACGGTAAAATCTCTGTCTCAGGTCTTGACGTAGGTGAATATACTTTGAAAGAATTCGAAGCAGCAGACGGTTATGGCACAATTGATGACGTTAAATTCACTATCAGCGTAACACTTTCTGAGGACAATTCAACTATAGAAACTCTTTCAGCTACAATCGAAGGCACAAGAGAGGATGCAACAGTTGTAAGCACTGATAAAGAAACTCACGTTATTGCTCTTTTACTGACTGACCCGACACACTCTAATCTTCCAAGCACAGGTGGTATCGGTACTACTATCTTCTATGTTGTTGGTGGATTGATGATATTGGGTGCAGCTGCTTATCTTGTTATTTCAAAGAAGAAAGCAAAGGCACAGTAAAATAAACACTGTAATTGTTTAAACGTATCCGAGGGCGTTTTCTGTCCTCGGATACGGCAGTAAGGAGAGTTCTGCTATGAAGAAAAACCGTATCGCAACTGTTGTGGTGCTTTTAATCCTCATCGCAGGGTTGTCCTTACTGTTATATCCTACCGTAAGCAATTATCTGCAAACTCTGTCACACCGAAGGGTTATTGACGAATACCTCAGTAACGTGCAGGAGATTGACGATACGTCATATGGCGAAATGTATGAAGAGGCTTTGGCATACAACGCCGACCTTGCAAAAGAATCCTTTTCACTTATGCATCTCAGGGAAGAGAATGTACAGCGCTATGAGTCTGTGCTTAACGTTACCGGAACCGGTATGATGGGGTATATTCAGATTCCGTCTATTGACGTTTCGCTTCCCATCTATCACGGTACAAGCGATGAAGTAATGAGAGTCGGTGTAGGACATATGGAGGGTTCTTCACTTCCTGTTGGCGGTGAGACTGCTCACATCCTTTTATCAGGGCATCGAGGTCTTCCCTCGGCTATGCTGTTTACCCGTCTTGATGAGCTTCAAAACGGCGACACATTTACTCTGCGTGTACTCAACGAAGCGCATACATATGAGATAGATAAAATCGAGGTAGTAGAGCCGTCTGAAGTGGATAAATTGCAAATGGAGACAGGGCGGGACTACTGCACGCTGATTACCTGCACGCCTTACGGGGTGAACTCGCATCGCTTGTTGGTACGTGGACACAGAGTCGATGTACCTGAAGAGGAACTCCCGGATCAGCCGAAGGCACCCGAGGAGGACTTGCAGATTTGGATTCCTATAGCGGTAGCAATCTTTTTGATAATAATTTTTGTTTCTATACTATTGCGCCGTAAGCGCAAAAAATCCGATAACACTGAGGAGGAAAACAAAAATGAAACATAACCGATACAGATTCTGTGCATGGCTGATTTGCCTTTTGATGTTAATTTCTTTTCCGTTTTCTGCATTTGCTGCAGGCAGCAATACAAACGGATCATTGGCTATTTCTCTCATTGCAGATGAAGAGTATATCAGCGACGTAACGTTTAATATTTACCGTGTGGCTGATGAGAATTATCAGCTGGTTGGCAAGTATTCTGCCTATCCTGTAATTCTTAAGGGGCTTTCATCAGATGAAATGGGTGCGGCTGCAGAGACTCTTGCCGGCTATACTCAGCGTGATGATATTCCTGCTCTCCAAACAAGTATAACAAATGAGTTTGGATACCTGCGCTTTGACAATTTACAAAAGGGAATATACCTTGTTGTCGGAGATATCTACATTAACGGCGACACCGTTTGTTGTCCGGTACCGTTTATAGCTTCATTGCCAAGCTTTGACGCTGACGGTAACGCTTTATATGATGTTGTCGCTTCGCCTAAATTTGATATGTGGCTTGCTAATCAGATATTGGAGCGTAACGTAAAAAAGGTTTGGTCTGATAAAGGATACGAGAGTGTACGTCCTGCTCAGATTACCGTACAATTATTAAAAGACGGCAATATTGCTGATGAAGTTTCACTCAATGAATCAAACAACTGGAGCTATAGCTGGAATGATCTCGAGCCTACTTCAGTCTGGAGAGTTGTTGAAAAAACAGTACCCGAAGGATTTACGGTAACAGTTAAGAATCAGAACAGAATAATTACCGTAACGAATACACTCACAAACACAAGCATTTATGATACACCGGATACAAGCAATAACACTTCTTCAACATTGCCGCAGACAGGTCAGCTTTGGTGGCCTGTTCCGGTATTACTTTGTGCCGGTGCAATGATGCTGTTTATCGGAGTTTACATTTCGAGAAAAAACGGTAGCAGTAAAGATGCGTAAATTTAATAGAGCGTGTGTTGTACTTGGTGCGCTTTTGATTATATCAGCGATTGGTCTGACAGGTTATAATGTTTGGGAAAATTACCGTGCTCAGTATGAAACAGACCTTTTACTACAGGATGTTTATGATGAAATTGATACTGACCGAGAAGGCACAGCTGACTATCTAATTGATCCCAATATGGATATGCCGACTGTTGAGATAGACGGTTATCTGTATATCGGCTTTGTTTCCATCCCGAAACTGGAGCTGATGCTTCCGGTTATGGATAGCTGGAGCTATCCGCAGTTGAAGATTTCTCCTTGCCGGTACGCGGGCTCAGCTTATCTTAACAATATGATTAT
>JAFLSA010000051.1 GCA_022511185.1 Eubacterium sp.
TGGCAGAGCACTTGACTTTTAATCAAGGTGTCCGGGGTTCGACTCCCCGATGGGTCACCAGAAATCGCAGTCTTTTCAGACTGCGATTTTTTTGTTGTTTCTCTAAAGCACGAACTTTTGTTCGTGTTTTTAATTTTTCTATTTACTTTTAAAAATGTTTATAATATAATAGTTTAAATGCGAAAAATTATGCAAAATAGAGTCAGGTGTATAGTATGGACAAGTTTAAGCTGGTAAGTAAATATAAGCCGACGGGTGATCAGCCACAGGCGATAGATGCACTTGTTAAAGGCGTTTTAAACGGTGACAGGGAGCAGACTCTAATGGGCGTTACCGGCTCCGGCAAGACCTTCACAATGGCTAACATTATTGAAAAAATCAACAGACCTACTCTTGTCCTTGCGCATAATAAAACGCTTGCGGCTCAGCTTTGCAGTGAGTTTAAGGAGTTTTTTCCTGAAAATGCAGTTGAATATTTCGTCAGCTATTATGACTACTATCAGCCTGAGGCATATGTTCCCACAACTGATACTTATATCGAAAAGGATTCTGCCATCAATGACGAGATAGACAAGCTCCGCCACTCTGCAACATCAGCTCTTTTTGAAAGGCGTGACGTCATCATAGTTGCTTCCGTGTCCTGCATCTATTCTATCGGTGACCCTATTGATTACCAGAGTATGGTTATTTCGCTTAGAACAGGTATGGAATACGGCAGAGATGCGCTTATCGAAAAGCTCGTTTCAATCCAGTATGAGCGCAACGATATAAACTTTGTCCGCAACAAGTTCAGAGTTCGCGGCGATACGCTTGAGATTTTCCCTGCCGGCTCTTCGGGAAATGCAGTAAGAGTTGAATTTTTCGGTGACGAGATTGACAGAATTTGTGAAATTCAGCCACTCACAGGCAAGGTTGAGGGCGTTCTCTCACACGTCTGCCTTTACCCTGCATCGCACTACGTTGTCGGTGCTGAAAAAATGAACGCTGCCATTGAAAAAATATATAATGAGATGGTCGAGCGAGTTGCCTATTTTGAGGAAAAAGGCAAGCTTTTGGAAGCTCAGCGTATCAAAGAACGCACGATGAATGATATCGAAATGCTCAGGGAAACGGGCTTTTGCAAGGGTATTGAAAACTATTCCGCCGTTATGAGCGGAAGAAAACCGGGCGAAGCACCCTTTACTCTTATTGATTATTTCCCTGATGATTTTCTGCTTTTCTGCGACGAAAGCCACGTTATGCTCCCTCAGGTGAGGGGAATGTATGCTGGTGACAGAGCGAGAAAGGAAAGCCTTGTTGAATACGGCTTCAGATTGCCGAGCGCGCTTGATAACCGCCCTTTGCAGTTTGACGAGTTTTATAACAAGGTCAATCAGGTTGTATTTACGTCTGCCACTCCGGGTGCATTTGAAAGAGAGCACAGCACGCAGATTGTCGAACAGGTTATCAGACCCACAGGTCTGCTTGACCCGATCATTACGGTAAAGCCTACCGAAGACCAGATGGACGATTTACTGTCTGAAATCAATACACGTGCCGAGCGTAAGGAAAGAGTGCTTGTTACAACTCTCACTAAAGCAATGGCAGAGGATCTCACAAAATACCTCGAAGGCTTTGACGTTAAGGTGCGTTATATGCACCACGATATTGACACAATCGAGCGTATGGAAATCATCCGTGATTTGCGTCTTGGTGAGTTTGACGTGCTTGTTGGTATCAACCTTCTTCGTGAGGGACTTGATATTCCTGAGGTGTCACTTGTCGCAATTTTAGATGCCGACAAAGAAGGCTTTTTGCGTTCCGAAACCTCTCTTGTTCAGACTATCGGCCGTGCCGCAAGAAATCAAAACGGCGAGGTAATTATGTACGCTGACAGCGTTACTCCGTCAATGGAGCGTGCTATTACCGAAACTGTCAGAAGAAGAGGCATTCAGGAGAGATACAATGAGGAACACGGTATCACGCCTCAGACTATCAAAAAAGACGTTCGCCAGATTATTGAAATTACTTCAAAAGAAAAACTCGAGGGCAAGCGCAAACACCTTAATAAGAGGGAAAAACAGCTTCTTATTAAACAGCTTACTAAGGAAATGAAGGAGGCGGCTCGTATGCTTGAATTTGAGCATGCCGCATTCCTGCGTGATCAGATTGCCGAATTGGAGAAATAATTGTGACTAAATTATTTAACGATAAAAACTTTTGGAAAACAGCAATAAAGCTGTCAATACCCGTTGCACTGCAGAATTTACTGACAAGCTCCTTCACACTTGCAGACACTCTGCTTGTCAGCAGTCTTGGTACAGTTGCGCTCTCGTCCGTCGGTATGATGGGGCAGTGGGCATGGCTTATGAATATGATACTCATCGGCTTTTGCTCGGCAACTACTGTTTTTATTTCGCAGTTCTGGGGTGTTAAGGATTTAAAGAAAATAAGAAGAATAAGCGGTATTTCAATTATATTTGCACTCTCTGTTGCGCTTTTGTTTACTGTCGTAAGCCTTGCTATACCGCAAGGAGTTGTAAGGATATTTAACTCTGATAAAGAGGTAATCTCAGCAGGCGCGCAGTATCTTAGATTCGTAGCATTTTCGTATATTCCTGTTGCGCTTACGAACATACTTGCCGCAATTTTGCGTGCTGTTGAAAACGTAAAGCTGCCTATGTATGTTTCAGGCTTTACGACATTACTTAACATATTCCTTGATTACAGTATGATTTTCGGAAAATTCGGCTTTTCCAAGCTCGGTATCAGAGGTGCGGCACTTGCTACAGTTATTTCTGCTTGGCTCGGTGTTGTGCTGATTATTGCCGTATCTATTATTCAAAAAAATATTTTAATCGGCAAATTCCGTCAGTTCTTCAGCTTTTCAAAGCAGGAGCTTACAGCATATCTTACTAAGGCGTGGCCTGTCGTCCTCAATGAAGGTATGTGGGGTGCAGGCACGTTTGTGTATAACATCGTTTTCGGCAATATGGGGTACGAGTATTTTTCCGCGCTCACGATTGTAAGAAGCTTTGAAAATATTTCATTTGTACTTTTTTTAGGACTTGGCAGTGCCGCATCTGTTATGATAGGAAAATCAATTGGGCAAGGTAAAATAGAAAGAGGCCTCCTTGATTCAAAACGTTTTATGATAATCATACCTACCCTTGCCGTAATAATTTCTGCTTTAATCGTCATTTTCAGAGGACAGCTTATCAGCATATTCAATATGGGCAATAATATAAGCAATACAACGCTAAGTACAGCAATGACGATTATGGCAATTTATGCAGTTGCTTTTACGTTTAGAACGATGCCGTATTTAGAGGTCGTTGCGATTTTCCGTTCGGGCGGTGATACAATCACAGGTGCAAAATATGAGCTGTTTTGCCTTTGGGCGTTGTCTGTTCCTGCAACGGTTATTGCGGTGTATTTCTTCAAAGTGCCGTTTGTCGTGGCATTTGCAATAATGTATATCTTTGAGGATATACCTAAAAATATCCTATGTATGCGTTTTTATCTTACTAAAAAATGGATCAAGCCCGTTACTGATGAGGGTATCAGGGGACTTGAGGAGTATAAGAAAAGAAAGGTCGGTGAAAAGTAGTGGCTAAGAATATAGTTATCAAGGGTGCTAAGGAGCATAACCTTAAAAATATTGATATTGAAATCCCGAGAGATAAGCTCATTGTGTTCACAGGCCTTTCTGGCTCGGGCAAATCAAGCCTTGCTTTTGATACGATTTATGCTGAGGGACAGCGCAGATACGTTGAATCTCTCTCCTCTTACGCAAGGCAGTTTTTAGGTCAGATGGAAAAGCCTGACGTTGATTATATCGACGGACTTTCACCTGCAATTTCAATCGATCAGAAGACAACAAGCCGTAACCCACGCTCAACAGTCGGTACCGTTACGGAAATTTATGACTACTTAAGGCTCCTTTATGCCCGTATCGGTATTCCTCACTGCACAAAGTGCGGCAGAGAAATCACTCAGCAGACAGTTGACCAGATAGTTGATTCTGTCCTCAAGCTTGAGGATAAAACGAGAATACAGATAATGTCGCCTATAGTCAGAGGGCGCAAGGGCGAATATGTAAAAGAGCTTGATAACGTCCGCAAGTCAGGCTTTGTTCGCGTGCGTGTTGACGGCTCTGTCTATGACTTGTCCGAAGAAATTAAAATGGACAAGAATAAGAAGCATAATATTGAGGTTATCGTTGACAGGCTTGTCATCAGCGACACGATAAAATCACGTCTTGCAGATTCTATTGAAACGGCAACACAGCTTTCCGACGGTATTGTTATAATTGATATCGTAGGCGACAGGGAGGAGCTTTTCTCCCTCAACTATGCCTGCCCCGAGCACGGCGCAGTTATTGAGGAAATGAGCCCTCGTATGTTTTCTTTTAACAACCCATTCGGCGCTTGTAAAAAGTGTGGCGGTCTCGGTGCATATAAGGAAATTGACCCTGACCTTATTATCCCTAATAAAAAGTTGTCTATAAATCAGGGCGCAATCAAGGCATCAGGCTGGAATATCAATGACGGCTCAATTGCTAAAATGTACTTTGAGGGACTTGCAAAGGAATACGGCTTTTCACTTGACGTGCCTATTGAAATGATTTCCAAAGAGGGTCTTGATGCTCTCCTCTACGGCACAGGCGACAGAAAGCTTACAATGAAGCGTGTGACTTCATACGGTACAGGCACGTACAAAAATACCTTTGAAGGTATCGTTTCAAATCTTAAACGCCGTTATGATGAAACGACCTCCGACTGGGCGAGAAGTGATATTGAAGCCGTTATGACAACGTGTACCTGCCCTGACTGTAACGGCTCGCGCCTTACGCCCGAAATTATGAGCGTAACCGTCGGCGGTAAAAATATTTATGACTTTTGTTGTATGCCGATAGGTGAGGAACTGGAATTTATTAACAATCTTGACCTTACAGAAAGGGAAAAATTAATCGGCACACTTGTAATAAATGAAATCAGGGAAAGACTTGAATTCCTCAATTCCGTCGGACTTGACTATCTTTCACTTGCACGTGAGGCGGCAACGCTCTCAGGCGGTGAGGCTCAGCGTATCCGACTTGCAACGCAAATCGGTTCATCACTTATGGGCGTGCTTTATATCCTTGACGAGCCGTCAATCGGTCTGCACCAAAGGGATAATAACAAATTGCTTGAAACGCTCAAGCACTTAAGAGATTTAGGAAATACGCTTATCGTTGTTGAGCATGACGAGGACACGATGCGAAATGCAGATTATATCGTTGATATCGGCCCCGGAGCAGGAATTCACGGCGGTGAGCTCATAGCAGCAGGTACAGTTGAAGATATTATCAATTGTGAAAAATCAATTACAGGTATGTACCTCAGCGGCAAACGCTCTATCCCTGTTCCCGATAAGCGCAGAAAGGGCAACGGCAAAAAGCTGACTGTCTATAAGGCTGCCGAAAATAATCTTAAAAATATTGACGTTGAAATTCCACTTGGCAAATTCGTTGCAGTTACGGGTGTTTCAGGCTCGGGCAAGTCGAGCCTTGTTAATGAGATTCTTAACAAGTATCTTTCAAACGTCTTAAACGGAGCAAAAAAAAGACCCGGCAAATTTGAAAAAATCACCGGCGCAGATAATCTCGACAAGGTTATAAATATCGACCAGTCACCGATTGGCAGAACACCGCGTTCTAACCCTGCAACTTATACAGGTGTTTTTAATGATATACGTGAGCTGTACGCTCAGACAGCCGACGCAAAGCAAAGGGGATATAAGGCAAATCGCTTTTCCTTTAACGTAAAGGGCGGTCGATGTGAGGCGTGCCAGGGTGACGGTATCGTTAAGATTGAGATGCACTTTCTGGCAGACGTTTACGTTCCCTGCGAGGTCTGCGGCGGAAAGCGTTATAACAGGGAAACGCTCGAGGTTAAATTCAAGGGCAAGTCAATTTATGACGTGCTTGAAATGACGGTTGATGAGGGTGTTGAGTTCTTCGCTCAGCAAAAGAAAATCTACAATAAGCTGAAAACTCTTTCAGACGTCGGGCTCGGATATATCAAAATCGGGCAGAGTGCAACAACACTTTCCGGCGGTGAAGCGCAGAGAGTTAAGCTTGCAACAGAGCTTTCACGAAGGAGCACAGGTAAGACCATTTATATCCTTGATGAGCCGACGACAGGACTTCATACGGCAGACGTTCACAGGCTTGTCAACGTTTTAAATATGCTTGTAGATTCGGGCAATACGGTTGTTGTTATCGAGCATAATCTTGATATCATCAAAACCGCTGACCATATAATTGACCTTGGCCCTGAGGGAGGAAAAGGCGGCGGAAAAATCGTAGCAGCAGGCACACCTGAAGAAATCGCAAAATGCAAAAAGTCATATACAGGACAGTATCTAAAAAAATATCTGTAAAAATTAAGCCTTGCAGTCATTTGATTGCAAGGCTTTTTTGGGCAAACTTAACAAAAAAATTACAATGATGTAACAATTATTGTCTGTTTAGACAATTTGTGATATTATCAAAAAAATAAAAACTATTAATGGAGGATTATGTGTATGCCCAGAAAAGTTGTGATTATGGATCATCCTCTTATCCAGCATAAGCTCAGCATTCTGCGTGACGTTGAAACAAGCACTAAGGAATTCCGTGACCTTGTAAACGAAATTGCAATGCTTATGGTTTATGATGCAACAAGAGATTTGCCTCTTGCTGATAAGAAGGTTGAGACACCGTGCGGTATTGCAAACTGCAAGGTAATCGCCGGCAGAAAACTTGCTTTCGTTCCTATCCTGCGTGCAGGTCTTGGTATGGTTGACGGCGCTCTTGAGCTTGTTCCTGCTGCAAGAGTCGGTCACATCGGTCTTTACAGAGATGAGGAGACGCTTCAGCCTGTTGAGTATTACTGCAAGCTGCCAAGGGATATTGAGGAGAGGGACGTTTTTGTTGTTGACCCTATGCTTGCGACAGGCGGCTCTGCAATTGACGCTATTTCTCAGATTAAGCTGAGAAATCCTCGTTCAATCAAGTTTCTTTGCATTATCGCTGCTCCTGAAGGTCTTGAAGCTCTTAAAGAGGCTCATCCGGACGTTGACATCTTCTGCGCAGGTATGGATGAAAAGCTCAATGAAAACGGCTATATCGTGCCCGGCCTCGGAGATGCAGGAGACAGAATTTTCGGCACTAAGTAAGCACTAAATAATTTTAGAAATTATTTAAAATATATTTTAATGAAAAGGAGAAATTATGGCTAAAGAAAAAATCAAAGTCGGCATAGACGGCATCCATGATGCCCGCAAGCTCGGCGGCGGAAGAATGGTTGTTCTCGGTTTTCAGCATATGTTTGCTATGTTCGGCGCAACTGTAACAGTTCCGCTTTTAACAGGACTTGACATTTCAACAACACTGTTAATGGCAGGTCTTGGCACACTTTTATTCCACGTTTTCACAAAATTTAAGGTTCCTGCATTTTTAGGTTCCTCCTTCGCTTTCCTTGGCGGATATGCAGCTATTGCACCTAAGCTTGAGGACGGCACAGTACCAAACAAGGAAATGCTCCCATATGCCTGTCTCGGTGTTGCCTGTGCAGGCTTGATCTACTTAGTTCTTGCAACTCTTATCAAGCTTATCGGCATCAACAAGGTTATGAAGCTTTTCCCACCTGTTGTTACAGGTCCTATCATTATCGCAATCGGTCTCGGCCTTGCACCTTCAGCTGTCAGCAACTGCTCAGCTAACTGGTGGCTTGCAATTGTCGCACTTGCACTCGTAATCATATTCAACATTTTTGGTAAGGGTATGATTAAGATTGTACCAATTCTTCTTGGTATTATCGGTGCTTATGCTGTAGCTGCTATTGTCGGCAACGGCTTCGGCGTTGAGGGATTTGCAATTGACTTCTCAGGCGTTAAAGAAGCTGCTTGGATCGGCTTCCCGATTGAGTGGAGCTCAACCGTATTTGGCGGTGTTCACGACACCTCAAAGGCAATTACTGCAATCATCGCAATTATGCCTATCGCACTTGCAACTGTTATGGAGCATATCGGTGATATCTCTGCTATCAGTGCTACCTGCGGTAAGAATTATATCAACGAGCCGGGTCTCCACCGTTCGCTTGCAGGTGACGGTCTTGCAACAATTATGGCATCACTCTTCGGCGGCCCTGCTAATACCACCTACGGCGAGAACACAGGCGTGCTTGCTCTTTCAAAGGTTTATGACCCAAGAGTAGTAAGAATTGCTGCTTACTTTGCAATTTTATTCTCCTTCTGTCCTAAGTTTGCCGCTGTTATTGAGTCTATTCCGGGCGCAGTTGTTGGCGGTATCTCATTCGTTCTTTACGGTATGATTTCTGCAATCGGTGTCAGAAATATCGTTGAGGCAAAGGTTGACTTCTCCAAGGCTCGTAACACAATCATCGCAGCAGTTATCCTTGTTTGTGCACTCGGTCTCGGAAGCGGTGTTTCATTCTCAATTGGTAAGTTTGATATCACACTTTCAGCTCTTGCAGTTGCAGCACTTGCAGGTATCATTCTTAACCTGATTTTCCCTGGTAAAGATTTTGATTTTTCAAAAACTTCTGAAAAGGTTATTGAAGAAAAGGCTGAATAATAAATCACTTTTACGAATATTGACGGAGGCATAAGCCTCCGTCTTTTTTGTATTGAAAAATATAACTCAATCTGTTAAAATCAAATTAGAAAATATAAAAGGGGAATTTTTATGAGAAATCACGAGGTAACACAGCGTAATCCTCTGCTTAATCCTGACGGCAGCTTAAGAGAGCCGGGCTGGAGCAGAAGGCTTGTTCAGATTTATGACAGAAACGATATTAAAAAAAGGAAAACAAGAATTAAGGAATGGGATTATTACGCAATAATCTCACATAAGCACAATGTCGCAGTTTGCTTTACTGTTTCCGATTTAGGCTATCTTGAGCTTGAAAGTGTCAGCTTTCTTGATTTCAACAAGCCGTATGAGCACACACAGGGCAGTATGGCGCCGTTTCCTATGGGTAAGCTCGCTATGCCTTCAACGTCTGAACAAGGCGACGTTAAGGTGAAAAACAGCAAATTTGCTATTGATTATATTGTCAAGGACAACAAGCGCTTTATTCGTTGCGATTTTCCTTCATTTGATGACGGCAAGGGTCTTAAAGTAAATATCACACTTGACAATCCTCCTGAGGACACGATGGTTATCGCTACCCCTTGGGCAGAGGATAAAAAGGCGTTTTATTACAATCAAAAGATTAACTGTATGCGTGCGAGCGGTAAGGTTGAGTATGACGGCAAGTTATATGAATTCTGCCCTGAAACCGATTTTGGCTGTCTTGACTGGGGCAGGGGCGTGTGGACATATAACAATTACTGGTACTGGGGCTCAGGCTCAGGCGAGGTTGACGGCCACCGCTTCGGCTTTAATATCGGCTACGGCTTCGGCGATACGTCAAATGCGAGTGAAAACGTAATTTTCTATGACGGCGTTGTCCATAAATTTGACGACGTTGTATTCAATATCAGCGATAATTTTACTGACCCTTGGACTTTCACTTCATCAGACGGCAGATTTGAAATGGACTTTGTTCCGATTATTGACAGGAGCGACTACACAAGCGTTGCAAATCTGATTGTTACAGACCAGCATCAGGTTTTCGGCAGAATGACCGGCAAGGCAGTTCTTGATGACGGTACTGTCATTGAAATAAAGGACTTTCTCTGCTTTGCAGAAAAGGTGCATAACAAATATTAATTCTTACAGAAGGCAGAGTTTTTACTCTGCCATTTTTGTTATCTATATGTTTATTTATGTAATTTTTTGTAATTATTTTTAAATTTATATTTATTTTATTTATTATTTCTGTTATAATGTTTTACAAGTGTTCAATTTTTTTAAAGAAGGAGTGACAAAATGAAAAAAATAAAGCTGTTTTCAGTAATACTTATTTTGTCACTGCTGCTTGCAGGATGTAACAATTTCAAGCTTGCACCCTCAATAGATGATTTGATTTCTCCCGTATCTCCGAGCGGTGATAATGCAGACGTGCAGAATGCGGTTGATGAATATTGCAAATCAGGCTATCTTATTAAAATCCCGTCAAGCGGAGATTATACGACGTCATTTATTTTTCAGGATTTAGATAATGATAAAAATGACGAAGCAATAGCTTTTTATGAGCCGTCTGATGATAGAGGCACAGTAAGCCTTGCACTTTTGAGAAAATCAACTGATAAATGGAGCGTTGTTGATAACGTAAAGGGCGAGGGCAGTGACGTTAAGTCAGTCGATTTTTGCGATGTCAATGATGACGGAATAAAGGAAATTTTAGTTTGCTGGAGCCTTATTTCAAAATCAAACAGCTTTAAGCTGAGTGTATACAGTCAGGAACAGACAGACGAAGGCTATAAGCTAAAGCAGATTTCTGATTCAATCACAGCAGGTGAATTCATCTGTGTTGATATTAACGAAGATGACTCAAACGAGGTTGTCGTGTTCAATATCGGCTCTTCGGCTGTATCACCAAAGGCGGAGCTTTATTCCTTTAAGAATAACAAAAAGCGCCTTATCGGTGAGACTAAGCTTGACAGCACGATAATTTCGTTTGAAAGCATTACAAGCGGCGTAACGGATGAGGGACTCAGCATTTATGCCGATGCGCTTAAGTCAGACGGCGATTCAATGCTTACCGAGTTTATCTATTGGTCAAACTATTACGATTCAATCGTTTCACCGTTTTACAGCTACAGCACAGGCAGAACGTCTGACACCACGAGAAGCAGTATGATAAGCTGTAAGGATATCGACGGTGACGAGGTTGTTGAAATACCGCTTGACGCATCTGTCAAAAAGCTCCCGGAGCAAATCACGGCACAAAACTGGGTGACTTATAAAAATACGGTGTTAAACCATAAATGCTATTCCTACTCCTGTAAAAGAGATTCGTATTCACTCGTTATTGATGATAAGCATTTTTCAAATGTAAGCGTTAAATACGACAGTGACAAAAGAATGCTTTCAGTAATTTCAAATGATAGCAAAAAAGAGTGCTTCAGTATTGTTGCAATGATTAAGTCGGCATACAATTCTGATAATGAGAGCCTGAAGGATTATACGCAGATTTTCTCAAATTCAGGTTTTATTTATCTTGCAAAGGTAAACCAAGATGCTGACATTAATTTCACAATAGATGATTTAAAAAATATGATTAAACCCTGGGGTTGAGAGATTCGAACCCGAGTCGGTTTTTGTGGGCAGATTTCCGCCGATACTGCGTTAAACGCCTTGACAATACGGCAAGTATTCTCTGCACCGTTTGCCTGGTCTCGCCAAAATCTGCTCCGCTAAAACTGCTTCGCACCTCACAGCGAGGGATTTTAGAATGA
>JAFLSA010000052.1 GCA_022511185.1 Eubacterium sp.
TCTTTGCTATGGTTTCTGTTTTTGTTTCACCACATTTTGTACAAGTATATGTCTTGGTTCCATTTGCTGATTTAGTAGCTTTTTTCGTTATCTTGCCATCATCCCAAGTATGATTATTCCCTTTACAGACAAGAGGCTTAACAAGCTCGTCCGGATCGTAAATCACATTCTGGTCATATCCGTCACTACTATTCTCTCCGTCAATATACTGCCACATATCTGCTTTTACACCTGTATTTCCTATCTCCCTCGGAGAAGAAAAATCAGGTGTGCTACTCGGCCAATATGCGTACCATATCTTATACTGCTTTGATACAACAGTGTCAAGATTAATGTAATTTAAAAACCAATTACGGTTAGCATACACCATAGGCACGTAGCCGGAATTTTTTATCATATCAAGGAAGGTGGTAATCTGATTTGTAACCTGTGTTTTACCGCAGGAAGCAACAGTACTGTCCTCTAAATCATAGGCTACAGGAAGAGTGAAATAATCTGCATAACCTTTCTCTTCAAGCTCTGCAAGAGTGTCAATTACAAATTCGGCCTCAAGCTTTGCCTTGGCTATACTGGTTGCATAGCTGTAATGATAAACACCAAAGTTCATTTTGTTGGCACAGGCTTTTTTTACGTTATCCCAGAAATTTTTATCAAGAGTTTGAGAATAACCAATCCTTATCATAACAAATTCTTTGCCGCTTTTCTGCAAGTCGGTAAAATTAACAACACCGTCATGAACGGAAATATCAACGCCGAAAATTTTGTCACCAGCGTATGCACTCATAAGTGTGCCGAAAGCTGCACTAACAAACATAATTAAAGAGAGAGCTAAACTAAAAAATCTTTTCATGATTCTCCTCCTGTAAATTTTCACCAAGAGATTATAGCAAAAAACTTGTCATAAATCAACATACAAAAAAAGGACTTGGAAAACCAAGTCCTTTTGCCGTAATTATAATGTTTCCTTATAATGCTGCCTTAGCTGTTTCAACAAGAGTTGTGAATGCAGCAGGATCAGAAATTGCAATTTCTGAAAGCATCTTTCTGTTAAGGTCGATACCAGCCTTCTTAAGACCGTTCATAAATGTTGAATAGTTAGTACCGTTTAATTTACAAGCTGCAGAAATACGTGTGATCCAGATTCTTCTGAAATCTCTCTTCTTCTGCTTTCTGCCGATATAAGCGTACTGACCGCTCTTCATAACAGCCTGCTTAGCTGTTTTGAAAAGACGATGCTTTCCGCCGTAGTAACCCTTAGCTGCTTTTAATACTTTCTTTCTTCTCTTGCGAGTTGCCATAGCGCCTTTAATTCTTGCCATGATAATATACCTCCGTGTTATAGTTTAGCTTATTAAACAATAAGCGAGTTGTTCTAATTGTTTTATGAAATAAAACAACAAGGTTCTGACCTGTGACAGCAGGTCAGGTTCTTATTTGTATGGGATAAGTCTCTTGCACTGCTTCTGATTTGTAACGTCAGCAACTGCAGTCTTGCGAAGATTTCTCTTACGCTTTGTTGACTTCTTAGTAAGAATGTGTGAGGTATAAGCATGAGCGCGCTTAACCTTGCCGGTTTTTGTTGTCTTGAAACGCTTTTTAGCGCCGCTGTGTGTTTTAATCTTTGGCATAATTATTCCTCCGTTTACTTTAATTACTTGCCTTGTTTGGGTGACAGGAACATAAGAATCTGTCTGCCCTCAAGCTTTGGTGCCTTATCAACGTTAGCTTCCTCTGCAAGTGACTGGGCAAAGCGGTTCATATTATCAACGCCTAAATCGGAATGAACCATCATTCTGCCCTTAAGCCTGATAGAAACCTTAAGCTTATGACCTGATGCAAGAAACTTTTTAGCTTGATTAACCTTAGTGTTGAAATCACCGACGTCGATTGTAACTGAAAGGCGAATCTCCTTCATTTCAATCTGCTTTTGGTTTTTGCGGTTTTCCTTCTCACGCTTAGCCTGCTCGTAACGGTACTTTGAATAGTCCATAATTTTGCATACAGGCGGCTTTGCCTGCGGAGCAATTTTAACTAAATCAAGATCGTTATCCTCTGCAATTTTAAGTGCCTCTTTAGCACTCATAATTCCAAGCTGTTCGCCTGTTTGGGAAATTACACGCAGCTCCTTGTCCCTGATTTCATCATTAATTTGCTGAGCTTCCTTGCTGATAAAAAACACCTCTTAAAAAATAATAAATAAAGTGCGAACGCAAAACGCCCGCACTTCAATAATTAGCTAAAATAATTATTGCCCATTTTACAAAAGCTGATGGGGAGAACGGCTGCGTTCTTCTTTGTTGTGAAAGTATATTAACACACCCAAAAGTATTTGTCAAGAATTATTTACTTTAATTTGTATTCGTATGTTTGACCTGCACCCATTTTTGAGAAAAGTCGGAGTAATTATCAGTAAAGTAGAAATTTGCGCCATCGTTATATGAGAAGAAATAGAAATAATCAGTATCGCTGTGATTTATGACTGCATTGATATTTGCAACACCGGGATTACAGATAGGACCGCTCGGAAGCGCACCACATTTATAGGTATTATAAGACGTCACAACATCATCGTCAAAGCCGTTTTCACGAAGCGCATTACCGTAGTGAATCGTAACGTCAGACTGAAGCTTTTGACCAATGTCAAGGCGGTTGATAAATACAGATGCAATATTTTCGGCAACGCCCTCGCCTAACGTCTCTTTTTCAACAATTGAAGCAAGAGTTACAAGCTCATACAGGGTCATATTATTCTCAGCACAATATGCTCTCCAGTCCTCTGTGATACGGTTTGCAAAGGCTCTGAGCATTTCGTCAACGACCTCTCTTGCCTCCATATTTTCACACAGATCATATGTTGCAGGGAAAAGAAAGCCCTCAAGCGCATATGCAATTGTATCCGACTGTGGAATGTCATCTATAAAGGAATAGTCATAGCCGTCCTTTGACTTGCAGGCGTCAAGGAAATCCTGACGCGGGCAAATTCCGTTTTCCTCCATAGTATCAGCTATGGTGAAAATATTGTAGCCTTCGGGAATACATACAGACACCGCCCTGTGATAAATTTCAGGCTCCTCAAGCGCACTTGCGATATTCTCATAACTCATATCGTTTGTCAGTGTGTATTCACCGGGAATATACTCAAATGACGGATAATGCTTGTCCATCCAGTTGCTCCAAAGGCTGTCACTTATAACAATTCCGTTTTGGTATAACCTTTGTGAAACGTCATACTGTGACATACCGTCAATGATATTAAGCTTGTATTCAGTCTTGTACTCCTCATTACCTTTAATATCATTATTAACATAAGTGTAACCGAAATAACCGACTACTGCGATAAGTACAATTACAAGCACCGCAATAATTGCCTTAAAGCCGTTATTACTCTTTTTCTTTGCCATAATATTCCTCCTTGGTGACAGACATAGGTGTGTGAGGAAGTCCCCTGTCAAAAAGCTCCTCACCGATTACCTTAAAGCCGATTTTTTCATAAAACGGCACAGCATAATTCTGCGCATCAACATACACCTTATCTGCGCCGTTATCAAACGCTTTTTCAGTTACGGAACGAACAATATCCTCACCGTAGCCCTTGCCTCTGTATTCCTTTAAAACGGCAATTCTGCCGATTTTATAACCCTTTGATATTTCGACAACACGGGCAGTGGCAACAGCATTTTCTCCGTCATAAAGAAGAGCAAAATCCGAAAAATTGTCAAGCTCGTCGAACTCCTTGTCGGCATCTGCTCCCTGCTCATTCGTAAAAACGGCAGTACGGATAGCCTTGACAATTTTAAAATCTCTGTCCTGTGCCGTGATAAATTTAATGTCAGCCATTAGCATTTTCCTTAAGTTTTTATCTATTAGTATGATACCACAAAAGGAGAGAAAAGCAAACAAAAAATCCTTTTCTTGCGAAAAGGATTTTTATCGATACAATATTTATTTTGCAAGGAAGCCGATTTTTTTCATTGCCTTGTCAAGTGTACGCTGAGATACTCTTTGTGCTAAATCGGCGCCTTTTGTCCACTGTTCCTGAAGATATGCCTTATCGGTCATATACTCCTTAAATTTTTTCTGCACAGGTTCAAGCTCTGCGACAACAGCCTCGCCTACTGCGGTCTTGAAATCGCCGTAGCCCTTGCCTGCAAATTCACTCTCAATCGTATCAAAGCTCTTGCCTGTAACGGCGGAGTAAATTGTCATAAGGTTATTGATTCCGTCCTTGCCCTCAGCATAGCGAACACTCATTTCACTGTCTGTTACTGCGCTCTTAAACTTCTTCATAATCACGCTCGGCTCGTCAGTGAGATAAACTGTACCCTTTGGATTCGGGTCAGACTTGCTCATCTTCCTTGTCGGGTCAGCAAGGCTCATAACCCTTGCGCCGTTTTGAGGAATATACGGCTCAGGCACTGTGAACACGTTGCCGTAAATGCCGTTAAAGCGTTCTGCGATATCCCTTGCGATTTCAAGGTGCTGTTTCTGGTCAGCGCCTACAGGGACAACGTCCGCCTGATAGAGAAGAATATCGGCAGCCATAAGGCAAGGATATGTAAACAGTCCTGAGTTTACGTTGTCTGAATGCTGCTGTGACTTATCCTTAAACTGAGTCATTCTGTTAAGCTCGCCGAACATTGTATAGCAGTTGAGTATCCAGCCAAGCTGTGAGTGCTGAGGCACGTGTGACTGAACAAAAAGTATGCTTTTTTCAGGGTCAAGACCGACTGAAAGCAGGATTGCATAAAGCTGAACAGTCAGCTCCCTGAGCTTTTTAGGGTCCTGTCTTACGGTGATTGAATGTAAATCGGCAATACCGAAAACCGTATCAAAATCATCCTGAAAGGTCGGCCAGCCCTTCATTGCTCCCAAATAGTTACCGAGTGTAGGAACTGACGTTGGCTGGATTAATGACAGGCTTCTTTTCTTGCGTTCTTTTTTTATTTCTTCGGGCATAGTAAAATCTCCAAATTAATAGTAAAATCTCCAAATTATTTAATATATTCTTTTGCAACCTCGCCGAGTGCCTTGACGCCGTTTATGATGCCTTCGTCAGACGGAGTCGAAAAATTAAGACGGATGTACTGTGTGCTGTCCGTATCGTTCATAAGGAATGCGTTACCAGGTACAACGGCAACCTTTTTCTCAACTGCCTTCTTTACAAATTCAAGCATATCCACGTCATCAGGCAGCTTGCACCAAATGAAAAGTCCGCCCTCAGGTCTTACGTACTCAACGAAATCGCCAAGCTCCTTATCAATGCAGTCGCACATAAGGTCAAGCTTTTTCTTGTAAATCTTCTGAATTTTTGCGATATGAGCATCAACGTCATATTTCTTGAACCATTCATCAACAATCATCTGATTAAGGCACGGAGTATGCACATCTGATGCCTGCTTGCCGACTGTCATTTTAGCTAAAATATTCTGATGAGCAATACAGTAAGCCACACGCAGACCGGGTGCAAGTATCTTTGAAAATGAGCCTGCATAGATAACGATACCCTCATCGTCCATTGATTTGATTGTAGGAAGCTTTTCACCTGCTACACGCAAATCACCGTACGGGTTATCCTCAAGAATAATCACGCCGTATTCCTTTGCAAGTGAATAGAGCTTCTTTCTCTTTTCAAGCGACATTGTGGCACCTGACGGATTCTGGAAATTAGGTATGGTATAAATAAATTTAGCGTTTGGAGTTGATTTTAAAATCTCCTCAAGAGCGTCAACATTCATACCGTCAGCCTCAACAGGAACGCCCTTAAGCTTACAGCCGTAGGAGCGGAAGCAGTTTAATGAACCGATAAATGACGGTTCCTCGCAGATTACGGTATCTCCCTCGTTGCAAAGCACCTTAGTAACCAGATCCATTACCTGAGTTGCACCCGACATAACAATAACGTTGTCAAAATCCTTGCCGATATTTTCGCGCGATTTCATCCAGTTTAAAAGGGTGTCACGCAAGGGCTGATATCCCTCTGACACGCCGTACTGAAGCGCATCAATCGGTCTGTTTGCAAGTATATCGGCTGTGATTTCTCTGACCTCGTCAACAGGAAACGCATCAGGAGCAGGATTGCCTGCTGCAAGCGGTATGATTGACGGGTCTGACGTTGCTTTTAATATTTCTCTTATAGCACTCGGCTGGAGAGAAGAAATCTTGTTTGAAAAAATATAGTCCATTTTACTGCCTCACAAAATTTTAAATAATATCGTCTTTCTTTAAAAATTCAATAAGTCTTTCGGTATTTTTACCGTCGTGATAGGTAACTATATGCGAATACCTTTTCTTATATTCCTCTGCCTGAGGATTGTTATAATTGCGCTCAATCGCCTCACACAGACCGTCTGTTGAATAAAAATAATCACCGTAGACGTTTTCCTCATTGAGCATAAGCTTTGTTGAAGGACCGTAATTTGCCATACACTCGTCCTTTTCCTCCCAGTAGAAGATGACTCTTGTACCACGATAAAAGGCATCATATGCAATTGAGGAATAGTCTGTGATAAGAATTCTCGCTTGTTTTAATATATCATCGTACTTTGCGTCCGTAACGATAGTATCTGTAACAGCCTTCGGCAGATTTTTAAGCTCGTTTACGATCAGCGGATGCGGTAGGATAATCACCTTATCCTTAAGATTTTCAGGCACACTGTCATAAATCTTCATAATCATTTTAAAATAGCTTGTTTCAAGGAAATTGTCACGAGCCGTATTGATTTCCCACGGTCTCCACGTAGGCATAATTACGATTTTATCTGCATCGTCATTCAAGATATTCTTGTCAAATTTAGGAAGACCTGTGATATATAAATCCTCGTAATAATGATTGCCAAGCTCTGCAAAATGATCAGCCTCTGCCTGAGAGGACACAACAACACGGTACTTTCCGTTAAGCTCTTTTCTCTCAAACATCTTTCTTGATTCTGAGTTAAGAGATACCATATACATTACACCATGCTGTAAAAATACATAGTTTTTATTTTTGCTTGCAACCTTCATCAATGCCAGTCGGTTAAAGGTCTTAAGGTCAATTGCGTGTACTAATGTCTCAGTACCGATAAACGTCTTTGCCTTAAAGAAATACAGGTAATGCTTGAAGGAATGCTTAATCAGTGCATTTTTTCTGTACTTCTCAGGGATATCGTTAACGGCGTCCTTTGTAACAATAAAGTACGACCTCTTATAGCCGCTGTCAAGCAGCTTTTCAAAAAGTGCGCTTGCGCTTTCCTCATACTTTGCGGCATCCTTTTCGTAAAGAAGCACAAGGCTTTTTGCCTTTTTACCGTGCCAGAACAGTGAAAGTATAAATGCAATCACCTGCATAATTCTCTTTGAAAGTGCATCTGAAACGTTATGAGAACGCACGTAAATGTTAAGCCTGTTGCCTTTTGACTGACGGAATATAGCAACACTGCTTGTTTCCTTTTCAACAGTCATAGGCCCTCGAAGTCCTAAGAATTTAACAGGAAGTGCAGAGTTATAAACAATGTGGCACTGTACTGTAGCATCAAGGGTGTTTTTGTAATTGAGCATAACCTTGTTGGTTGCAGGCATATTGATAACATCCTCAACGTCAAGTGAGAAGCTGTATATTCCAAAATGGCTTTTTGAATTTTTGCTCTTACTTGCAAGAAAATGAGGCTTGTACTCCTTATCCCCGACTGTAATCCACGTTCCCTTAAGCCTTGTCTTAACAGGAGAACGGAATTTGAAAAGGCTTATGCATATCATTTTATTTTTCCACTTTAAATAAAGCGGAAAAATATTTTTCATTGATGAGTTTTTGCGATAGCTTTCATCTGCAATGCCGTCCTCATTCGTTTCGAGGAAAACAATATTTTCCCTTTCTGCTCTGTCAATTTCCTTAAAGCCGTGATTTTTTTCATACTTCCTTACACGGTTAACTGTTTTCTGCGTTCTTTTTGAATAACATAAATAATCGCCGTGCAAAACATATTCCTTTTCCCCTGTCATTCTTGAAAGAATGCCTGCAATAATTACGTTTGAACAGGTGAAATCAACAACTTTTGCAGGGGTGATGGAATGAAATATTCTTCTTTTTTCCCTTTCAAAAAGGTTATCAAAAAGAACGTTATCTTTCAAAGAATTTAGTATACGGCTTTTTGCGATAGCTATTAATTCCTTAACACCAAACTGATATGCCGTAACAGTACCAAAGGTGGAAACGTCGTCATCAAGCAAAAGAATAAATTCCTTTTTCTTTTTGGTGAGATTTCGTCTGTAGGTGATAACGTATTTATATCCCGGTTTTTCATTTATATAATCCTTGAGATTTTCAAAATATGATGATGACAAACCGCCTGCAAAAATGAGACAAATTTGTTCCTCCGGTTGCTTTTCAAGCTTAAAAAACTCACTTTTTCCGTTTACCATAAGGTCAAACAGCTTTTCGCAGGAATCAATATAGCCGTTTGGAGAATACTCTTTTACAAAGTCACTGTATTCCCTCGGCGGTGTTTTCATCTCGTCAATAACACTGTCAACCGTTTCAAGAATTGGAAACGGCAGACTTTCAAACGGAATATAAATTCCGCGTGAGTTTAAATATTTATCCTTGTCATAGGCATAAAGAATTATTTTTTTACCTGTAACGGCAAAGTCAAAAAATACACTTGAGTAGTCAGTGATAAGGCCGTCGCAAGCATTAAGAATTTCATACGTGTCATAGTTTGACGAGAAATAGTCAATATGCTTAAATGCACTGCAATCGATATCATTAGCAAGAAGGAAATGCAGATTTACAAGCAAGACGGTATCGTCATCAAGCTTTTCATCAAACTCTTTTAAAATATCAGTTGTACATTCAAGCTGATAAACAGTGTCGGCAGTCCTGCCTGTACCACGCCAGGTAGGCATATAAGCAAACAGCTTTTTCCCCTTATAGCCGAGCTTTTCTTTCATCTTGGCGGGTTGTTCTTTGTCGTAAAAAATATAATTTCTCGGGTAGTTTGCAATAAGAGAATTACCTTTAAAAATGTACTTTAAATCATAATCCTCCATAAACACCCTCTTTGTAAATTCATTTGGAAAGAGGGCGTAATCGCTCATTAAATAATTTTTCTGAATATTTGCAAGAGAGGCAAGATTTGATTTATCTGATTTGCCGAGAGTTTTGAGAGGAGTACCGTGCCATGTATTAAGAAATACCTGCTCCTCCCTCTTGTTAAAGTAGGGAGGGAAGGAATTATCAGTCATCACGTACTTTGCAGTGGCAAGATATCTGCAATATTCATTACTGTCACGAAGTGAAAGAATTACTTTGTCAAAGCCGTAAAAGCTCATCCTATCCTTGGCGGCATCAATCGTATTTTCTGTTACAACAAAAACAGTCTTATATTCATTCCAGCGTGGATTTGAATTAAGCTCATTAAGCATTGAAAACATATTGCCGTTGATGTTGGTGCCCTGTCCACCCTCAAGAAGAACAAGCTTGTCATCAATAGGAAGCTGTGAATATTTCAGATAATTTACCTTAAGCGAAGCCTTAATTTTATTTGGAATTTTTGTCAGTTTTTTTAATTTCTTAAACACCACAGTGAACCTCTCTTCTGCAAAATTTACTTAATAATCATTGAGATGAATTTTGCAAGTGTCTGTGTATTGTTATTGTTTGTATTCTGAATATATTTTGTCTTAAAGGCAAAAAGTGTATTCTGGTCATATCCGCCTGATTTTATTGACTTACAAAGCTCTTCTGCATCTTCAAAAACAGCATCAGGCATTTCAGCCTTAAGGTCAATATTTACCCCTCTGTCCTTGATATAGAGCTCATAATCAGGTACAAAGAAGTAAAGCGGTTTCATCAGAAGTGCCGCCTCAAAGGCACAAGCAGAATAATCAGTAACTATAACATCTGCAACCTTCATTAAATCAATAGTTGAATACGTGCCGTTATAGGAAAATTCTCTGTCAATCTTAACCTTTGAAAAAAGCGGATGAGTGCTGACAATCAGATGATAATCTTCCATATCCTGTAAAAACTGAGTCTTTAACAGCTGTACTGCCGTGCGCTCTCTGTCACGAAACGTTGGAAGATAAAGCACAATTTTTTTACCTGTTAAAGCCGGATTTTCACGGAAGAACTTAACAGACACACCGTCATTTTTCAGTATTTCGTCAACTCTCGGCAGTGAGCAGATTTTTATTTTATCTGCACTGCAGCCGAAAGCATCCATATAAAATCTTGCAGATGCCTTGCTCGGTGCCAAAACGTAATCATAATTTTTATGCATACACATAGCAGAGCTTATTTTTTCGTCCCTGCCCTCTTTTGTGCCAATGCTTTGCAGACCGAATTTTTTAATTGCACCGAGAGCGTGCCACATCTGGATAACCTTTAAGTCCTTCTTATGCTTAAGGCACGAAACAGTGATTGAATACGTATCGAGAATTGCAACCTTTGAGGTTGCAAGATAATACATATCACCCACAACTGCCAGGCAGTATTTGATTTTTGAGGAGATATCCTCAGGTATCATTCTAAGACGAAATACCTGCTGGGCATCAGGATTATTCTCGCTGATTGCCCTTTCGAGCAGGCTCATATCAAGACTTTTGTCATTGCTCTGACGTGAGAGATATACAACTCTGTTTTTTGTCTTAAACAGCTTTAAAGGTGCATAAAGCACCTTTAAGCCGAACTTCAATATTGAAAACAATAATACTTTCATAGTTTACTCGTAAAGCGGATATTTAGCACAGATTTCTGCAACGCCGTTTGCAATTTCGTCCTTCTTGTTGTCAAAATCAGTAACAGCAAGATAAATATATTCTGCGATTTTATCCATATCGTCTGTGTTAAGACCTCTTGTTGTTGCGGCAGGAGTGCCGATACGAACGCCTGATGTTACGAACGGTGAAAGAGGCTCGTTAGGAACTGTGTTCTTGTTAAGAGTAATATGAACCTCGTCAAGTCTGTGCTCAAGCTCCTTACCTGTAACGTCAGTACCACGTAAATCAAGCAGGCAAAGATGGTTATCAGTACCGCCTGAAACGAGGTTAAGTCCACGCTTTGTAAGACCGTCAGCAAGAGCCTTTGCATTTTCAATAACTCTCTGCTGATATTCCTTGAACTCAGGCTTAAGCGCCTCGCCAAAGCATACAGCCTTGCCGGCAATTACGTGCATAAGCGGACCGCCCTGAGAACCCGGGAATACTGCTGAATTCAGCTTTCTTGCAAGGTACTCGTTATTGCAGAGAATAAGACCACCACGAGGACCGCGGAGTGTTTTGTGCGTAGTAGTCGTTACAACGTCTGCATAAGGAATCGGTGACTGATGAAGTCCTGCTGCAACAAGGCCTGCGATATGTG
>JAFLSA010000053.1 GCA_022511185.1 Eubacterium sp.
AACCTGTGACCCTCTGCTTGTAAGGCAGATGCTCTCCCAGCTGAGCTATGCTCCCGTTAGCGTGACTTATTATATAATAACAAATGTTGTTTGTCAAGCGTTTATTTTTGAAAACAGCTCCCTTATTCTGTCGGTCTGCTCTGTAAGATAAAGATAGCCGAACAGTGCCTCAACACCTGTTGCACAGTGGTACTCGCCCTCTGTTGCACTCTTTGGAGAATGGCCTACCTTAGCGTTTCTGCCCCTTTTATAAATAGCCATTTCCTCATCTGTCAGAATATCTTTGATTTTTTCAAAGGCGTTTGTCTGCGCCTTAGCTGACACAAATTTAACGCTCTCTTTATGCAAATCATTTACAGGTCTGTTTGCGTCCGTCACCAGTGTCTCACGCACAAGCATTTCATAAACGCAGTCGCCGACAAATGCTAAATTCAGCGGACTGAGCTGTTTTGCATTAACCTCTTTGTCAATAAATCTCATAGCATTACGGTACATATTCAAACTCGATATCGTAGATTGAAACTATGTCACCCTCCTGAATTCCCTTTTCTTTAAGCGCATCAAACACACCGCTTTTTTCAAGTACACGCTGCATATACTGAAGTGCCTCATAATCCTCGACGTCAATTCCCTTAAGCACCTTTGGGAACCAGCTTGCCTCAACGATATAATAATTATCGTCAACAACTGTAATCTTAAAGCCCTTATCGTCTTTAACAAGCGCTTCAAAAGGAATTTCCTCTTTCTCGTATTCCTTAATCGGAGGAAGTGTTTTAAGCTTATTCCACACGGCGTTCATAAGTTCCTGTGTGCCCTCCATAATCGGTGCACAGATTGAGTAGTACTCATAGCCTTTTGCCTCAACATAGCTCCTAAACTCTTCAATCTGCTCAGGCTCTGCCATATCAATTTTATTTCCTGCAACGATCTGAGGTTGTTTTGCAAGCTCGGGATTGAACTTAACAAGCTCCTCATTTATCTTTTCAAAATCCTCAATCGGATTTCTGCCCTCGTGACCGCTGACGTCAACAATATGAACAAGAAGCCGACAGCGTTCAACGTGGCGCAAGAACTCGTGACCCAAGCCTATGCCTTCACTTGCGCCCTCAATAAGACCCGGTATATCGGCAATTACAAATGAATTACCCTCACCCATTGAAACGACACCGAGATTAGGAACAAGGGTCGTGAAATGATAGTCGCCAATCTTAGGCTTTGCCTGACTGACAACTGAAATAAGGCTTGATTTGCCCACGCTTGGATAGCCTAAAAGTCCAACGTCGGCAAGGAGCTTAAGCTCAAGGGAAACCTCCCATTCCTCGCCCGGCATACCCGGCTTTGCAAAGCGTGGCACCTGACGTGTTGGAGTGGCAAAATGCATATTCCCCCAACCGCCTTTACCGCCCCTTGCGGCAACAAATCGGTCAGTTTTGCTCATATCGGCCATAACTGCGCCTGAATTTGCCTCACGGATAATAGTACCTCTCGGCACTCTGATTTCAAGGTCGGGAGCCTTTTTGCCGTACTGACGTGAGCCTCGTCCGTTTTCGCCGTTTTTTGCGGCATACTTCCTTTTATAGCGGAAGTCGGCAAGCGTTGCCAAATTATCGTCAACAACGAAAACTACGTCTCCGCCCTTGCCGCCGTCACCGCCGTCGGGTCCGCCTGCTGCAACATATTTTTCACGGTGAAAGGCAACTGCGCCTGCGCCGCCGTCACCTGCTTTTATCTTTATCCTTGCAATATCAACAAACATAACTGACATCCCTCTTAATTTCTTAATATGAATATTAACAAAATTAATAAAAAAATGCAATATGCAAGGCTATCTAAAATTTTATGTAATTGCTTTTATTATGACATTATGATAATATATTTAAAGTAATTGAGGACTAATGCTATGAAAATAAAAGATGTTGAAATAAAAAACGGAATATGCCTTGCACCTATGGCAGGAATTGCTGACAGGGCCTTTCGTGAGCTGTGCATAAACTACGGTGCCGGCTACACGGTTACGGAAATGGTATCGGCAAAAGGCTTCACTATGGGTGACAGAAAAAGCCGTGAGCTTTTAATCCTCGGCGAAACGGAAAATCCTGCAGCTGCGCAGATTTTTGGTGATGATCCTGAGATTATGGCAAAGGCGGCTGTAAAATGCCTGGAATATAATCCGCAGATTATTGATATAAACATGGGATGTCCTGCCCCGAAAATTGCTATGAACGGCGGCGGTGCAAGCCTTATGAAAAAGCCTGAGCTTGCAGGCGAAATCGTAAAGGCAGTTTCGCAGGCTGTACCGATTCCTGTAACTGTTAAGATACGCAAGGGCTGGGACGATGACAGTGTTAACGCTGTGGAGCTTGCTCAGATTGCTGAAAAAAACGGTGCGGCGGCTATTACCGTTCACGGCAGAACAAGAATGCAGATGTACTCTGGCGAGGTTGATTACGATATTATCGCAAGGGTCAAACAGACTGTGTCAATCCCCGTTATCGGCAACGGCGACATAAGAGATGAGCAGTCAGCGGCTATAATGCTTGAAAAAACCAACTGCGATGCAATTATGATTGGCAGAGGTGCGCTTGGCAACCCGTGGATATTCCAAAGGCTTAATGCATATCTTGGCGAATGCAGAGTTTTGCCCGAAGTAGGCATTAACGAAAAAATGCTCGTAATGCTCAGACATATTAAAAAAATTATAGAATACAAGGGCGAATACACTGCTATGCGTGAGGCAAGGCACCACGCCGCATATTACACAAAAGGACTTCGTGGCGGTGCTGCCTTCAGGCGTGAGATCGGTCAGCTTGAAAAATACGAACAGCTTGAGGAATTAGCCTTCAGAATCGCAAAGGATAATGAGTAATGATTTTTAAAAACTGTACCTTTTACAATGAGCTTTTTGAAAAGGAATTCGGTGACATTGAAATCGAAAACGGAATAATAAAGCAAATCGGAATACTTGACGGTGACGGCAAAGATATGAGCGGACTTGTGCTGATTCCCGGATTTGTTGACATCCATATTCACGGCTGTGGCGGCGGTGATGCAAGTGATGCAAGCACAGACTGCCTTGATAAAATTTCCAAGGAATTAGCACGTCACGGCGTAACTTCCTTTTGCCCGACAACTATGACACTCAGCCGGGACAGGCTTATTGATATCGTCAGCGTAATTGCAAAATATAACAGCAACGGCGCAAAAATTGCAGGCATTAACCTTGAAGGTCCGTATATTGCAATGAGTAAAAAAGGCGCTCAAAACGGCGATTATATCCGTGATGGATCGCTTGATGAATTCAACGAAATTTACAGGGCAAGCGGTGAAATGATTAAACTCATTACTATAGCACCTGAATCATTTGACAGTGGTGAGTTCATACAGAGCGTGAGCAAAAAATGCACCGTTTCAATCGGTCATTCAGGTGCAAATGCTGATGAATGTAAAAATTCAATTAACTGTGGAATCAGTCACGCTACGCATCTTTTCAATGCAATGACTCCTATGACACACAGGGAGGCCGGCATTGTCGGCACTGTGCTTGATGATGAGCGTGTTATGTGCGAGCTTATCTGCGACGGTGGTCACATCTGTCCTGCTGTTTTGAGAAATGCCTTTGCCATACTCGGTGAGGAAAGGACAATTGTTGTCAGCGACTCAATGCGTGGTGCAGGGCTCGGTGAAGGAGAATTCGAGCTTGGCGGACAGCAGGTGTTTGTTGAGGAAAACGGAAAATATGCTATTCTTTCAGACGGTACGATTGCCGCCTCGATAACCAACATACACACGGAATTTAAAAATCTTATCAGCTTTGGAATTGATTTTAAAACAGCGCTTAAAGCCTGCACGATCAATCCTGCAAGGGCAATCAAGGAGGACACAAAAATCGGCTCAATCCAGACAGGCAAATGTGCCGACCTTGTTTTCCTTGATGAAAATTTAGATATCGAAGAGGTTTACATAAATGGAATACGCGCTTAATATTGTACTGATAGAACCCGAAATTCCACAGAACACAGGCAATATTGCACGCACCTGTGCCGCAACGGGAGCAAGGCTACACCTTGTCGGTCCTATGGGATTTCACATCACGGACAAGCAGGTGAAAAGAGCAGGGCTTGATTACTGGGATAAGCTTGATATCACCTTTTATGACAGCACTGAGGAATTTTTTGAAAAGAATAAGGGCGGTAAGTTTTATTATTTCACTACTAAGGGTGAAATTGCACACTCGGATATGGAGTACAAAAACAACGCTTATCTTGTATTTGGTAAAGAAACGAAGGGACTTCCTGAAGAACTGCTCAAGGAAAATCACGACACCTGTGTAAGACTGCCTATGAGGGGCATCATCAGAAGTCTTAACCTGTCAAATGCAGTGTGCGTTGGCACATATGAGGTGTTAAGGCAATGGGGATACCCTGCGCTCTCACAAAAGGGCAAGCTGACAAAATACGAATGGTAATTATACATAGTAAAAGCAACGGTAGTTATTATAACTGCCGTTTTTTCATATTATTTTTAGGTGGTAATATGAAAAGAAAAGATGTACTTTTACTTATAATTCTCTCTGGGGTTGCAGGGGTGTTGATTATTTTTTCTGCCGATGCGAGAGCAGGTGCTTTGGAGGGTTTAAAGCTTTCACAAAACACGATTATACCAAGCCTTACTCCCCTTTTGATAATCTTCTTCATCATTATGAAAACGAATGCAAAGGACGTAATTGCAAGGGCCTTCGGCTTTATCAGCACATACGTTTTCAATCTGCCGCAGGTCACCTTCCCTGCAATTCTTTTCGGTTTAATCGGCGGTTATCCGACAGGCGCACTGCTCACAAACGAGCTTCTTTTAAAGGGTGAGATAGATGAAAAGCAGGCTCAAAGGCTATTAAGATTTAACTTTTGCGGCGGCTGTGGTTTTATAATAACGGCAGTCGGATCAGCTTCTCTCAGCAGTACGAAAGCAGGCGTAATTTTATTTTTATCAAGCGTAATTTCTTCTGTGATTGTCGGCGTTATCCTGTCTTTTAGTGAAAAAAGAAAGCTCCAAGGCTATTATTCCTACACTGAGGAAAAAAGCTTTGGAGATGCTTTGACAACTGCAACCGACAGTGCGGTTAAATCTGTTCTTAACATTACTGCTTTTATTATTCTGTTTTCTGCAATCAACAAAATTTTAACTATACCACAGCAGATTATGCCGTTTATCGAAATAACGAGCGGCGCCTGCGGTGAGGCCTCATATCCGCTTGCACAGCTTAGTGCTTATCTGTCATTCGGCGGTGTTTGTATTCACTTCCAGCTCCTGCCTGTTATCACAAGGGCGAAAATGAAATATTACGATTTTTTGTTTTTCAGAATTTTAAGCGGACTGCTCTCCTACTGTGTAACAAAACTGCTTTTGGTAATCAGCCCTATGGATGTTTCTGTTTTTTCAAACGCAAGCATCGGCGTTGCAGAATTTTCGAGTGTGAATATTGCACTTTCAGTGCTAATGATAATCGGCTGTTTTGTGATTATTATGGACATATCGTCAAAGAAAAAAGTTATTTGACAAATGCATTTTAAATGATATAATTGTCTAAAGGCAGTTCGTAACCATCCTGCCTGGCGAGGTCAATAGACTCTCGTCAATCAAAACTAAGGGAGAAAGGCATTCGCCGTATTGCGTCTTTTAGGGGTTACCTTAAAGGCGTTTTTTATTTTATGGAGAGATACAGCGTAATTAAAGAAAAAAATCCACGTGAAATAGTGCTTTTACGAGGTAAAGGCTGCGTTTATAAAAAATGCGCCTTTTGTGATTATCATATTGACAAGTGTGACAGTGAGGAGGAAAATTTCCGCCTTAACAAATCGGTGCTTGAAAATGTAACCGGCAAGTATTCAGATTTAGAGGTTATCAACAGCGGCTCCGTATTTGAGCTTGATAAAAGCACTCTTGATTTAATCAAATCCGTCTGCAAGGAAAAGCATATTAAAACAATCCACTTTGAAAGTCATTATCTTTTTGACAGGCATATTCAAAAACTCAGAGAAGATTTCAAGGACTTTAACCTTAAAATGAAATTGGGACTTGAAACCTTTGATTATGATTTCAGAGAAAAGATACTGCATAAGGGCATTGATGAGCATAACCCTGAGATTATCTCAAAGAATTTTGACGAGGCGAATTTCCTGTTCGGCATATGCGGTCAGACCGCTCAGTCAATGGAGAATGACATCACCCTCGGCTTAAAGCATTTTGAAAGAATCTGCCTGAATATTATGTGCGACAACACGACCGACATCAAGCCTGATAAAAATGTAATAAACAGCTTTATGAATCAGCTTTATCCAAAATATAAGGATAATGACAGGATTGACATTTTGATTAATAATACTGATTTCGGGGTGGGTGACTGATATGATTAATGAATTACTTTTGATAGGCTCTGTAATATTCATATACGGAGTAGTTGTTTCGGCATACAAATTTTTCGGAAAAACAGGACTTTTCTGCGTTTCGGCAATTGCAACGGTTTTAGCAAATATTGAGGTTGCTATACTCATTAATGCCTTTGGTATGGAGCAGACACTTGGTAACGTACTTTTCGCCTCAACGTTTTTAGTGACGGATATTCTGTCCGAATGCGAGGGCAAAAAAGAGGCTAACAAAGCGGTGTGGCTCGGAGTGTTTTCCTCCCTGTTTTTCCTGCTGCTGACCCAAAGCTGGCTTATGTATGTGCCGAGTGAAAATGATTTCATTTCAGGCGCAATAAGAGCTGTATTTTCAAATACACCGCGTATGATAATTTCATCGCTTGTCGTCTACGCAATCAGTCAGCTTTTCGACGTATGGCTTTATCACAAGTGGTGGGCATTTACTGAAAGGAAATTTTCTGATAAGAGGAAATTCCTCTGGCTGAGAAACAACGGCTCAACACTTATCAGCCAGATACTCAATACACTTTTATTTACATTATTTGCATTTTGGGGTGTATACGATGCAAAAACGCTTGCATCAATCTTCCTGTCAAGCTACGTGATTTTTATCGTGACAAGCCTGCTTGATACCCCTGCAGTCTACCTCGCAAGAAAAATACACGATAAAAAGCTCTCATCAATTTCTCATTGACTTAAAACAGCAAACGTGTTAATATGCACAAAAGAGGTAATTACTATGTTTAATTTCAGTAGCCAAATGAATAGAGCAATGTATCTTATGCGCTATATGCGTATAGGATATATTCGTTATGTTCATCTTTGGTGATATGCTGATATTATACTTTGTTATAAACCACTGATGAGCAATCGTCAGTGGTGTTTTTTATTTAAGGAGGAATGGAAATGCAGGAATATACGATAGAACAAATAGGCATTGATGAATACTACAAATGCAATAACATATGGGATATGGAAAAATGCCCTTTTACAGAAAAGTTTAAAAGACAAATTAAAAATTCAGAGCGTTTCGTATTTATCTACAAAATCAACGGTGAATTTATCGGTGAGGGCAATTTGGTCATCAATGTACCTGACAGCGATTATTTTATAGAGAATAAAAGAATTTACCTGTCAAGAATGATTGTTAAAAAAGAGTACCGAAATCAAGGTATCGGAGCAATTATACTTGATTTTCTGATAGAAAAAGCAAAGGAAATGGGATATTCTGAAATCGCTTTAGGGGTGGATATTGATAATCTCAACGCCCTTCATCTATACAGAAAAAAGGGATTTGATAAGATAATTGCAGAGTGTGAAGACGAATACGGCAAATTCTATAAACTATTAAAAATAATTAAAGAGGAGGGTTAAAATGAAACTATTAATATTATTTGGTGATGCTGCTGTAGGCAAAATGACAGTAGGGCAAGAACTGACAAAAATAACTGATTTAAGGCTGTTTCACAACCATATGACAATTGAACCGATACTTGATATTTTCGGTTATTTCAACGGCAGTGCTATACGCAAATTCCGTGAAATTGTTTTTGAGGAATTTGCAAAATCAGATGCTTACGGATTAATCTTTACTTATATGTGGGCGTTTGATATACAGTCCGATTGGGACTATATTGAACATCTTAAAGAAATTTTTAAAGACGCTGATATTTATTATGCCGAGCTTGTTGCACCTCAGGAAATCAGGTTGAAAAGAAATAAAACTGAAAACAGACTTAATAACAAACCGTCCAAACGTGATATAGAATTTTCTGAAAAATGGCTAATAAATACTGATAAGGAGCATCGTCTCGTCAGCTTCGACGGAGAAATTCCATTTGAAAATTATATTAAAATTGACAACAGTAATCTTTCACCAAGTGAAACTGCAAAGATAATTAAGGAAAGGTTTAATCTGTAGCTTTCATATTCAATATTAAAAAGAATGCTTATTTTCATTGATTTTGTTGTATAATTTCAATGCTTCCTTATAGGTTACAGATAAAAACTCATCTGCATTTTTATATTTGGAATATGTAGTCATTACTTCCATTAACAAAGGAAAAGAAGGATTTGCAGAATGAATTATTTCTGTAATCTGTTCAAAATCAATAAAGCCCTCACCTGGTGTTACGTGGTCAACAAATTCACGTATTCTATCGGAAATATGTACTGCTTTCAGTCTGCTTGCATTTCTTTTTAATAAATTAAAAGAATGTGGACCGTCTACTTGGTCGTGTGAAGAATCGTAGCAAAAGCCGAAATATTTTGAATCTGAATTGTTTACTGCAAATTCAGTCAAGTCTGTTGCTGCACCCGGTAAAACATTTTCAAAAGCAAAGACAACATTATACGTTTTTGCAAGATTTTCAAATAGCGGTAGTTTAGAAATTATATCTCTTTTTCTTTCGTCAAGAGTATTTGGATTAAAAGCAAAAGGGCTACAATGCAAAACTATAACAGGTACATTTAAAGCGTATGCAGCCTCAGCAAGTTTTTTATTAATATCCACAGTATCCTCCTTGTCCATAGCATACCCGTGTATTGTATCTATTGATAAATGATTCTCCTGTGACATAGTCTTAATTTCATCTAAATTTTTACGCTCTAATATTCCGCTGTGACTATAATTACTTCCTATTGAAAAGTGACTGAAGCCAGCTTTATGTATAAGCTCCAACTGATTTCTGAAGCTGATATCATAATCAAAACAGGTTGAAACTGAAATACCTTTCATACTAATAATCTCCTTTTTCTTATAAATAGCAAATAATCTTTGAAACAAAAAAGTCGGTAGTATTCTACCGACTTTTCAGCTATTTATTTAACTGTTACAGAGGTTGCGGGGATGAATGAGCCGTTTGCGCTTTCATCAAACTCGACTGTTACCGTATCGCCCTTAGAGATAAGGAGAACCTCCATTGCGTCAACTACGCTGATATAATAATACTTGCCGTCAATCTGCAGGTAGTAAACCGTATTGCCGTTATTGACTGATGATTTAATATCAGTAACCTCGCCTGTTATACTGCCGTCAGAAGCCGTATTATTGTCAGGCTCAGGTGCGGTATTATTATCCGTTACAGTATTATCAGCGCTGCCCATCTCGTTCTCGTCAACAATAATATCATCCTTGTCTACGTTATCAGCAACACCCTTTTCCTTAAGCGCATCAATATAATTTTCAAGTGCGCTGTTGAGTGCTCTTGCGTCACTCTTTGCAACATCAAGCAGACCTGTACCAACAACCGTCTTATCCTCAAGGCTTACGAATGCATAACCCTTAACCGTATTACTGTCACCGTAAAGTGACATAAAGTATGTCGGATTATTATCAATACCTAAGAGAATCGGGAAGGTTGCATAATAGCCGTAGTTCTGTACAGCATCTCGAGCTGACTGCTGAGCTGACTCCTCCATTGCACCCGGGTTCGTATAATACCTTGATTCCTTCGTACGCTGATTACAAAGGATAAAGCCGAAGTTTGAGGTGTCGCCCTTTGATGATGTTACACCTGTATATACCCAGACGTCGTCGTCCATAGCAATATTACCGCTGCCGTTTGATGCAACGTTTACGTCATTCTGGAAGATAATTGAGTTCCAGAAGCCATTTTGGAGCTTGCCATAATAGTTGTACTGCTCAATGAGGAGTGCCTCGCTGTATACAACGTCAATCCAGCTAAGCTCATCGCTGCTCTTAACCTGCTCGATATCGTAGTAATTACTCTCACCATTGAGTGCATCTGTAATAATTACGCCCTTGACGTCAGTACCGCCGAAAAGGCCGATTGTCTTGTTAAGCACTGCCGTGATCCAGTATGGGTGCATATTATCGTCAATCTCAAAATTAGGAGTATCCAAAAGTTCTGTAGGATACTGGAAACGGATATGACGGTAAAGTTTTTCGTTAAAGAGCTCTGTCGGTGAATACTTAATACCTTCGCCAAATTCATCAACACAGTTTATTGCCGTTACCTTTTGAGTGATAAGGTCAATAAGCATATATGCCGGCAGGCCGTCCTTTGTGTTGTTTATCCACTTAAAGAAGTCTGCATATTCAAGATATGCAACACGGACAGGTGTATTCTGATAGTTAATCTGCGTTGAATTTGCGGACACAACGTACTGGCTCTTATATTCTGAAAGTGAGCCTAACTGCTGGTCAGCAAGTGTGTGCGCACGTGAGGCATCAATTCTCGGTACCTTATCATAGCTGATTTCCTCAAAATCAGTTTCAAAGTTGCCGTCGCTAATCTGCATAAGCTGACTGTATGAATGAGCTCTGAAAAGAGTTATGCCCGTAACGTAACCGACAGCCATTATAACGGCGATAACAGCTATAATGATAATCGGTACAAGTGACTTTTTCTTAACGTATTCTTTTCTCTCGATTTTCTTGTTGGCTCTGCATACTAATGAAAACGCGCCCATAAATATAACCACAAGAAGAATAAAGAAAATATACATCTGTGTATCGTGAATGTTAAATGCAGGCAGCATCATATAATATGCAACTGCGCCGACAACAATCGTGATAAGTAAAGAAAGTAAAATTCTAAGCGGCAATTTTGTCGGCTTAACAACGGCCTGAACTTCATTACTTTTAGGCCACTTTATTTTTTCTTTGAATTCGTTGATTACCTCATCGGCATCATAATCCATATTCGGCATTTTATTGTCCATACATTTTCTCCTGTAAAATTATAGTATTTTTATTATACAACATATAATATTTATTATCAATATCAAAATAAAAAAACTCCGCTACATTGGTAGCGGAGTAAATTTAATCATATATTAGCCGATTCTTTCAAGACCCTTTGTTTTCTTAAGATAATCAG
>JAFLSA010000054.1 GCA_022511185.1 Eubacterium sp.
TCTTTGCTATGGTTTCTGTTTTTGTTTCACCACATTTTGTACAAGTATATGTCTTTGTGCCATCGGCTGATGTGGTAGCCGGCTTGGTTACCTTTGCGTTGTCCCAAATATGAGTATGCTCATCATTAAGCGGTACAAATTCAATATTTGTATATCCGTTATTCTTTGCATAAAGCTCAACATTTGTGCCACTGTAGCCGTAAAGCTTCAGCCCTGAATTATTAGGAATTGATGCAAGCGCAAGCTCACACTCGCGACTATTTACAACAACCTTTTTAAGCTTTGTACAATAATCAAACGCCTTTTCACCAACAGCGATTACACTCTCAGGAAGATTAACCTCTGTTAATTTTGAGCAGGCAACTACTGCTCCGCTCTTAATAGTTATTACGGTTGGGATAACGTCTAAAACTTCAACACCAAGCTTGGACGGAACTTTATAAAGTATTGTTTTTATACTGTTATACAAAATTCCGTCTTCAACTGTGAAATATTTATTATCGCTGTCAACCGTAATTTCTGCCAGGAATGAAGCTTCGTTCATAGCTGTGGTAAGAGCGTTATCACCGATTTCCTCAACAGAAGCAGGAATATTAATTGACTTAATCGAATATGAACCTGAAAATGCTCTTTCGCCTATACGTTTTACGGTATTCGGAATAGTAACATTCTCAGCAGCTATAAGATTTGAAAGTGCATAATTTCCTATGCTTGTAACACCCTCTTCAATAACTACCTCTGTAATATCGCCCTTAAAGCTACCCCAAGGCGGAAGATTGCTTTTGGAGTAATCATACATATCACCCGTTCCTTTTACGCTAAGAACGTTTTTGCTTATGGTAACAGTAATGGTTTCACCGGCCTCCCATGTATCTGCATACGCTATGGTAACACTGCCGAGAATCGAAATCACCATAATAACTGCTAACAAAAATGAAGATATCCTTTTCAAAAATATCACCCCTATATGATTTGTATTTTAATTATAACAAATAAAGTCCAAGAGAGCAAGGCTCTCTTGGACTTTTTACATTTATTTCACAGTGTGTTCATTATTCTGCTTTTTCCCTTCTTGCTGCAAGCTCGGACGAAATCTTTGCTTTCTTTTCTCCAACTATATCATACTTGAACATAGGAATTATTGAAAGAAGAGCAAGAATACCCGGTAATGCTGTATAAGCAAAGAAGATGATATCCTTGGTGTTATTTGTAAACGTTCCTGCAGAAAGTGACTCATAATAGCCTGATGCCTGAACGAAGATAAGACCTAATGCTGTACCGAGAGCAAGGCAAACCTTGATTGTAAGAGTAAGAATTGAGTAGCATGCGCCCTCCATTCTCTTGCCTGTTTCGTGCTCGTAATAGTCTACTGCATCCGCTGTCATAATCATCGGCATAAGAGTAACCGCACCAAACTGCAGACCGATAAGGAATAATGATGCGTAAAACAAAATTGTAAGCACTGTATTTTGCGGATTTGAGAACCAGAAATGACCGACTACAAAAGAGAGTATTGAAGCCGCAAAGCCGTAAACAGAAAGAAGAATATAAGCATTACGCTCATTCATTTTCTTAATAAGCATAGGACAGAGAGCCATACTTATCATCGAGCCTATAGCGGTAACGATTCCCAAAACTGCAACAAGATTCTGTGAGCCGAGAATTACCGTAGCTGCCTGAACCTGAATGCCCATTGCCATCTGACGGCCAAAGCCGAGGAAGTATGAAACGATAACAAGCATAAACGGCTTATTATTCTTAAGCGCTGCAATCATATCCTTTGCCGTAGTCTTTTCATTAGAGATATTTGTAACTCTCTCTTTATTAAGCATTGGAATAAGTGCAAAAAGAATACATCCGAGCACGGCTGTAAGCACTGCTACCCAAAAATATTCTGACGCAATCATAGGAGTATCGGTTTCACCCTCAAAGCCAAATACCTGAGAGCCCCCCGGTACGATAAGACAAACAATCGGCACAATTACAACACAAGCAGAAAAGCCAACCTGCTTAAAGGTATTTGAGATTGAAACAACGTTTGTCCTCTCAGTCGGGTTAGGTGTGAGAACTGATGCAATACCCTGTGACGGAACGTCGCCCATTGTCATAGCAATGCTCCAAATAAGATATGTAATGAATATCCATGCGTAAAGTCCAACGCCCTTGAACGGTACTTTTACAAACACAACAGCAGTAAAAATAAGCAAAGGAGCGATTGAATAAAGTATCATAGACTTGAACTTGCCGTTCTTACTCTTTGAACGATCAACGATGTTGCCTACAACCGGATCTGCAACTGCAGAAACAATCTTTGCCACAAGAATAAGAATTGCGACAACACTTACATTAGCGCCTAAAATAGAGCCGTCAAATTCTGCCTGATAGGAATTGAGAAGACCGACAATCGCCTGAAAGCCGAAAAGGCCTAAGGAATAAGCGGCAATCTCCTTAAAATTCAAATGCTTTTGCTTGGTTACATCTGTCATAATGAACCCCCCTAAACTAAAACATAAAAGGGCGAAGCTGTCGCCTTTGGCAGCCTCGTCCTATTTATCGTCAATTAATCCTTAAAAACTTCGCTGAACAAATCAATATCAGCAACCTTCATTACTAATGAGAAAAGCTCTGAACCGCTTACAGGAAGAAGTCTGTTAAACACCGCCATTGAGTGGGCATCAAAGCCGTGAACCATCATCGGTCTCTTATGCTCAATGCCAAACATAATCATCTTAACCATACGGTCACAGTCGGTTGAAATCATATCCATAACCTTCTGTCCCTTACCGCCGTCATTCTGCTGGTCACGGAAAATATCAGTTTTTGTAAAGCCCGGGCAAACAAGTCCAACGTAGCACTTGTCCTTAAATTCAACTCTGAGTGCCTCGGTAAAGCTCTTGAGAGCTGCTTTAGACGCACTGTACATTGAAGTACCTGCAAGTGTCATCAGTGCTGCTGATGAATCAATATTGATAATTGCAGGGTCATCCTCACCCAAAAGAATAGGCAAAAATGTCTTAACACTGTATACACAAGAATAGAAATTGATATTCATTGCTCTTTCAATTTCCTCGTATGAATACCTGTCAAATCTCTTGAACTTAGGAAGAATACCTGCGTTATTGATAAGAACAGACGGACGGATATTTTCATCCAAAAGCTCCTGTGCAAAGCTCTCCCAATTTTCTTTAACCGACACGTCAAAAAGCTTATAAGAAAACTGCTCAGCATATGTAGGACCAAGCTCCTCAATAAACTTGAGCATCTTAGCCTCACTTCTTGCAACGCCGATAACGTTACATCCGTGCTTTTTGATTAAGGTTGCGGCAATTCCTGCTCCCATACCGCCTGATGCACCTGTAACAACTACGGTTTTTCCTTTGAGCCAATCTCCGCTAATTGAAAATCTATTATTACTCATTTGCGGTCCCCCAACTTGAAATAATATTTTACCAAAATATTATACTATATTGATTTTAATATTACAATATTTTCTTTCAATTATTTCTAAAAAGAACTATGAATTCTTGTTTTTTTGTACAAATGTGTGTGTGATTTTTTAGATGATTTGCCGAATATGTTAACACTTTATTGAATCAAATAGACAAAAGTGATACAATATCGACAAATAATTTTGATTGATTATTTGGAGTGTAAAAACTATGGATAGGAGAATTAAGCGAACCCGAAACGCAGTATTCAATGCAGTCCTTGATCTTATGCTTGAAAAGGATACAAACAAAATAACAGTCTTGGAGCTTTGCAAAAAGGCTGACATTAATAAAAGCACTTTTTATTTGCACTATAAAAGTATGGATGATTGTCTGCATTCCTGTTTTCAGACAATAATGGACGAGATTCTTGAATTTTCAAAGTGCGTAAATTACAACGATATAAGGCTTAATCCCGAAAAATCTGTTGCTTTTTTGCTTGATGAGGTTGAAAAGAAAATTGACTATCTATCCAAATTCAAGTCAAGCAGCAACTGTGCCTTTGCTGTAAAACTGCTTAAACAAAATCTTGTAAAGTACATTGCAGAAAATAATGGCTTTACAATAGAAAACAATTATTATGAAGTTTCTATGATAACCTTTGCCGTTTCAGGCTGTATTGATGTGGTGATTGAGCCACTGCCTTTATTTAAAAAGGAGGAGCTTTCAAAGGTTATATGCAGTATGCTCCAATCTCATTCAAATTGATATAAGTTATAAAAAATCGGTAGGCTTTTGCCTACCGATTTTTGTTTTGTTGCCTTATTTACTTTGCAAGGTAAAGACCTGATGTGTCAACGTTTGTGTTATCAACATACCAGCTGTTACCAATTTCTACAACGTAAAGCTCCTGTGTTGCAATTACGGTGCCGTCCTCAAGAGTAACGTCAACCGTGCATTTTGCAACAGAAGTAATATCCTCTGAGCAATCAAGCTTTTCAAATGCGCTTATCATACTTGACTTAGCATCATCTACGAGATTAAAACTGTCAGCCTTAGCCTCACCTGATTCAGCCACAGGCTTAATTCTTGCTGAATAGTCGGCAATGTAAGCCTCAAGCTCCTCAGCAGAAAGCTCTGTGCATTCCTTAACTGTAGTTGTGAATTTATACACAAGCTGCTTTTCTACAACAGTCTTTTTCTTATCATTAACAAGTACGTCAACCTCAACATCCTGCTCTGTACCAAACATTGTCTGGTAAACACCTGTTGATTGCTCCTGAATAATTGTTTTTTCATCAGATGCAAACACTCTCTGAGTACCTGTAAGTGACTGACCGTAAGTTAAAACATTTGATTCAAATGCGCCGAACATATAATCAGTATCCATATACTCGTCGCCGTATACTTCCTTTCTGACCTCAGAAAGCTTAGCAAAATAATTTGAAAATACAGCATCGTAATCATCAAGACCGTACGTATTCAAAAGCTCAACGTAATAATCATACATTGTGGAGTAAACCTTATCAAGTGCTGCAGCCTCATCCTCTGAACCTGTACCAACGAAATCAGCCTGCTCGACGCCGTCATCATTAACATACGGCTTCATATAAGCATTTCTGATAAAGTCACCGAATTTAGCATTCTTTGATACAAGTGCGTTCTTGTATGCGTTATAGCCGTCACCTGTCTGAACAATAGTGTCAACATAAGCCTGCGCCACTTTTTCAGGGGAGAAGGCAGTATATCTTGTCGTGAAAGCAAAAATTGTAATAAGCACTAATACCGCAGCAACCACAACACCGGCAATCACCGCATAAGCACCGGCTCTGAAGCTTTTTTTCTCTGTTGTTTCAGCCATTTCTACCCCTCCTTACTCTGCGATTTCATCAGGAGTATCGCCTGATGCTGTTTCCTGTGCAGCTCTCTTTTCAGCAAGAGCAGCAGTAATTCTTTCCTTCTTCTCTCCAACCATATCGTAGAACAGGATCGGAACACCCTGAAGGAGTACAAATATTGCAGGAATGATTGTGTAAATTGCAAGGAATCTTGAAAGTGTACCGTCAGTCTGTGCAGCATATGCAACGTTGGCATTCTGTGAGAACTGGTAACCGGACCATGTGTAAACAAGGAACGGGCCAAGGTACTTTGTAAACGCAGATGCAATCTTTGAGAAAAGACCGAAGCCTGCATAAGCAAGACCTTCCTGACGCTTGCCCGTCTTATATTCCATTTCGTCTACGCAGTCAGCAATCATAATGTTAGGAGTAACGTTTGTATTACCGTGCTGTAAACCGCAGAAGAAATTGAGTACAAGGAACGGAACAACGAGATTGCTGTTAAATCCGATACCCTTTGAAACCAAGTACAGTATAGCAAGTGAAGATGCACCGTAGATACAGAAGATAATGTAAGTTTTCTTTGTTGAGAACTTCTTAAGAACAGCCTTAACAAAAAGCATACCTACTGCTGTACCGATACCCATAGGAAGCATAAGCGCAAGCTTAAGTCCCTTTGAGCCTAAAAGATAAATAGCTATGTAAAGTGAAACTGTGCCGTAAACACCTCTGCCGAAGCCTGCAAGCTTTGTGAGAGAAACCATAAGCAAGTTCTTGTTTGTGAAAACGAGCTTGATTGACTCTACAAGTGAAACCTTTTCTGTTGTATAAGGTACACGCTCTTTGTTGTTTGCAAAGAAAATCATAACAAAGATAACCATACCCAAAGCGCAGATAGCAGTTGAAACGATAAGGTCAAGACCCTGACCCTCAGCATTCTTGAACTGCTGCTGACCCATAAGCATCTTCATAACTGCACCGACAACGATGATTACAACCTGACCGCCTGACTGACCTACTGAACGAAGGAAGGATGCGATTGAAATTGCATCGCCTCTCTCAGTCGGGTTAGGTGAGCAGAGTGCGCCAAAGCAGTTTGCAGGTGACTCAACCGCACAGGAAACTGCCGTGTAAAGCGCATAGATAACGAACATCCATACAGATGCAACAAGAAGGCTTGAAGTGTTAGGAGCAACGAAAACAAGCAGTGATACAATAGCAAGCGGAATTGCACCAAAGCCTATCCACGGCTTAACCTTACCAAGTCTCGTCTTCGTTCTGTCAACAAGGATACCGATTACAAGCTCGCATATAGCACCTACGAAACCGGCAACACCGAATACAAGCGAAACCGTGTTCGCAAATGAAGCGGCGTCAAAGCCCTTGCCCTTGAACGCGAAGTCAGCAAAGAAGGTTGTGGTATAGTCCGGCATCCAGCCTGTAAGCAGGGCAACACCGAAAAGACCGATACCAAAGGTAACAATCTCTGATGGCTTCATGTACTTCTTTTCCCCCGATGCTTTCTTGGTATCAGCACCGGCGGCTTTAGTTTTTGCCATAACAAAACCCCTTTTCCAATAAAAATTATATTCAACTAATTATATCACTGTTTTCTTAATAAAACAATATTTATTTTAAATTTTAATTTTGGAAAAACACGAAAAAATCGGACGTGCAATGCACGTCCGTAAAATATTTTCAACCATTATTATACATTAATCTCAACGCTGACGCCGAGCAAGTCCTTTTCCTTTTCAAGAATAGGAGCGACTGTTTCCTTAAGGAAATCTGCTGTCTGCTGAGGTGCTCTGCCGACAAAGTTTTCAGGCTTGAGGATTGCGAGGATTTCCTCCTTAGTCGTCATAAACGCTTCATCAGCTGCAATACGGTCAACAAGGTCATTCTGTCCGCCCTCAACCTTAACAACAACGCCTGCTGCCATTGAGTGCTGACGGATTCTCTCGTGAAGCTCCTGTCTGTCTCCGCCTTTCTTTACAGCATCCATCATTATATTTTCAGTCGCCATAAACGGCAGCTCGCTCATAAGCCTTGCCTCAATTACCTTTGGATAAACGACAAGACCGCTTGTTACGTTGATGTATAAATCAAGAATACCGTCAGTTGCAAGAAATGCCTCAGCGACGGAAACTCTCTTGTTTGCGGAATCATCAAGTGTTCTCTCAAACCACTGAGCAGATGCAGTCCAAGCAGGATTAAGCGCATCAATCATAACGTAGCGTGAAAGTGATGCAATACGCTCACTTCTCATTGGATTACGCTTATATGCCATAGCTGATGAGCCGATCTGATTTTTCTCAAACGGCTCTTCAATCTCCTTAAGATTCTGAAGAAGTCTTAAATCATTTGAGAATTTACAGCAGGACTGAGCAATCAGACCTAAGCAGTTGCAGACGATTGTATCAAGCTTTCTTGCATACGTTTGTCCGCTTACAGGGAAGCAAGCCTTAAAGCCCATTTTCTCGGCAATCTTTCTGTCAAGCTCCTTACACTTTTCGTGGTCGCCGTCAAACAGTTCAAGGAAGGATGCCTGTGTGCCTGTTGTACCCTTTGAGCCTAAAAGCATAAGAGTATCAATTACGTGGCAGATTTCCTCATAATCCATTACCAAATCCATAAGCCAGAGTGTGGCTCTCTTACCTACTGTTGTAGGCTGTGCAGGCTGGAAATGAGTAAAGCCGAGACACGGCATATCCTTGTATTCATCAGCAAATTTTGCTACAGAAGCCATTGCGTTTACAAGCTTTTTCTTAATGAGAAGTAAAGCCTCGCGCATTGTGATAACGTCTGTATTGTCACCAACGTAACAGCTTGTTGCACCGAGATGGATAATCGGCTTTGCGTTTGGGCACTGCTCGCCATAGGCGTGAACGTGGCTCATTACGTCGTGGCGGAATTTCTTTTCGTATTCCTGCGCAACCTCGTAATTGATATCATCAGCGTGCGCCTTAAGCTCCTCAATCTGCTCTTTTGTAACGTTTAATCCAAGCTCGTTTTCTGCCTCAGCAAGTGCAATCCAGAGCTTTCTCCACGTCTTGAATTTAAAATCGGGAGAGTAGATATACTGCATTTCCTTTGAAGCATAGCGTGCGTTAAACGGTGAATTATATGTATTATTCGGCATTAGTCAAGACCTACTCTCTTCATCATTTCAGCGTATGCGTCCTCTACACCGCCCATATCTCTGCGGAAACGATCCTTGTCGAGCTTCTCGTGTGTTTCGATATCCCAGAAGCGGCAGGTGTCAGGACTGATTTCGTCAGCAAGAACGATCTGTCCGTCAGATGTTTTGCCAAACTCAAGCTTGAAATCAATAAGCTCAACACCGATTGAAGCAAAATATTCCTTCAAAACATCGTTGACAGTGAAAGCCATTTTCTTAATTGTGTCAACCTCTTCCTGTGTAGCAAAGCCGCAGGATACAGCGTGATAGCCATTGATAAGCGGATCGCCGAGATCGTCATCCTTATATGAGAACTCAATTGAAGGGCAGATGAAATCCATACCCTCCTCAAGACCTAATCTCTTGCAGATTGAGCCTGCTGCACGGTTACGGATAATAACCTCAAGCGGTACGATAGTAACCTTTTTTACTGCGGTTTCTCTGTCTGAGAGCTCCTCAATAAAATGAGTAGGCACGCCCTTCTTTTCAATAATCTGCATAAGGTAGTTTGACATCTTGTTGTTCACAACGCCTTTGCCGACAATTGTGCCCTTTTTAAGACCGTTGAATGCAGTTGCATCATCCTTGTAATCAACGATTACAACGTCAGGGTCGTCAGTTGCCCAAACCTTTTTTGCCTTGCCCTCATAGAGCTGTGTAGTCTTTTCCATAATTTGTATCTCCTTTAATATCCTTTATTTTTTATAAACATTTTTAATTCTTTCAATAGCCTCAACAGTCTTTTCAGCATTACCGAAAGATGTTAAGCGGAAGTAGCCTTCACCTGCAGGACCGAAGCCTGAACCAGGTGTGCCGACTACCTGGCATTTATCAAGAAGCTCGTCAAAGAACTCCCATGAGGTGTAGCCCTCAGGAACTCGAAGCCATACGTAAGGTGAGTTAACACCGCCGTAGCATTCAAAGCCTGCATCGCACAGTCCGTCGTAGATAACCCTTGCATTCTTCTGATAGTATGAGAGGATTTCCTTAATCTGCTTTTGACCCTCTTCGGTATAGATAGCCTCAGCAGCTCTCTGTGTGATGTATGATACACCGTTGAATTTAGTAGCCTGACGGCGTGCCCACATAGGATTAAGGCTTGTACCATTAAATATCAAATCCTTCGGTACTACCGTATAACCGCAGCGCATACCTGTAAAGCCTGCTGTCTTTGAAAAAGAGCGTAATTCAATAGCACAGGTCTTAGCGCCTTCGATTTCATAGATTGATTTTGGAATATTCTCATCAACAACGAATGCCTCATAAGCTGAGTCGAAAAGAATTAAAGAGTTATGCTCGTTTGCAAAGTCAACCCACTTTTTAAGCTGATCTCTATCTGCAACCATACCTGTGGGATTATTAGGGAAGCAAAGATAGATAACGTCAGGAATTTCTGACGGAATGTCAGGCGTAAAATTATTTTCAGCAGTGCACGGCATATAGATAATGTTTGACCATAAGCCGTCCTCATTTTTCTCACCGCTTCTGCCTGACATAACGTTTGTGTCAACGTATACAGGATAAACAGGGTCGCAGATAGCAACCTTGTTGTCTACAGAAAAGATGTCGCCGATATTACCGCAGTCGGACTTAGCGCCGTCTGAAAGGAAAATTTCATCCTTTGCAATGTCGATTCCTCTGTCTGCATAATCGTGCTTCTGAATAGCTTCAAGGATAAAATCATATCCGTACTCAGGCGGATATCCTCTGAACGTATCCTCATTTGCCATTTCGTCAACTGCCTTGTGCATTGCTTCAATAACAACGGGAGCAAGCGGCTTTGTTACGTCACCGATTGAAAGACGGATTACGTCTGCCTCAGGGTGAGCTGCCTGATATTCCCTCTGCTTTTTAGCAACTGTTGAGAAAAGATAGCTTGACTCAATTTTTAAGAAATTTTCATTGATTTTCATATTTTAAACCTCCATATTTTTTCTTAAATATCAATTTCGCCGGTGAAAACGGTCGTTGCAGGACCTGTCATAAAAATGCTGTCCTCTTCATTTCCGCTCCAGCTGATATCCAGATCACCGCCGAGAAGATGAACGGTTACGTCATTGTCAACAAGGCCGTTTAAGATCGCCGCTACGACCGTAGCACACGTTCCTGTTCCGCAGGCAAGCGTTTCACCTGCACCTCGTTCATAAACACGCATTTCAATATTCTTCCTGTCGATAACCTTTGCAAACTCTGCATTCACTCTATCAGGGAAAATGTCGGTATTACTCTCAAACAAAGCGCCGTAATAGTTCAGATCAAAATCTCTCGGACTTTCGTCAATAAACATCACTGCGTGGGGGTTACCCATTGACACGCAGGTCATAGTAAATTCTCTGTCACCAACTATAACTTTTTCGTTTACTGCTTTTTCATCAGCGCATACAACAGGTATCAGCTTTGCATCGAGTATAGGTTTGCCCATATCAACCCTTGCGCTTATTGCTTTTCCGTTTTCCACGGTGATATCAATATATTTAACTGCACCCATTGACTCAATTGTGATTGAAGTTTTGTCTGTCAGCTTATTGTCATAAACATATTTTGCAACACAGCGGATGCCGTTTCCGCACATTGCACCTCGACTGCCGTCTGCATTATACATCACCATTTCAAAATCAGCTTTTGTGCCTTTTTTGATAAGAATAATACCGTCACCGCCAATGCCGAAATGACGGTCTGATAAAAATTTAGCGAGAGCTCCCTCATTTTCGACATTTTCCTTAGTGCAGTCGATATATATATAATCATTGCCGCA
>JAFLSA010000055.1 GCA_022511185.1 Eubacterium sp.
ATATGTTCGCCACGTTTACAAGAGAAAATAATCTGAGAGGCGTGTTCATTTTAAAAGCTGACAGTCCTTTGGGTCCGTTTGAGCCGTATTCCGACGGCACCGTTACGCCGCAGGATTGGGAGTGCCTTGACGGTACACTTTACGTTGACAAAAAAGGCGAGCCGTATCTTGTGTTCTGCCACGAACATACGCAGATTATTGACGGAACTGTGTGCTACGTTAAACTGAGTGATGATTTGAAAAGGGCGGTCAGCGAGCCGGTACTCCTTTTCAGCGGTTCGTCACCCGAGTGGGCAGACGTCAAACCAAATGGCGAGCATTACATAACCGACGGACCGTTTATGTACAGAACAACCGGCGGTGAACTACTGCTTATTTGGTCAACGTTTATTGATCATAAATATGCACAGTGCGTTGCAAAATCGGATAACGGAGAAATTGACGGCAAGTTTGTTCACCTGCCGCCACTCATAACAAATGACGGCGGACACGGTATGATTTTCAAGGCTGATGATAAATTAATGCTCACCTTCCATACACCGAATCAAACAAATTACGAACGCCCGACGTTCAGAGAATTAGAAGACACAGGCGATATGATAAAAATAAAATGATGAATACCCTTTAAAAAGCAAAAGCACTCGACAATTTCATCGAGTGCTTTCACTTTTGCATACATGTTTTGTGCAGTTTTAACTTGTGTGGCAACAATATAATTATAGTCCATAGTGGATTATTTGTCAAGTCCATTTTGGATTATTTGTTATAATTTTTAAGGTGATTGTATGAACTATAAAGAGAGATTAAAAGATTTAAGAATTGACAATGATATAACGCAAACACAGTTAGCGGAGATATTAGGCGTTAAACAAGCCGCAATATCAAAATATGAAAAAGGAATAAGAGAATATAAAATAGAGGATTTAATCAAGCTGTGCGAATTTTATAATGTTTCTTCTGATTATATTTTAGGCTTGCCTAAAGGACTTGATTATCCTGAGAGATAATATGATACAACCCCACTGATTTTGATGCGTCAGTGGGGTTTTTCGCAGAATTAGTTATACGAATAATAAAAATAATTAGCTATATTCATAGGTTTCAGGCGGTAGAAGAATCTGAAAAGTTTTTTATTGAATTTAGATTTTTTAAATTCAATATTGTTAGTACAGGTAATATTGTAATTACTCGGCGCTTTATCAAAGCTGATTGTTCTTTCCTCGCCCTTTGCGAGTGAGAAGTAATTATCACTCGGCTGCTCGTCGCTGTCAATAAAAATATTGTAAGCAAAGGTGTCTGCCTTAAGCGTCATTTTATTACCGTCAAGTTTTGCAGTAATATTTGCCTTTTTCAGATTGAGCTTTGCAGGGGAAGTGAATATTTCGGTTAAAACCTCATCATTAAAGCAAAGCTGTAGGACAGATTTTTTGCTCACGCTGATTTCATCAACTTCCTTAAAGCTATTCGGCGCAAGACTGATGTCATATTCCTTAATCATATCAGGGTTAAAGAGCTTAAGCGTTAAGTGAATTGTCACGTCATTTAACGTATCATTATGGGCAAATATAACTGCTTTGCCCTTTTCCTTTTTACAGCTTACCGTTACGGGCGAGAAAAATTCTCTTGCTTTATACTGGAGCGCCTTCGGCACGCCCTCAAAATCAACTGATGACCAGCTCGGGCAGTTCCACACGTCGTTAAACTGCCAGAAGATTGAGCCGTTGCACCTGCCCTTATTCTGCCTGAAATGAACTGTTGCATTTTTGATACACTCAGCCTGAACAATTCCCGTAAGGTACGGCAAATCCTCAAAGCGCTTCGGGAAATCAAACATCTCCGTAAGATAAAACAGCATCTTTTTATTACCGCCGACACACTTCTGATGTCGGTTAAATGCAGAAGATGTGATGTCATATTCCTCAGGCGGAGCAAAGGTTTTGATTGCCTTCATTGACGGGAGTGATTCAAGTCCGAATTCTGAGAGAAATCTCGAATATCTTGTAGCGTAATAGTCAAGCTTTTTCAGTCCGTGCCAAACGTTCCACATATGCGTGTCACCCACGTTATCGCTTGAATATTCCTTAAAGCACTCACTGCCTATCGGCGATGTCGGAATGTATGACACGTCGGTCAGATCGCTTATAAAATCAGGAAGCGTGTGATAGAAAAATTCCTCATAAGCCTTCATGATTTTCATACTCTTCGGCAGGTATGAAAACATTGTTTCAAGCTCATTGTTGCCGCACCAGAGGGCAAGGCTCGGGTGAATTGTCAGCCTGCTTACATTTACTTTTACTTCCTCCAATACATTATCAGTAAAGCTCTTGTCATAAAACGGGTACATCTGACAGGCAAAGCAGAAATCCTGCCAGACAAGAATGCCCCTTTCGTCGCATTGGTTGATAAGGTATTCATCGGCATAGCTGCCGCCACCCCATACTCTGATGATATTGAAATTTGACTTTTGAGCAAGGTCGAGGTAGTAATCGACGTCACTCTTGTCGCTGTCCTCATATATTGCGGAAAACGGAATGAGATTACCGCCCTTTGCAAAAACCCGCTCACCGTTTAAAACGAAGCAGAAATTACTGCCGTATTCGTCCTTGCTTGTATCAAGATAAAGCGAGCGCAGACCGATTTTCTTTTCAACCTTTTCCTCATCATTTTCAAATATTACGGTGTAAAGCGGCTGCTTGTCCTTTTGTGACAGCTCACGGGTGTACCAAAGCTCAGGGTTATCAATTTCAAAGCTGTTGTTTTCGCCGGCAGTCAACACGTCACCGTTTGGACACTCGATAGATATTTTATCTGCTTTGTCTGCTGTCACGTTAATAATTGATTTTTCCTTAGTGGTGTTTTGAGTGATTTTGATATTTTCAATTTTTCTGTTAAAGCATTTGAGTTCAATGCTTTCAAGCACAGCACAGTAGGGAACACAAGGGCCCCAGTCCCAGCCGAAGTGGCAGGCAGGCTTTCTTATGTACGGAATTCCGTCAATGCCGTTAAAGTTTTTCGGCAGGGGGTTATCCTTTTGCATCTTGCTGATATATTTAACTGCTGAGTCAAAATGGAGCAAAATACTATTTGTGCCCTCATTTAAAAATTCCTTGATGTCAAAATCAATCGGAATAAAAGCGTTATTACTTTTGAATGCTTCTTTGCCGTTTATGTAACAGGTACACAGCGTATCAAGTCCAGCGCACTGGAGATTTATATGGTTATACTTTAAATCTTCAGCAGTAATGACAAAATCTCTTTTAAATTCAAAATCATTTTCGCCAACGCTTATACCCTCCTTCTCATCACCTGAGATGAGAGGGCTTTTTATTGTATTGTTTTTGATAAGATTCCCAAAATCACTGCCGGGAATAACAGCGTCATATTCCTTGCCGTCGGTGCAGTTTTTCATTATCCAGTTGCCTGCAAGATTAATTTTATTCATAATCATCCCTCATTTCATTTACAGTATAGCATAATAGTTTTAAATATGCTATACTGATATTGATTTAATCATAAGGAGAATTTTTATGAGCATTAAAGTGAAGCTTGACACGTTTATACAGAAGTTTATGGACAAGGTTTCAGGAAGTGGCGTTATGCAGGAGGAGAGTGGCGTAGACGGAGCAAAAAAAGTTTTTGAGCCGATGCCGCCTGTTGCACTTAAAGCGTCTGAGGAGAGTATAGTTCTGCTGAAAAATAGGGATAAGGCTTTGCCGATTAAGGAGAGCGATACCGTTTCAGTATTCGGCAGGTGTCAGCTTGATTATTTCTACGTCGGCTACGGCAGCGGCGGTGACGTCAATGCGCCGTATCAGGTCAATCTTATTGACGGACTTAAAAATAACGGCGTAAATATTTATGCGCCGCTTCTGAGTATCTATGAAAACTGGCGAAAGAAAAATCCTGTAAGCCAAGGCTTCTGGGGTCACTGGCCGATGAATTATCCTGAAATGGAGCTTGACGAAAGAGCAGTTAAAGAATCGGCTGAAAACAGTGATATCGCCCTTGTTGTGCTTGGCAGAGCAGCAGGCGAGGACAGGGAAAACAATCTTGAAAAGGGAAGCTATTATTTAACTGATACTGAAGTTAAAATGCTTGATTTGGTAACGGCAAGCTTTGACAGAGTTGTCGTAATAATGAACTGCGGAAATATCATTGATATGGCGTGGACTGAAAAATACGGCGACAGGATATCAGCAGTCGTTTATGCATGGCAGTGCGGTATGGAAAGCGGAAACGCGCTTGCAAATATTTTGACAGGCAAGGTTAATCCAAGCGGAAAATTGCCTTGTACTATTGCAAGGAATTATGAGGACTATCCAAGCTCAAACGATTTCGGCGGAAAAGACTTTAACAATTATACTGAGGATATTTTCGTCGGCTACAGGTATTTTGAAACGTTCTGTAGGGACAAGGTTATTTATCCGTTCGGCTTTGGGCTTAGCTATACTGATTTTGAAATTACTCCGTTGTCCTTTGAGCAAAACGGGGACAGCTTTGAGATTTCAGTCAGCGTTAAAAATATCGGCGGTACAGCAGGAAAAGAGGTTGTTCAGCTTTATGTTAAAGCACCGCAGGGCAGGCTCTCAAAGGCTGAAAGAAGCCTTGTTGCCTTTGCGAAAACAGGCGTCCTTGCACCTGATGAAAGTGAAGAAATAACGCTGAGTTTTACCCTCTATGACATTGCAAGCTTTGATGATAAAAATACATTTGCGTATATTATTGAAAACGGCGAATACGTATTTTATGCCGGAAGCTCAGTGCGTACCGATATTATTGCTGGCAGGGTACAGCTTGATGAAAAGATACTCGAACAGCTTGACGAAATCTGCGGTGTGCAGGACAGCTTTGAGCGTATCACGGCAAAAGAAAGGGACGGAAGGTTAGTACCTGTCAAAGAAAAGGTTGAGATATCAAAACCGTATTTGAGGGACAGAATATTAAAAAATCTGCCTGATGAAATCGGATTTAAGGGCGACAAGGGCTATAAGCTCACCGACGTGGCAGAGGGCAAAATCACTCTTGATGATTTCATTTCAGGCTTAAGCAATAAAGAGCTTGAGGCGCTCACACGCGGTGAGGGTATGATGTACAGCGAGCTTGGCGTAGCAGGTAATGCAGGCGCATTCGGCGGAACGATACCGTCACTTCGTGAAAAGGGCGTTAAGCCGATAATCACCACTGACGGCCCGGCAGGTATCCGTATTAAAAAGTACACGTCACTTATTCCGTGCGGTACTGCGCTTGCAAGCACGTGGAGTTGTGATTTGGTCAAGGAGCTTACGGCAGTTATGGGTGCTGAAATGGTAAAGCACGGCTCTGACGTTTTGCTTGCGCCGGGAATGAATATTCACAGAAACGTGCTTTGCGGAAGGAATTTTGAATATTTTTCAGAAGACCCTGTTATATCGGGAAAGATAGGTGCAGCATTTGTAAACGGCATACAGAGTGCCGGTGTATCTGCCTGCCCCAAGCATTTTGCCTGCAACAATCAGGAGGTCAGGCGAACAAAAAATGACTCGCGAGTGTCGCAAAGAGCACTCAGGGAAATATATCTTAAAGGCTTTGAGATTTGTATTAAGGAGAGCAAGCCTCTCAATATTATGACAAGCTATAATAAAATCAACGGCGTCTGGAGCCATTACAACTATGACCTTGTGACTACTGTTTTAAGAAAAGAGTGGGGATATGAGGGAAGCGTTATGACTGACTGGTGGATGCAAAAATCAAAAAGCCCTGAATTTCCCATTATCAAGGATAATGCATACCGTGTGCGTGCACAGGTCGATGTGTATATGCCGGGCGATAAATTCGGTACAAAAAAGTACAAATCAGACGGCACACTCCTTGCCACTCTCACAAAGCCTGACGGCATAACACGGGCAGAGCTTGAACGCACCGCAAAAAATGTTTTAAGCCTTGTATTAAAATTAAAGTATAAATAAAAAATAAAGGGTGTCCTTGACACCCTTTATTTTTATTCTTTCAAAACGTATACATAATGTTCTGAAAAATCATCGTAATCTTTATGCTCGCCTGTTTCTTCATCTATTATTGTATCAATGTAATCTGTTACTAACCAGAGATAAGTATTGTTTTCCTTATCAGTATACTCACAGACTTTGTGTCCATCAAAGTATTGGTCGGCTTTAGAATATCCGTCAATTCTGGCATCTGTCCAGACCTCTGCACCAAATAGCTTTGATGAAATAACATCCTTTGGCAAATCCTCAATTCTGACATATTCCTCTCTGCCATAAGTGATTGTGCTGAAATCGGCTGAAACAAGGTACGGCTTATCGGTTTCAACGTTGATTATTCCAAATCCTATATCTATACCAAACCACAGGATTATAAATAAGATTATCACACCTATGGTTTTGATTATAGGATGTTTAGTTTTCTTTGATTTTTCAAGTTCTTTATTATTTTTCTTCACATAATAATCAGCCTTTGAAATATATTTCATAAGCCCCTTTGGTTTAAGAACACTCTTGAAATACATTTTTCTAAAGGGAAATGCAAGCAACATAAGCGGTATGGAAATACCTAACTCACTTGTTAATGCCTGTTTTTTGAAATCAGCATAGACATCCGTTTTGTTAATACATACAGCGTTGGTCAGCTTTACATTACAGTTACAATTGATTTTAGGGTAAGAAAAATCCAAATCCTTAAATATCCACATCTTATCTCCGGCAGAAAATATTTCGTTTTCTACTTCTATTTTTTCTTCGTTTTGAATACCCGTCAATGTGTAGAAGCATTTAGTTCTTATAATTTGTCTGTTAATTTGTTTATCTGCCCATTTGGAGAGTTTTTTTAATCCTTTATTCACAAGCTTTTCTTTAAGGTTCTTCGGCTCGTCATTGGCATCAACAAGCTCTTCTAAGCTTAATTCACCATAAAGGGTGACGTTATACTCATCCTTTTTTGGATCAATAAACATCCATTTTTCCTCACCGGTTTTCAGGCTGATTATTTCATTATCAACCTGAAAATGAAGCAAAGTACCAAAAGAATTTACAATCAGAATTCTTTTTATATTGTCCTTGCTGGCAATTATCAGCTCCTCAACAGTTGTCTCAAGCGTCTGAGCCATTTTTTCCAAAGTATCCATCCTTGGTATTGCCTGACCGTTTTCCCATTTTGAAACAGCCTTATCCGAAACATCGAGAATATCAGCTAATTCCTTTTGCGTTAAATTATGTGATTCCCTCAAGGAGCAAATCAAATTTCCGAATTTGTAATTATCCATCAAATCACCTCATAGAAATTATAGCAACTGCCGTTATTTTTGGCAAGAAAACAGAGGTAGAATAAAAGTAGAAATATAAAAACACAGGTAGGATATAAAATCCAACCTGTGTTTTTTGTGTTGATAAATTAAAACTTTTTTATTTCATGAGCGGTGATGAATCTTTCTTTATCATCATACCAGTATGAATAGTCAGCATTTTCACGCTTATCTTCAATTATATCCGAATAATTTTCGTTAATATAATTGCCGATATAGTTTGTAATCTTTTTAGCGCCATAATAGTTCATATGGTTGCCGTTGTCACGGAAATCCTTGTCATAATTGATTTCATAATCCTCAAGCGCATTGAAATCAAAATATGGAATATTGTTATTATCAGCATATTCCTTAACTGCATTATGCCTTGCATATGACCAAGTGTTGAGTGACGGGACAGTTATAAGCATAAGCTGAATATCATTATCCTTACAAAACGTTGTTATCTTACTTAAGTAAAATACAGCCTCCTGAGGTATTTTTTCAAGCGCATCTGTATAGTTCATATTATCATTAGGAGAAATCTTTTTAATTTTTTTGATGAAAACATATCCGTGATTGTAGTTATAGTCTTCATCAAGGCTATTCGTGTTCTTCTCTTTGTTTTTAGGGTTAGGTATCATCTTTTTCCACCTGTCGTGGAACAGGAACACAGAGAAACGGTTTTGAACGGCCTCGCTGAGATAGTTGTCTGAAATGTACGGGACGAATTTAAGATAATCTTTCTCAGCCGGTTCACCATCAACTAAATCAGTATTCAGTTCAACGCCCTCATAAAACGTATCTGTTTCAAGGATAACAAATTTAGGAGATTGCGTTTGAGTTACTTCATTAAGAAGTTCATAGCACAAGGATACTGACTGGCGTGGCGATGCGACGACAGTGCTTGTATATCCTTTTTTATCCCACAGTCTGACAGGAATGATGGCGGAATACATATTACTGTTTCCAAGTGCTACGATATCAATTGTATCTTCAACCTCATTTACAAAGTTGTAAGCATTCTTAAACTTGTTTTTATACGTGGTTGCACTTGATTTTGAAAATATTGTTGCCGACAAAAGCTCAAGCAATATAACAAAAACAAGAATAAAGCTAAGAACTTTAATGCCGTCTGTTATTAACTTTTTTGTTGTTCTTTTTGTATTCTCATTCATACTCTTACCTAAAAATTCGCGTATAATAAATCAGCAACGCCGTAATGCTCACCGTATGCACCAAGTATAATAACGATGAAAATAGACAACATATAAATTATAAATTTAACTATAAACGGAAGTCTTGAAATTCTTTCGCGGATATGAATTCCTTTTTCCTGTGCAAGGCTCACACCAAAAATGAGTATTGCACCCAGGACTAAAAGAGCATAGTCCCGGAGATCAAGACCGAGTCCATTTTTACTTCCGACTGCAAGCGCACTGAAATTAAGACTTGTGAATATTGCTTTGATGGCGACACCTACAGTTTTAAGGCTGTCTGCTCTGAATATGAGCATACCGATGTTTACAATAACAAAGGTGCGTATCATTTGAAACAGAGCAAAAACCTTGCTCTTTCTGTTGATTTTAAGCTTCTCGCAAAACTTAGCACTTAACGGCTCTGCAAAAAGGCCTAACATCATAAGCGCATAATAGTAAAGTCCGTAAACAATATATTTCCACGCAGCACCGTGCCACATACCGTTTGCAAACCAGACGAAGAAGAGGGCAACGGCTGTCGGAATAAGATTAGCATAATACGGATTAAACTTTTTTCTTGCGTTTTTGGTTAATTTCATAAACGGCTTTGAAAGTGAAATAGGATAGAAAATATAATCTCTCAGCCAGCCGCCCAAAGTAATATGCCATCTCTGCCAGAATTCATTGATTGATTTTGCAAAAAACGGGCGTGAAAAGTTTTCCGGAAGCTGAATTCCCATCATTTCACCAAGACCCATTACAACATCCATAATTCCGGAAAAATCACAGTAAAGCTGAAGCGTATAAAACAGTATTGCAGCAAGGACAATAATTCCGTTGTCAAATTTTGCTTCGTCAAAAACATTGTTGACAAATTCAGCTGCTCTGTCTGCAATAACAATTTTTTTAAAGAGTCCCCATACAACGAGCTGCGCACCGAAAACAAGGTCCTTAAAATTAAAGGTTTTTCCTTCACCAAGCTGAGTTCCAAGCTGGTCATAGCGTGCAATAGGCCCTTCAATTATCGTAAGCATAAATGAAAGGTAGAGCGTAATTTTAAGCGGATTTTTACAAGCCTTATATCTTCCTCGATAAACGTCAGTTATGTAACTGATTGCTTGTAAAGTATAGAAGGACAGACCAAGCGGCTGAACGATTGAAAGCGTCGGAATATCTGCGGAAAAAAGCGTATTTATTGTACTGCCAAAGAAATTAGCGTATTTAAGCACAAGCAGAAATGCTATATTGCTTATCACACCTACCGTCAGAGTTATGAGCTTATAATTCTTATATTTATTTTTTAGTTTTTTCCGTTCTTCTTTAGGAACAAGCTTCTTTTTCTTAGCAAAGGAGTCATTAAATTTTTGAATAAGCATACCGACAGCCCAAACGATTATTGCACTAATCAGCAGAAATTCAATATGACCGCCCGCAGCGATAAGGTAAAAAATTAATGATCCTGCAAGCAAAGCACACCATTTTGCTTTTTTAGGCAGAATGGTGTAAAGAATATACGTTGCCCCAAAGTAAATTATAAAAAATTCAAATGAGGTATAGGTCATTTATTAGTCCTCGTCTGCAAGTCTTTCAATCATCTGATAGAGAGTTTCAACAGTTTCAAAGTTTTCGGGCACAATGTCCATAGGTGAGATTTCAACATCAAACTCGTCAGAAAGCTCTGCAACGAGTGAAATCATACCGAGACTGTCAAAAATTTTATCATCAACAAGCCTTGTGTCCTTTGTGAATTTTACGTCCGGCTTTAATGCCTGTAAGATTTCAATTAATTCTTCCATTTTAATTTTCCTCTTTTCATTACTGTTTTTATTTATTCGCACATCATTGCAGTAACGGCTTTTCTGTCAATTTTGCCGTTCTGATTATGTGGCATAAGTGTTATTTTTTCAATTCTATCAGGTATCATATATGAGGGTACCTTTGATTTAAGCTGTTTCAGGATATCCTCTGCGGTAAGCTTTTTTCCCTGATAAACTAAAATTATTTTATCCTTTGATTTGTCAAATACGCATACTACTTCCTCAATATTTTCAATGGAGCTTGCAGCCGTTTCTATTTCCCCAAGCTCAACTCTGTATCCCATACGCTTGATCTGGAAATCCTTGCGCGTAATATACATTATTTCGCCCTTTTCATTTTCCTTAACCAAATCGCCGGTTTTGTAAACCGTTTCGGGATAATAGCTGTGCAATGGATTTTGTACAAAAGCTGCCTTCGTTTTTTCATCGTTGCCGTAATAGCCGTATGCAACAAATGAGCCTCGGACGTAAAGCTCGCCCTCTTCACCGGGTTTGGCAAGCTCGTTTTTATCGTTTACTATCATAACGTCGCAGTTATCGCAATGCCTGCCGATAGGCAGCGGCTCGTCGTCCTCAAAGTGCCTGTCAACAACGTAATAGGTGCAGATATCAGTTGTCTCTGTCGGGCCGTAAAG
>JAFLSA010000056.1 GCA_022511185.1 Eubacterium sp.
ACAACTCCTGCAAAGGCAAAGGAAATCGGCTCGGATTATATCGTTGTCGGCAGACCTATTACTGCTGCAGATGACCCTGTTTCAGCATACAGACGCTGTGTAGCAGAATTTGTAGATTAAGGAGAGTTCCAATGGAAGGCTATAAAAGAGAATTTATAAAATTTTTAGAGGGTGCAGGCGTTTTAAAATTCGGTGATTTCACTGCAAAAAGCGGAAGAAAGATACCTTATTTCATTAACGCAGGCGATATTAAAACAGGCGAGCAGATTCAAAAGCTCGGCGAATTTTATACCAAAGCTTACTTTGAAAAGATAGGTAACAAAAAGACAGTGCTTTACGGCCCTGCATATAAGGGAATCCCGATTGCCGTTTCTGTTTCTGTAGCACTTGCAAAAGAGGGTCTTGACGTGCCTTTCTTTTTCAACAGAAAAGAGGAGAAGGATCACGGCGAAGGCGGTGTTTTCGTGGGATATACACCTAAAGACGGAGAAGAAATCGTTATCGTTGAGGACGTTATCACTGCAGGTACAGCAATAAGAGAAAGTATGTCAATCCTCTCAAAGTTAGAGGGTACAAAAATAGCGGCCACCTTCGTTATGGTTGACCGCAAGGAAAAGGGAAAAACCGAAAAATCCGCAATGGCAGAAATCAGTGACGAATACGGCTTTCCTGTATATTCAGTCGTTGACGTTTATGACATTATCGAATACTTGGAGGAAGATGAAGCCAACCGTGAAAACGTTGAGCGTATAAAGAAATATCTTGAAATGAACGGGGCTAAAGACTAAAACCTAAAGCACTAAAATACGAAAGGAGTTTTATAATGCGACATTTGCTTGACACAACCGACCTTTCACTAAATGAAATTGATGATATGATTGCTACTGCAATTGATATCATCAATAATAAACAAAAGTATTCTCATATTTGCGACGGTAAAAAGCTTGCAACGCTTTTCTTTGAGCCGTCAACAAGAACACGTCTTTCATTTGAAGCGGCTATGCTGGAGCTTGGCGGAAACGTTCTCGGCTTTTCTGAGGCAAGCTCATCATCTACGTCAAAGGGTGAAAGTGTTGAGGATACCATTAGAACAGTCTCCTGTTATGCAGATATTATTGCTATGCGTCATCCGCTTGAGGGTGCGCCGAGAGTTGCGAGCTTTCGCAGCGGTGTGCCGATTATAAACGCAGGCGACGGCGGACATTCGCATCCAACGCAGACGCTTACCGACCTTTTAACTATCTATCGTGAAAAGGGTACGTTTGATAATCTCACGGTAGGTCTTTGCGGTGACCTGAAATTCGGCAGAACCGTTCACTCACTCATAAAAGCTATGTGCAGATATAAGAACGTTAAATTTATTCTTATATCTCCAAAGGAGCTTTCCGTACCTGATTATATCAAGAGTGACGTGCTTGATAAAAGCGGTAATGAGTATGAAGAGGTAGAGACTATGGAGCAGGTTATGGACAGGCTCGATATCCTCTATATGACCCGTATTCAGCGTGAGCGCTTCTTCTCTGAGGATGAATATTTAAAGCACAAGGACGCCTTTGTTCTCGATCTTGATAAGCTCAAAACAGCTAAGTCTGATTTAACAATTATGCACCCACTGCCAAGAGTAAACGAGATATCAACAGAGGTTGACGATGACCCGAGAGCAAAATATTTTGAACAGGCATTAAACGGAAAATATATCCGTATGGCGCTGATTATGACACTCCTTGATTTAAACTCAGAAGCTGTTACTTACACAGAACCGCAGGAAGCAGTTAATAATGTCAAAGACAGTCTGCCTGAGGAGCTGAAGGACGTTATTAAATGTACCAATCCACGCTGTATTTGTAACAACGAGCCTATCAGCCACATCTTTATACAAACAGATGAAAAGGGTACATACCGTTGTCTTTACTGCGAAACAAAAGCAAAATAAAACAGAAAAATAGCGAGCCTTGGCTCGCTATTTTTTATTCTTACTTGTTAATAAATTCAGCCTCCAAATTGCCTGCATCTTCGTGTATTGTTATCTGCTCGGAATTTTCAGCAATTCTGCAAGTCGCTTCTATAAACCCTAAAAGCATAAACATTGTGAGCAGCTCTTTCGGTGACTGCAATGTAAATTCAAAAATTGACATTATCAAAAATCCTAAAAGCGAAGATATGTAAAGTGCCGCGTATCTATGGAATATCTTTTCCTTTGTCTTAGTAAGCTTTACTATCTTAACAAAAATGATAACAACTATCGAAACGCCAAATGCACCGCCGACTATTCCTCCCTCTGTAATCATTTCAAGAAACAGATTATGAGCATGAGTTCTGTCTATGCCGTGTACATCACGTAAAATGGTATGAATATTGTCACATCCTGCACCCAGTCCCAATATGAAGTTTTCCTTAAACATTTTAAAGCAGTGTTTCCAGATTTCAACTCTGTGCGACGTTGATGCAAGAAAATCACCTGCAGGTGAGTTTTCATACCTGAGTATAAGTCCAACAGGAACAGCTACAGCAATCAACAGTATAAACGGAAAAATCTTTTTAAATATAGCCCTGTTGCTTGAAAGCATTATAGTAATTATAGAAAGTGCAACTGCAATATAAGCGCCTCTTGATGAGGTGCAAACAATTCCTCCTATTGCAAGAAGCAGGCATACTCTGCTGATTTTTCTGTTTTTAGAATGCTTAAAGTATACGGAGCCAAAGGCACAAAACGGTGTAGTGATAACTAAATAAGTTGCAAGAATAAGGGGATTATCAAATGTTGAAGATGCACGTGATGAAAACTTGTAATTGATAATTTCAACAGGTATCGCATCATAAATAAAATCGTTAAAGTAGTAATACAGCGGATTTGGCAGACAGTATTCATACTCAATCCACCCCAGATGAACGCTCATGTTGTACATAACTATTTCTACAATTGCGATAAGTGCCACAATTCCGGCAGAAACATTTATCATAGTAATGGCATTTTTCAGCTTTTCTTTCGTGTTTACACAATTTGCTATGTAAACATATATCAAAAAGCATCCCATCCACATAAGACCGATAAGCGCTGATAATATGTGCGTTTTGCTCCATAATGCAGACACTATCATGTAGCACATATAAATGAAAAATGCCTTGCCTAAATCGCCCATCAAAGCCTTTTTATCAGCCTTACCCCAAAATATTTTAAACACAACAAAAGTCGCAAGAGCGAAAATAAGGCTCAGATATTCAGGTAAAAGAGGGAAAAAAAGCAATGTTGCAAGTAACCAGTACCACTCGGGATTTTTGCGGTACTTGTCCTTTATAGAAAGTATCTTTTCTTTCATAAACAAACCTCTATATAGCAAAAAACTATAGTTTTTACGTTTAGCCTAATTTCAACATCATAATACTACATACTATTTAATTTTTCAAGCATACATTTTAAACGTGATATTAACAATTTTTTACGGCAAAAATATATTTGTTGCAATGGCAGGTATTTTGTTGTATAATTTATTAGTATTTATACAATTTTAGGAGTGTTGGTATGGACGAGAAGGAAAAAAATCTTTACGATGATAACCCGTTGGAAGCTGATGTTAATCAGCAAAACGATGACACGCTTGAGGAAAGAGACGGCGTGAAGTATGAAACGAACGACAGCTGGCAGTTTGAGGCAGAGGCTCCAACATTAAGCAGTGATTTGTTTGAAACTGATGACAATTCAGAAAACACTGAGGAAGAAATCGCTGAAAGCGAAAATTCAGTGAACGAAGAACCTGTTGACGAAGACTCAGTCGACGAAGAAGCTGTGAATGAAGAGCCTCTGGGCGACGGTGAAACGGTTGTCGAATCCGTGGCTAAAAAGCTGCTAATCAAATATGGTTTGATTGCGATTGCAGCGGTAATCGTTATTGCAATCGTTGCTGTATTCGGTGTTCGTTATTTTACTGTCCCTAACGGCAAAGAGGGTAAGATGATGAATCCTGCTTCAGCTGTTGCAACCGTTGACGGTACCAAGGTCAGCTTAGGTATGTATAATCTGTATTTTTCAAGCATTGTCAACCAGTATGAACAGTATGCTTATTACGGCTATTATGACCTTGATCCGACTGTCGATTATTCAATGCAGCACACAACCGACAAGGATGGCAATGAAATTTCATGGCTTGATTTTTTTGAGAATGAAGCCTTAGAACAGATTAAAAGATATACTGTTTATTGTAATGCTGCCAAGGAGGAAGGAATTACTCTTTCACAGGCTCAGCAGGATATAATTGATGAGCAGATCAAAAATCTTAAAACCTCCGCATCTGAGGCAGAGCAGTCCCTTGATGAATATTTATCCGATACTTTCGGTGAATATTGTACTGAAGCAACAGTAAGGCTTTATATGGAACAGTACTATGTTGCTGCAAATTATATCGGTAAATTTACGATTGACAATCCTCTTACTGATGAAGAAATCACCGCTTACTATGACGAGCATAAGTCTGATTACCTTCAAATCAATTTCAGCTATCTTGCTACTGAATACGATTCAAGCAGCGACGAAGCAAAGGCAGAGTCCGAAAAAACTGTCAGTGATTATACGTCTAAAATTACCGACAGACAGTCGATTCTTGATTTAGTACCGGTTGTTTACAAGGAGTATATTGACGCTGATGTTCAGTCTGCTATGGAGTATGACGAAACACTTTCAAAAGAAGATGCATCAAAGGAAGTAATTGAACGCTATGAGGAAAACGTAGATGCTTCCATTTATGCAAATCAGTCACCGTTTGATGATGAAATAAATGCTTGGCTCTTTGACGAATCTCAGCCGATAGGTAGCGTTAAGAGTTATATTGATAGTGAAGCCGGATACGCTTATATTCTCCTTAAAACCGAACAGCCGACACGCCTTGAGGATGAAACTTATGCTGTAAGACATATTCTTATTCAGCCTGAGGCAGATGACGATACCCCGACAGACGAAACAACAGGTCAACCTATATACACCGACGAGCAGTGGGCGGCCGCTGAAGAGAAGGCAAACAAAATCCTTGAGGATTATAACAACGGCGAGAAAACAGAATATGCTTTTGCTCTTTTAGCAGAGGAATATACAACGGATACTGCATCAACAAGTGCAGGTTCAGGCAACGCCTTCGGCGGTCTTTATGAAGCTGTGACCTTGGGCGAAATGGTTCCTGATTTTGAAGCGTGGGCAACTGATAAGTCACGTGTGTACGGCGACACAGGTATTGTTATGTCGGATTACGGCTACCATATTATGTTCTTTATTTATGACAGACCAAGCTATGAGGCACAGGTTATTATAGATGCAAGAAATGCAAAGCTTGACAGTATGATTGAAGCGGCTGAGCTTGATTTGCACGAGTCGGTTATCAATAAAGCAAACGATAAGTTTTTAGAAGCTAAAAAAGCTGATAATGAAGCTCAGGCTCAAACAACTGATACAGAAGAATAGAAACTAAAAAAATAACTCTTGTATTATTCTGAGTAATAGTGTAAAATACTGTTATAAAAAATATAACTTTTAGAGGGAAGACAAAATGGCAAAAAAACAATTTGATGATGATTTGCTTGCCGGCGGTAGCTTAAATACCGAAAAGGACAAGCAGGCTAAAAAAGCTGAAAAGCTTACAAAGAAAAATACCAAATCAAAAGGCATTGCTCCAAAAACAGTAAAGGCTATCAAGGCCGCAGTATGCGTAGTTATCGTTGTTGCTCTTCTTGTAACTTACGTTGCAACCGGCGCTGTAAGAAAAGGCTTTGTTTCTTATCTCGGTATTCCGGCTCATTTTACAGGTATGACTGTAACTAACGGTGAGAACAAGGCAAAAATCAAGGTCGGCACATATAATTTCTATTTTGCATCAAGCTATAACAACCTTGCTTCACAGCAGAGTATGTATGAGCAGTACGGTATTGATTTAGAGCAGGTAGGTCTTAAAGTTGATCTCACCAAAAAACTTTCAAGCCAGACTTATACTGATCCTGATACTAACGAAGAAATGTCTTGGGCAGAGCATATGCACGATATGGTTGTTGAATCAATCGAGAGTGTATACACCTATTATCTTGCCGCAGTTGCAGAAAACGGCGGAAAAGATCCTGAAATCACAGAGGAACAGCAAACAAACATTGATGATACCCTTTCACAGTACGAGAAAACGGCGAATTCAAACGGCTATACTCTTGATGCGTATCTTACATTGGCAATGGGTAAGGGTGTAAATGAGGCTGTATTCAGAACTGAGTCAACACGCCAGTATATAGCTCAGAATTATCAGTCAAATATGAGTGCTAATTTGATTGAAGAGGGTTACTCAGAAGATGAAATTAATGCTTATAAGGATGAAAATTTAGATGACCTTGTAACAGTTGATATTAAGCTTTTTGAATGTGAGAGTGAAGACGAGGCAAAGGAATTTGCAGGTAAACTTAAGTCTGACGGTTCAAACTTTGCTGATTTGTGCTCTGAATATTCAACAGATGAATTTTATAAGAAGGCTTACGCTGAAGACGGCTACTCAACAGAGTACGGTATGACAAAGGCTATGCTTCAGTCAAGAGGATATGCAATCGCAACTGCCGATACTCACGAGCATGAGGACGGTGAGGAGCACAGCGAGGATGAGGAAACCACATACTCAGGTCTTGACTGGCTCTTCAGCTCAGACAGAAAAGCGGGAGATATCAACAACTACAGCACAACAGTTGTATACGTAATTTCACCTGCATCACTTTCAGACAGAAAGACAATTGACGTTCGCCATATTCTTATTGCTCCTGAAACTGAAAACGGTGCAGACGCAACAGAAGCAACTGATGCTCAGTGGACAGCAGCCTTTGATAAGGCAAGAGATATTCTTTCAGGCTGGGATAAGACTGAGGACGGCTTTGCACAGCTTGCAATGGATAATTCATCAGACGGCTCTGCTGCTGACGGCGGTCTTTATTCAAACGTTGTAACAGGTCAGATGGTTAATTCCTTCTCTGCTTGGTGCTTTGATGATGCAAGAAAAGCAGGCGATACAGCTATCGTAAGATCTGATTACGGATATCATATTATGTACTTCGTAGGAAAAAATGACCAGACAATCTGGCAGTATACTGTAGAGCAGACTCTCGCTTCACAGGATAGCTCAACTCTTGCTGAAAAGTTAGAGGAAGAATATACAGTTAAAGAAAATTGGTTTGGTTCTCGTTACTTTGAAAAGGATGTAGACATCTCTAACTAAATAGTTAAAAGAGGTTGTTTTAATACAACCTCTTTTCTATCGTTAATTAAATTTAAAAGGGGGACTGCCTGTGAGTAACAAAAACGACATCAAGGAATTAGTAAATGAAATATCACGTCTTATGGCAGCCCTTGAGGATGTAAACTTTGAGTGCCAGAGGCTTGAGATTGTCAATTCAAATCTTGATTTTCAGCTAAAATCAATCAGCCGTGAGCTTAAGCAGAATATTGCTATACTCGAAGCTCTTGAAGAAGAGAACAAAGCGCTTAAAGAAGAAAATAAAGCGCTCAAAGAAAACTTAAAAAGTTAGGTAAAAAGTAATGGAATATATACTTAATACAAATCAGCTTAGAGAATATGCGTCACAGCTCAAAGCAGGGGACAGAGTTATCCTTTCAGGTACTGTTTATACCTCCCGTGACGCAGCGCATAAGAGAATTACACAGTATATTGAAGAAGGTAAGCCGTTACCTTATGATTTAAAGGATGCCGTTATTTATTACGCAGGCCCGACTCCTGCACCGAAAAATTTAGCAATCGGCTCCTGTGGCCCAACCACTTCAAGCAGAATGGACGTTTTTGCTCCTGATTTTCTTGACAGGGGCGTTGTTGCTATGGTGGGTAAAGGCGAGCGTAATAAGGCGGTTTGTGACGCAATTGTCCGCAATAAGGCTGTTTACCTTTGCGCCATAGGCGGCGCAGGCGCACTTGCATCAAAATGTATTTCCTCCTGCGAGGTTATTGCATTTGATGACTTAGGCTGTGAGTCAGTTAAAAAACTTAATTTTGACAGTTTTCCTCTCACAGTTGCGATTGATTGCAGCGGCGGAAATATTTTTGAAAGATAAGAACAAGAACACAGAATAGGGCGACCCTTCTATTCTGTTTTGTCTTTCAAGTCCTTTAACACCTTTTTCTCAATTCTTGATACATAGCTTCGGCTTATTTTTAACCTCTGTGCAACCTCCCGTTGTGTCAGAGGTTTTTTGTTATTTAAACCGTACCGCAGTATGATAATTTCTTTTTCTCTTTCGTCTTCCATATTCTGAATCTCTTTTGCAACCTTTTCCCATCTTACCTTGATTTCAAGGTCTTCCGCCAAGTCATCGGGAGCACTGATTGTATCCTCAATAGTTAAAGGATTACCGTCTTTGTCAACCTCCAAGGTATCATTTAAGTACACATCATTAGCCAGCTTTTTACCTGCTCTGAAATGCATAAGTATTTCATTTTCAATACAACGTGAAGCATAGGTTGCAAGTCGTGTGCCCTTGTCAGCTTTGAAGGAATCAATTGCTTTGATTAGTCCTATCGTGCCTATACTGATCAGATCATCAGTGTCATTCGTTTTTGAGTAGTATTTTTTTACTATGTGGCTTACAAGTCTTAGATTTTTTTCAATCAGTATTCCACGTGCATTCTTGTCACCGCTTCGCATTTTTTCAATCATCTCAGCCTCTTCCTTAGGGCTGAGAGGCTTTGGAAAGCTCGACGTATTCTGAATGTGCAGAATAAAATAAATTAAGTGTGCACTGATAGCAGAGAATAAAGCAGTAAACATTTTCATCACCTAAGAAAATATTATTCCTGCTCACTCGCTTTTATACCTTGACAAACTATCCGTAATTATGTGAATTTATTACATTATCTAATAATATATCTTGAAAACATATAATTCCTATGATATTATTAGGCTATTAAGGTGGTGGCGAAATTGAAAATTTCAACTAAAGGCAGATATGCACTTCGTATGCTTGTAGACCTTGCAGAGCATAGAAATGAAGGTTACGTTGCATTAAAGGATATTGCCAAAAGACAGGATATATCAAAAAAATATTTAGAGCAGATTGTCTCTATCCTCAACAGACCTGATATTTTAAAAACAAACCGTGGTTATCAGGGGGGTTATATGCTTGCGCAAACGCCCGACAAATACACGGTAGGCGATATTTTACGCATTACAGAGGGCACTCTTGCGCCCGTTTCCTGCCTTGAGCAGGAGGAGAATTTCTGTGAAAGAAGTGCCTATTGCTCAACGCTCTTTATCTGGGAGGGTCTTTATAAAGCCGTGAACGACTATCTGAACAGCATCACACTTCAGGACGTCATTGACCGTAAAAATGATGCCGGTAATTTTGATTACGTAATATAAAGAAAGACTGATTATATGCTTAATGTAAATGAAAAAAGACTTCTGTCTCTATTTAAAACACTTGTTGAAACTGACAGCCCCACAGGAAAAGAAAGAGAAGTTTGTGATATTCTCAAAAATGAGTTTGAAAAATTAGGCGTTACTCCGGAAGAAGACAATGTAGGGAATAGAATAGACGGATCAGCAGGAAATCTTTATGCCTATATTGACGGCGATTTGGATTTACCACCGATTCTTTTCAGTGCTCATATGGACACGGTTGAACCTGCATTGAATAAAAAACTTATCATTGATAGTGACGGCAAAATGCACTCAGACGGCACTACCGTTTTAGGTGCAGATGATTTTGCCGGAGTTTCCGCTATCCTTGAAGCGATTAAGGTTATTAAAGAAAATAATATTCCTCACAGACCTATTGAAATTGTTTTTTCAGTCAGTGAAGAAGTGTACTGCAAAGGTATTCGTGAATTTGATTTCAGCAAAATAAAATCAAAAGAGGCTTATGTTTTTGACCTTGATGGAGCAATAGGAACAAGTGCATATGCCGCCCCGACGATACTTTCCTTTACCGCTGAGATTCAGGGGAAATCCTCGCACGCCGGCTTTGCTCCTGAAAAGGGGATTCATTCAATTAAAACAGCCGCTATTGCTATTTCAAGTATACCCTGTGGCAGAATTGATGAGGACACAACAGTCAATGTAGGCACTATTCAAGGCGGAACGGCGAATAACATCGTGCCTGATAAGTGCACGGTAACAGGAGAAATACGAAGCTTTCGTGACGATAAAGCCCTTGCACAGTATGAAAATATAAAGAGAATTTTTGAACATCACGTAAGCGAAGTTGGTGCAAAACTTTCAATATCATATACCCGCCACATAACTGCTTTTGAAACAGATTTAAACCATAATGTTGTCAAAAGATTTAAAAATGTCTGTGCAGATTTGGACTTAAAGACTGATTTAGTCCGAACTTTCGGTGGTAGCGATAATAACAT
>JAFLSA010000057.1 GCA_022511185.1 Eubacterium sp.
GATCATGCAAAAGCATTTGAAAAGTGGGGATTTATTGATTGGCATCAAGCAAATCGCAAATATTCAATTGGAGATATCATATATATTTACTGTACTAAACCAATAATGAGAGTTATGTATAAAACTATAGTTGAAAAAGTTAATATGACTTCAAGTGAAATAACTAATGATTACGAGTTTTGGATTAATAAAGAAAAGTATACTAACTCATTATCAGGTAAATTTGCAAGATTAAAACTAGTAGATCAATCCTATAGAGATGAGTTACTGCTATCAAACCTAAAAAAGCACGGGTTGAAAGCAGCACCGCAAGGTGTATTTAAAGTTTCGGATGAATTAAAAGAATACATTGATAAATTTTTGGTAGATACTTATTCGGACAATACATTTCCTGAATCTGATATAGAATCAGATTGCATAGAAGGGCATAAAATAACAGTATATGTTAATAAATATGAGCGAAGTTCAGTTGCGAGAAATAAGTGTATTGAATACAATGGCTGTTATTGCCACGTTTGTGGAATCGACTTCAAGAATATCTATGGCGATGTGGGTGCTGGATTTATTCACGTACACCATATTGTACCATTAAGTAAAATAGATGATTCTTATATAGTTGATTACAAAAATGATTTGATTCCTGTTTGTCCAAATTGTCATGCAATGTTGCACAGAAAGGTAAATGGTAGATATTTAAGTGTTGAAGAATTAAAAAATCTAATATAAGAGTATTGTCGAATTTCAAGCTGGGACAGAAAACACTTTTTCGTCCCACGTAAATAAAATTTCTTTATTGTATCAGTAATACATAAATTCAAGTTTTTTGGGATAAATAAATATTTTTGATTGACACAAAAGAGTGATGTTTATTTAGACATTACTCTTTTGTTGTTTCAGGTGACAATATGATTTATAATAGTATCAAACAAACATAAGGAATGGTGTTCAATGGAAAAGATAATAAGAAATGCAATCCAGTGTAAACACTGTGGCGATATTATAGAGTCTACACAGCGACATGATTTCGTTACTTGTTCATGTGGTTGTTGTAGTGTTGATGGCGGTCTAGACTATCTTAGACGAGAATTTATGCACTCTAAGGACGAAGATTATGCAGACCTTAGCGAAAGCATAGAGGTGGACGAAAAAAGCATTTGACATTATTATTGATTATTCGGTACGAATATGATATAATAATATCGGTGATAGTATGGAAACAAGAAATAGTAAATTAATAATCAGCAAAGCTGGTGGAACGGCATCTGACAGCTCTAAAACATACAAGGTGTCATTGCCGTCTGCATGGATAAATGTGCTCGAAATTAATGAGGATAACAGAGATTTGGAGTTGTCATTTGATGGAGAAAGGATAACAATTTTTCCCGAGTTGACAATGGATAAGTTTATTTCTAACGCAAAGAAAAAAGGAAATTATCTTTTAAAACTTGATTTTTATCATCACGATGATATTTGCACTATTATAATTGCAGATCATACAGATGAAAAAGTTAAAATAAAAAACTATACAAATAATGTTATTTACAGAGCTTTCGGAGTAAATGAAAATCCGACTTGGGAGGATTATAACGATTTTCTTGAAGAGAGATGTTTGCCGAGAACGAGAGAGAGAGTCAGAGTTGTGTTAGACACTTTGGGAATTGACGAATATAATCCTTTGGAAATTATTAAGAAAACAAAGGGCGTAATGGCAGAAGATAACCAATGGCTTGATGTGGAGGAACTCTAATGGCTATAAAAATGGTAACGAATGAGAAAATAGCACTGACCTCTTCAAAAGGAAATCAGGAAAAATGGTGCGACGGCAATGTATGGTACAAACTGGATCAGTACGGTTATGAGGCACTCGCCGAAACGGTTACATCAACGCTGCTTGAAAAAGGCAATATTGAGCAGGAAACACCGTTTACTTTTGTCAGATACAATATTGAAAAGGTTAATGCACATAATCTTGAAATGGTTGCCTGCACAAGCAAAAATTTCTTAAAAGAAGGTCAGGCTATCATCACTATCAATAAACTGCTTTCAAATTGCCTTGAGGGTAAGTTGCTTGATACTCTTAAACGGATATCAAGTGACAAAAAAAGAATTCAGTTTATTGTTGATACAACAACTGAGATAACAGGATTGAAAGACTTTGACAGGTATCTAACCCTGCTTTTTGAAATTGATTCCTTGATACTTAACGTGGACAGGCATTTAAACAATATTGCTGTTATTGAGAAAAACGGCAAATATGATTATTGTCCGATATTCGATAATGGCGCAGGCTTGCTCTCAAACACCCAAGTTTACAGAATGGATATTGAGCCAAAGGGACTTATGAAATCAATGATAGCAGCACCCTTTTCAATGACGTTCAATAGAGAAGTAAAAACTGCTTGGTCGCTTTATGGTAAAGTGTTGAATATTCCAAAATTCACTAATACAGAAATTGAAGAAGTATTAATGCCACTCCTTGAATTTTACCCATCTCGTGATAGAGGGTTGATAAAAGATAGGGTTGTTCAATGTGTTTTGGAACGACAAAAGTTGATTTAATGGCAAAGGAAGGCTTAAGAATATATATAAGTTATACACCCCGATTGAATGTTCAATCAGGGTGTGTTTTATCTGTATTTGTTATAAACATTGTTAATTGTTTCAGTATAAATAGAGCGAGAATGTTTATCAGGATTAGTGTTATTATTTTTCATTTCAAGATAAACTTCTCTAACCTCGCTCCAATAATTGTGATTTTTTAACCAATCAGCCCTTTTTTCAAGATTTTTATATCCCTTGCTACTGTATTCCCAAGTGTAATTATTTTGTTCTTTATTAAATCTGATATACTGCTGTTCTTTATTATCTTCATAAACAATGGCGAAATCGCAGCTATGATTTATTCGTGAAAATTGTCTGTCAACAAATTTGATAGTTAAAACGCTTGTCGAATCTTCGCAGTGTGTGTAACCATAACGACGAACAACTTTGTTAAATGCATTTCTTAATATTGTTCTGATTTCTTCAGCAGAATATTCCTCTTCTTCATCGTTAACATATATGTTTACATCAAAGTCAAATCCAACATTAGAAGTTGGGTCAAAGGTTATCATATTTCGTTTATAGCTGCCTATAAATTGATAACTGAATGTGAAATATTCTCGCACTTTATCTTGAACTTCATGAATTATTTCTTCAAGTTCAGCACGAACTGGTTTTGTTTCCTCTTTTGTTGCATAGCGGTAATGATACATTTTTATTCCTCCAAAAATATAATTACCCATACCGACCATTTAGACAGCATATCTAAATCATTACATTATATCGCATAAATTTTATTTGTCAATGCTGTATCTATTTCTTGTAATAAAAAATTTATAGTCTACCCTTGACAATGGCACCGGCTGCGGCAAGGACTATTCACGATTTTTTGGAGGATACGAATACTCAGCCAAAGGATTATGATATGATTCTTACGGGTGATCTCGGCTATACAGGCTCAAAGCTTTTGTATGAGATTATGCAGAAGGAATATAAGATAAAGCTTGACGGCTATCATAAGGATTGCGGACTTCTGATTTTTGACTTGAAAGAACAGGACGTTAATTCAGGCGGATCCGGCTGCGGATGCAGTGGTAGTGTTCTTTGTTCGCATATATTGAAAAATATGGAAAAGGGGAAGCTGAACAGAGTTTTATTTGTTGCCACAGGTGCACTTATGTCGCCAACCTCAAATAAGCAAGGAAATCCTATTCCAGGTATTGCCCATGCAGTTTTGCTTGAGAGGTGATAGAATGAAGCATTTTAATAATCTCAAACTGCTTTCCTCCTTCAGAGAAATATCAAACGTTCTTGATATCGTGTCAGGTGTAATAAGAATTATTGTATTTGTTCTCGTAGTTTTACAAGGAATACTCTTAATCAAAGAAACAAGAAAAGACCTTCAGTAGCATGCTGAAGGTCTTTTCGTTCAAATGTTATTTTGAATTGTACTAATTCTTTTGAGTTAAAACGTGCCAGATATCGTTTCCGACAAAACCACAAGAACGATATAATTTTTCAGGTTTAGTTAGGTTGTCGATTTTGCCTGATACAGTTGCAAAATTTGCTTTTTTCATACGGCAAAGAAGTTCATTTACAATTAGTTTTCCTATTTTTTTACCCCTGTACTCAGGAAGAACCTGTATCCATTCCAAAACACCTTCCTTAGCCTCATTGTCAAAATCGGCAATTCCGCAGCCTACAACATGATTTGTTTTGATCTCATATACCAAAATCCACAAATTTTTATCATAAACCGGAGTGTTAGTATATGAGAAGATTTGCTCGTAATTGACCGATAGGTCAGTATAAGAATTGTTTATTATTTCAACTATCAAAGGGATGTCAGATATCTCTGCCGTTCTTATTGAAAACCCCTCAAGTGAATTACTGTTGACACTATCTAAGTTGTGAATCAGGCGAAAATATTTTTCATCGTTATAATCAATTAAATATCCGGAATTAAAATCATCTTGATGTACTATTTTCATATTTGAAGGGATCTCAATTGTTTTGCTCTTCCAGTAGGGAATTGATAATTTTCTGCAAGGATTTTCTAAATACTCTCTTAGCAACATTGTTATAATTGTACTCCCCAAAAAATAATTGTGTTGCGTTGATTAAAATGTCTCTGAAATAATATTTTTTATTTCCTCTTCAATCTGCTGTACCTCGAAGAGGAATTCTCTTGATGATACACGAAGTGCTCCGCCCTCTAATATAATAAGCTGTTCAAGTGCGTCGGAGGTAACAACTCTTACCTTGTGATTTTTAGCGAGTTTGTGTGACACCTTCTCAATATACATATCGGCTGTTTCAGCCTCTTTTGTGTAAACAATATTGATGTTGTTTACCTTTTCAACCTCACGTGTGTTTCCCTTAACCTTGTATGCATCAAAGACAAGGATCACCTCACATTTTTTGTATCCCTGATAATTGCAAAGAATATTTATCAGCGTGTTCCTTGCGCCGTCTATGTTGTCCTGAGCAAGCTCCTTGAGCTTGTCCCACGAAAAAATTACGTTGTATCCGTCAACAAGAAGATATTCCGTGCCGTCATATTTCGGCGTATTTACTCGCTTGTATTTCTTGTTTTCAGATTTTTTATCCGTACTTTCCGTTAAAGTAAAATGATTATTGCTTACATTGCCTGACCTGTTCTTTATGGGTCCATATGTCTGCTCAAAAATCTGCATAAGCTCCTTGTCAAGAGCGAAAAGGTCGCCTTTGTTTTTGTAGCTCGAAAATGTTTTTTTTATGCTTTCATCTGCAAAATCACTTTTAGGAGCAGACAACGCACTCGGCAAATGCATATGACTTTTCACTTCATTCCACTTGACGTTGTAGCCTGCACCGTGGGAACAGAAAACGGAATCACAGGGGTTATCTGTATCGGCGTCTGGATTATATCCGATATTTTCGATAACCCCATCGGCATTGTGGCACGGTTCATAACCCTTTAATGTGCACAAAAGCTTGCCCTTGCCGTGCGTGTACTGCATAACTTCTCTTGCGTAATCGTGCATTGTTGAAACGGGCGCAGTACCGCTGATAACTGAAAAATCGCCGACTGTTTCAGGCGCATCAAAGCTGCCGAACATACGCTGAATGTCCGACATTGCTCTGCCGACGTTTTCGCTCGGCACCTCTAATGTGAACTCATAAATCGGCTCAAGTAAGATGCTTTTGGCAGAACGCAGACCTTGCCTTACTGCCCTGTAGGTTGCTTGCCTGAAATCACCGCCCTCTGTGTGCTTGGGGTGTGCCCTTCCTGATACAAGCGTGATTTCCATATCCGTTATCGGCGAGCCTGTTAAAACGCCGATATGCGTTTTTTCATACAGATGAGTGAGTATCAGCCTTTGCCAGTTTTTGTCAAGCTGATCCTCTTTGCAATCAGTTTTGAATATGATACCGCTGTCCCTTTTTGCAGGCTTCATCAAAAGATGAACCTCAGCATAATGCTTGAGCGGTTCAAAGTGACCGATACCCTCAACCGTGTCTGAAATAGTTTCTTTGTATATTATGTTTCCCTTGCCGAACGATGCATTAATGCCGAAACGCTGAGCAATTATCGACTCCAGAATTTCAAGCTGAATGTCACCCATAAGCTGAACCTGAATTTCACCGAGGCGTTCATTCCATACAACCTTTAACTGAGGGTCTTCACTTTCGAGAATTCTCATTTTTTCAAGTGCGGTATGAGCGTCAACACCGTTGGGAAGCTCTAATCTGTATGTAAGCACAGGCTCAAGAACAGGCAGACCTGTGCTTTTTTCAGCTCCGAGTCCGTCGCCCGGTCGGGTAAAGGTAATGCCTGTTACTGCGCAAACAGTGCCGGCAGCCGCCTCATCAATTGCCGTAAATTTCTCACCCGAGTATATTCTGATTTGATTAACCTTTTCAGAATTTTGATTTTTATCAGATTTAAGTACTTCCTTAACCTTAAGCCTTCCGCCTGTAACCTTTAAGAACGTAAGCCTTTGTCCTTTATCTTCCGAAATTTTATATACCTTTCCTGCAAATTCGTCTCTGTATGCAGGCATCTCAGTGTAGGTGTGTAGGCACTCCAAAAACTCGCTGACACCTGTAAGCTTTAATGCAGAGCCGAATAGGCAAGGGAAGATTTTTCTGCTTTTAATACAGGCGATAATATCGTCTTTTTTAAGCGATTCATTCTCGTAATATTGATTTAAAAGGTTCTCGTCACAGAGCGCAATGTTTTCATAAAATTCCGATTTGTCAGCACAGCCGAAATCAACACAGCCGTCACTGAATTTTGCTTTTAATTCAGCCATTACACGCTCTTTATCAGCACCGCTCAGATCCATTTTATTTACGAAAATAAAGCAAGGCACGTTGTATTTTGAAAGGAGCTTCCACAGCGTTTGGGTGTGGCTTTGGATACCGTCTGTTGCACTTATCACCAAAACGGCATAATCAAGAACCTGTAAGGTGCGCTCTGTTTCAGCGGAGAAATCAACGTGACCCGGTGTGTCAAGCAGGGTGAATTCTGTGTCGTTATATTTTAAAACCGCCTGTTTTGAAAAAATTGTTATCCCACGGTCACGCTCAAGGGAAAAGGTGTCTAAAAAAGAATCCCTGTGGTCAACTCTGCCAAGCTTGTTGATACTTCCTGATTGATATAATAACGCCTCAGAAAGAGTAGTTTTCCCCGAGTCAACATGCGCCAAAATCCCGATAACAATTTTTTTCATCTTCTCACCACGCTTTAAAACAGTTTTATATATAATATCACAATGAATAGTAATTGTAAATTGATATTGTTTATAAATGAATATGGTTGACCTGTACATCTATTGCAGTTTTAATATGTATACTGTATAATTGATTAAAAGTTGTAAGATTTATTGAAAGGCTGATTTATGATACAAGAAATTGACGGAATAGAATTTAAAATTAAAGAACTGTTTGACTTTAGCTTTCTTAGTGAATATGGAAAAGTATTTAAAGTTTTCGATGACCAAGACAGCGGTAATATTTGTTTTGGGACAGAAAAAGACGGCGAAAAGTATTTTATAAAATTTGCCGGTGCAAAGACATCTGAATATGAAGGAAAAGCAAGTGAAGCTGTTGATAGATTAAAAGCTACTGTTCAGATTTATGAAAATCTTAAGCACAAAAATCTTATTGAATATATTGAATCAAAAGAATTTGGTAATGGCTTTGCAATGATATTCAAGTGGGCAAATGGCGAATGTATGGGCAGAATGTATCCCCAATCACACCGTGAATTTATGTCACTGCCAAATGAAATTAAACTTAATGTATTTGCCGATATAATGGACTTTATGGAATACATAGCAGAGCAAAATTATGTTGCCATAGATTTTTATGACGGCAGTATTATGTATGATAATGAAAGGCAAAAGACCACAATATGTGATATTGATTTTTTTAGAAAATCACCTACTGTAAACGATATGGGCAGAATGTGGGGAAGCTCGCTTTTTATGTCACCTGAGGAATATGAACACGGAGCAGAACTCGACGAAATTACAAATGTTTATACTTTAGGCGCAATGGCATTTGCTTTGTTTGGAAATTATAAAAGAGATTTGGAAAATTGGACTTTGAGTAAAGAATTATTTAATGTTGCCACTAAAGCTGTAAACAATGATAGAAACAAAAGACAACAGTCAATCTCTGATTTTATTGATGACTGGATGTATTCTTTTTAAAACAAAAAAATTAAATAAACATCGAATATAATTACATTAAAACGTTAAAATGTAGGGAGGTAAAAAATGAAAACTTTTAAGTATAATGAATATGAAATTTTAATTGACGAAAAAGAAACAGAAAAATATATTAATAGCCTAAATCATGAAGAAACTCAGGCAGACAGGAATTTCAAAAAATATGTTACTGAAAAGATGACAGATGAAGAAAAAGAATTTTTTATGTTTCTTCATATTAATCCTGAAAATTTAAATGTTGACTATGGAATTCTTTTAAGAAATAAAACATGGGAATGTGGCTTAACTGCTTTTGTTATAGGCGAATTTGTATCTTACCCTGAAATGCCTTATGTCCGAATTGAAGATGTAATGGAAGAAGGCTTTGATGTGCTTGAAAACATTAATAATAACGATATAACCATTGACCATTTTATAATACATATTGACACTAATTGGGAACCGGGCGATGGAGAGCCGAAAAATTCAATATGCTTAAATATAATTGCACAAAATCTGCCGTGGTTATTAAATGAAAAATGTGATGAGAAAGAAGAGTCAAAATTATCTGAATTTATACACAGGCATTTTTTGAGAAGGCTTCATTTTATTCCAAGAATAATTTTTTCAATTAAAGAGAGAAAGAAGGCAGTGAAAGCTTTACACGTTGAGCTTGAAAAATTAAAAAATAACTATGGAGTCAGTTATGAGATATTAAGTGAAAAAGAATTATTAAATTATAAAAAATTATGGGTAAGTAAAATGCTCCCCGATGACGTTGACGATGAAGTAAAAAGGAAAGCACTTGATTTGTGTGTAGACAGTAAAAAATTCAATACGTATCTTTGGCATATTTTCAGCTTCAATATTATCGAAAGCATTGATAATCCTAGCCAAAAATTTGAAAGTGTTGATAAGCATAACTGCACTTTGGTTTTTGAAGCATATACGAATTTTGCTGTTAAATTATTCGAATCCGAAAAGCTCAATGAACAGATTATTATTGAACTGTGTAATAATGTTGCAGGGTGGTGCGATTTTGTTATAACAGCGGAGGATTTTTCCTGGACATATTCAAGAACACACGAAGACGGCTGGTGCGGTCCGTATTTTTATCAAAAGTAGTATTAAAATCAACAACTTAAACAATATTTTATAAAGACAGGATAGCGATTTGAATTAGGACAATAACTATGTTTGACAACAATGACAAAAGAATAAAGTATTATGAATTGCTTTTGGAAAAGGATATTGATGTTATCAAAGATTATGATTTGCCAAAAGGCTATCATTTTGAATTTTATAAAGCAGGGGATAGAGATACTTGGATCGAGATAGAAAAAAGCGCTAAAGAGTTTTCAAATTATAAAGAGGCTTGAATGCATGGAAGAGTATTATTAAGGTAGGGAAAATGAAATAACGCTTAGCTAATATGTACTATTAAAGTAAAAACGCCGTCTTTTCAGATGGCGTTTTTACTTAATAACGTATAAATCTTAATATAGCTGGAAGATATAAATTATCAGTCCGTACAAAAATGATGATGCGATGCCGTAGACTATTACGGGGCCTGCAATAGTAAACATCTGCGCCGCTGTGCCTAAGATAAATCCCTCATGCTGAAATTCAAGAGCAGGGGAGACAACCGAATTTGCAAAGCCTGTAATCGGTACAATCGTTCCTGCACCTGCGTGCCTTGCGATTTTATCAAACACGCCGATACCTGTCAGTACTGCCGTGAGAATTATTAAAATTGCAGACGTTGCCGCCTGTACCTCTTTTTCAGCAAGTCCTGCATTTTTTAAAAGCTCCATTATCAGCTGCCCAAAGGTGCAGATAAGTCCGCCGATTACAAATGCCTTTATGCAGTTAAGAAATATCGGCGAATTCGGACTCGCCTTGTCGGTCATTTTACTGTAGTCATCTTTACTGATACTCATATGAATCACTCCTGTGGATAGGCAAAGTAAACCAAATCCAAACACGGTTTAAAATGGCTAATTTGCCTTATCTCTGTGTTAAAAATACTCGGAAT
>JAFLSA010000058.1:0-5559 GCA_022511185.1 Eubacterium sp.
ACTACAGATTCGCCCTGCTTACTCTTGTTGCCCGCACGATCAAATACACGGTGCGCTATACACCGGCGTATAATAATGGTACGGAGACCTGGGGCGGTTTCGTTATGGACTCCGAGTCAGGAGAATTGGTAAAGCTGATGGATGGACTGGATCTGGATCCTGACAGTATGCCCTCATATAAACACGATCCGGAAATTTGCAATCTGTGGCAGATGGCAAAGGATTCAACCGGAAATGTTCCACAGGAATACCAAGACATCCTGCATCAATATGATGATAATGACGGTCCTTTCTACGACCTGCTTTTCAACACCATGGCCACCATCGCCAGCAACTCATACGGTACTATCCGTCCAAAGGATAATAGCAAAAATTACACGTTTATGAACTGGGTAGTGGTTGGCGAGGATTTCACGCCTGTAAAAGATGAAAACGGCAATGTGATGCAATTTCTGGGCGGTGCAATCGATTTTACACAATATGCCCAATACGCTGTTAAGCACACCGCATTTGGAAGTGCCGATACGGACATTCATGTTCTTCGTCTTATGCCGGTATGGAAGCAGGTAAACAACCCCTTCACTTACAACGTAGTTCTCAACTGGGTAGACAACTTGGGAAATATCCATGCTGAGGATTTCAGCGACTACTGGGATGAGGTTGTAACGGAAATGACCGCAGGTGAACAGGTATACGTTTTCCTCAACAAGGATGCCAAGCCGCTCCTCGACTGGATTGCAAATCACCCCACCTATACCTTCTGGGACGGTGTCAACAATGCCACCAACAACGATGAAATCAGAGAGGCTCTTGAGGCATATCTCAAGGGTGGGCATAATAATTATGACAACATTTTTAATGCCTTAACGCAGGAGGACTTCATCGTTGACGGCGAAGAATATAAAGGAAATAAAACCTTTGTGCGCTTGAGCAATGATATCTTCATCGTAACAGAGGACGGCGGTACGATCAGTATTTGGATGTACGAAAACAAGGGCGGTCTGATTTTCCACAAGGATGTTCAGGAAGAGCCCTTCACTGCTGACGATGAGTTTTATTTCACCGCAACAAAAGCAAAAGTAGGAGCTGGCTATAAAGCTCTTCTTGACGGAGAATACAAAGCATATCCTGAATTTGTCTATGATGAGGACGGCAATCCGAGAGAACGCACTGATGATGACGCTTGGCTCGTCAAATTTGAGAACGGTGAAATTGTAAGCATCAACGGTGATACAGAAGTTACTTATTTCACGCTGAAATCCGGTGAAGGAATCGCTCTGTACGTTCCTAACGGTCAATATACCATTGCTGAGCTTGGCAGCAAAAGCGGCGGCGCTTACAAGGTAAGTGTAGAGTACGACGGCGACAAAACAGATGATGAGATGGACAATTGGGATATACCGGACAATGAGGATCTGTGGGTAATCGGCAATTCGCAAATATACTACGACCCCGAATCTTCCGACCTCTCGGACGGCATATCACAGGTTTCAGCTACGGTAAACTTTGAAATCGGCGAAGCCAACTTAGTTCATACCTTGATTTTCACTAACTCCACTCTCTCAATGCGCATCAACTGTAAGGTGTTGGCGCCTGCCGGAAATGCTCTTTGGAATTATAACTTTAGATACCAACTGCAATTCACTCTGCCGGCGGGTGAAACGCCGCCACAGGATGATGAGGGCAACTATTACTACAATGTGACCGCCTATCGAAAAACGGTGGATGCAGATGGCAACATCAAACATGTTGCTACCTCTGGAAAGCTACAAATGTTGCCGGAGACACAGGCAGACACCAGTGCATTAGGGAATTTCATCAGCCTGTTCGCTGCCGGGGACAATGTCTGGTACGGCGCCCTTGATAGCAGCAACTCCGCATTCACCCTCAAAGACGATGATTATTACGTAATTGTTCTGCCTGCACCGAGCGATTCAGAAAGCACAATAAGCTACAAGGCCACCGAAGCCAAACCGACAGACAGTGAAACTTGGTATCTGGATGGTGAAGAGTATTCCAGAAGCGGCGAGCTTGAGCTGGGTGTTCAGGCGGAGGAGACCTATGTAAATACTGTCAACGATCCCAGCATCTATGTCACCAAGAGGGTGGTGAGATCTGACGGCAAGCAAGACAACAACTCGTTTACATTCACCGTAACACTGAGTGATACGACATATACCGACGCTAACTTTACAAACGGTGTAGCTACTTTCACCCTCAAAGACGGTGATAGCAAGTATTTGGTGTTGGAAGATATTTCGACTGCCGGAGACGTAACCTATACCGTCACGGAAACGGCGAACGACGAATATACTACGACCTCTACCAATGCTTCCGGCACCATTATAGATGGTTCGATGATCTATGTAAGTTTTGTCAACACGCTGATTACTCCCGATCCCAGTTACCTTGTCATCACTGAAACGGGCGGCAATCCGAGTGAAACTTTCCTTTATAAGATTACCTATAAAACTACTGATGGGGAAGAAGGAGAGTTGATTGTTTCCGTAAAAGGCGGCGGCTCAACTACGATCAACGTTCCTCCCGGAGATTATGTTATTGAGGAACTGCCCGACTGGTCCTGGAGATATGAAAACGAAAAAACGGTAGGAGATGCTCCTCAGGACGAATGGACTATCTCTTCTGACTGGATTACAGCAAAGAGAACTATCGAATCAGCAGAAAAAAAAGAAGTCACCTACTATCATAAGCTCAATGACAAAGCTTGGCTCGGCGGTGAGAGCAGCAAAAATAACGTTTTCGTCTTTTCTCAAAGCAAAGAAAATAAACGTATAACACTCTCACCATCCTTATGGTATGCGGAGATAAAGGATTTTTTATCACAAATACTCCATTGAAAGCTGTGGTGAAACCTCAAATCTTATCGACAGCTGTAAGCAGGTGAATTCACCCTTTGACGCTTCATAGTATAAGAATTATATAAAATATGCACCCCAAAAGTTAAGTGCTTTTGGGGTGCAATTTTTTATTGGAAAGGAAGAAAGAAATATAGTGCAGAATTCAAAATAAGTGTTATAACGGATTAGATTTCTGATTTGACACGCTGTTCACCTCCAAATCGGGCCATAATAAAAGCCCATATACTTGCTATGTGTATATGGGCATATTAAACTCAATTTGTTCTTTACATGCACAACCAATAAACCATAGCGGCATATGGTCAAATTAAAGATATGGTGTAAAGCTGTGAAACAACAATTTATACTACCGAGAGTTTTTCAGAGCTTTCTCATGAACAGAACCAGCCTTTTTCTTCATAATAGTTTTATCAAGTTTTACAATTTAATTAGATAAATAAAAGTAATTGATCTATCGCTTCTTAGGTAAACTGGTATCACTACAAGCAATCTATATAACCTTTAACATAACATTATTTATATATATAATAAAAACATCATATTCCGGCAAAAGTCAACGAAACGCAAAAGGAAAATTGCCCTTAAATCAACTACAGATTGAGGGCGGTTATAGACAATTTAAGTCTGTTTAGCATAGAAAAAGAGCGGATATCTAAAATATCCGCTCTTGCTGTCTAATGGCTATAAAAGATGTATTTGAACGATCCCTATAAGGATTCGAACCTTATATTTCAGCTTGGTCTTTAATGATTTGTGCATAAATCAGTTTTGCAGAGGTTTTTATTTGTAGAGTGGACCATAGTTTTGGCAAGCACGGAAATCTGCAGACTGAGTATCCTCCGTACCGAATGCTGACCATGCGTGCGGACGGAAAATCTTTTCACTCGGCACATTATGCATATTAACGGGAATACGCAGCATTGATGCAAGAGTTATCAAATCAGCACCAACGTGGCCGTAAACGGTTACACCGTGATTTGCGCCCCAATTAGCCATAACACTGTAGACATCGCTGAATGCACCCTCACCTGTAAGACGGGGAACGAACCAAGTCGTTGGCCACGATGGGTCAGTTCTCTTGTCGATAGTATTATGAATTTCATCAGGAAGATCAACTGTGTATCCTTCTGCAATCTGCATAACAGGACCGATGCCGTCAACAACATTCACTCTGAGCATTGTAACAGGCATTTGTGCACGGCAACGGAAATGGCTTGAATATCCGCCGCCACGGAAGTATTCATAGTTTGCTCTGCACCAGTCCGTAGCATCAAGACAGGCTTTGATATCCTCATCAGTCATTTCCCAGAATGGTTTCATACAACCCTCGCCGTTATCATTTTTAGCAGCACCGCTGCCGTCAAGAGCTGTAGCGCCTGAATTGATAAGGTGAATAAAGCCGTCTTTTGCAAGACCGTCGGGACGAACACCTGTTACACGCTCACAGGCATCAGGACTCCAATAGGTGCGAACGTCGTGGAAACAAGGAGCTGAATGTGAAACGAGCGTGCCGAGCATCATTGAAACGCCGTTGAGAGTATCATTCTCCGTTGCAAACGGTGTAGGCATTTTAGTACCGTTCCAGTCAAAGGTTGATGCCATAATTGCCTCGGTAAAATCTGCGTTTGGCAGCCAGTCAGTCCAGTTGCGCTGACCCTGAAAACCGCCTGCAACAGCATTTTTACCAAGTGCCTCCTCGTGCCAGCCCATTTCGTCAAGCTTTTCGTTACCGTAGAGAATGTCACGCATAACCATAGTCATTTTTGTAACAAACTCCCAGTCCTTATCAGCAGGCACAACCTTTGATTTTGTGATGATTTCAGGCAGTATTTTGCCTTCGTTAAGGTCAAAGCCCTCCTTGCAGTTTTCTTTAACCCACGCAAGCGCCTTGTCATATTCATCGTGGTCGTAGATTTCAAGAGTGATTCTGCGGACAATCTCCGTCATATCAACCCATTCAGCACGTATGCCAAAATAATTCTGGAACATATCCGCATTGCAGTATGAGCCTGCTATGCCCATTGCCACACCGCCGAGATTAACATATGCCTTGTTTTTCATCCAGCCTACTGCAACAGATGCTCTTGCAAAACGTAAAATCTTTTCAGCCACGTCATTTGGAACTGTTTTATCTGTCATATCCTGAACGTCGTGTCCATAGATAGAAAAAGCAGGAATGCCTTTTTGTGCATGTGCAGCCATAACTGCTGCAAGATAAACAGCGCCGGGACGCTCTGTACCGTTAAAGCCCCATACTGCCTTGATTGTCTGTGAGTCCATATCAAAGGTTTCCGAACCATAGCACCAGCAGGGTGTAACGGTAAGAGTTGCAACTACGTTTTCGGCAGAAAACTGACGGGCGCATTTTGCAGCCTCAGCACCGCCGCCGATAGTTGTTTCACTGATTACGCACTGAACGGGTGTGCCGTCAGGATAGCGGAGGTTTGATTCAATGAGCTCCTTGGCAGCTGTTGCCATTCCCATTGTCTGAACCTCAAGACTTTCTCTTACACCGCCCCAGCGTCCGTCGATAGTCGGTCTGATACCAATCTTTGGATAATTCATAATTTTTACCTCTCATTATTATTTCACTGATTCTTTAGTACAGTGATGAATTTTTTAAAAGCTTTTTCCCAATTATCAATATCAGCAGGGGAGTATTCCTTAACTTTTTCCTGCT
>JAFLSA010000058.1:5659-10215 GCA_022511185.1 Eubacterium sp.
CCTAAAAGATGAAGAATATCAAAAGCCTTTCCTGTATTATCTGAAATCTGACTTAGAGCAAATTTATATTTCATTGCAAGACTTTCATAAATACAGCGCACCAAAGCACCGTCGCTTTCAGGTATCGGCTGATTTGTTCTTCTGCAAAACGAACGAATTTTCTCCGGCATTGAGCCTGCCGTAGCAAATTCAGGGGCATCAGGATCAATAAAGGAAACGAACTGTTCTTCTGCTCTTGCAAGCTGTTCCATATCATTAAAGGAATAGTCATTGCCCATTGCCTTGAAATTCCTGCGAATCTCCTGAATAAGCCATAAGCCGCTGATATTTTTAAGATAATTCACCTTGCCGTTTGCTCCAAGCTCATTTGAAAGCTCGTCAGCCATACTCTTTTCAGTCAGAACTGCATTGTCGCATTCACAGCCGATAAGTGACCACGTACCGCAGGAAAGAAATGCAGGACAGGTTTGGCTGTCTGCCGGCATTGCTGCAACAGCGCACTGTGTATCGTGCCCTGCCACCTTAATAACCTTGATGCCTTTATATTCACCGACAACAACCGAGCTGTTCACAAGCCTTTGAAGAATACTTGAATCCATACCCGAAAGCTCAGCTATACCAGTATTCCAATCACCATTTTCAAAATCATACATCTGCGAGGTTGATGCAATCGTCTTTTCGGCAGATTTATCACCACAGAGTGCCCAGACGAAAAGGTCAGGCATAAAAAGAAGTGTTTTTGCATTTTTCTTTTTCTCGGCTGCAAGCTGAAAAAGTGTGTTTATCGGCATAATCTGATTGCCTGTTGATTTATACAAATCATAGGGTGAAATTTTTTCAAATATCCTGTCTGGCATACCGTCTGTACGAGTGTCACGGTAATTTGTCGGCGAACCGATAAGCTCATCATTTTCATCAAGGAGTCCGTAGTCAACGCCCCACGTATCAAAGGCAAGAGCATCAACATTGCCACACATATCAATTGCTTTTTTTACCTCACCTAAGAGATAAGGAAAATCCCAGCAAAGACGTTTACCCTCATAAGTCGGTATATTTTCAAATCTATGTATTTCGCTGTACTTAAGTCTTTTGCCGTCAAATTCTGCTTTTATTGCTCTGCCTGTTGAAGCACCGAAATCGAATGCAAGAACTGTACTCATGGTGTTACAACTCCCTTTTTCAGCAGAACGTTTGCATAAATTGCAGTCTCACCTGTAGCAATTATAAGGTATGCACCCTTTGCTCTTTCGTAAAACGCAAAACGTTCCATCATTTCTGTATCGTGATGATCAGGCTCGTATTTGTTAAGCAGCTTTTCATAGGTTTCCCAGATTTTGGGAGTAGGGCAGTCGTCACCCTTGACAACTTCCATAAGAGCAACAGGCTTTTCTGTATACGTGTCAAGAGGAATGAGCTTTAATACAGCCTCTAAAATTTCAGCTGCGCCGAGACCGTCAGCGCGGACAACAACGGCATTTTTTCCAACACTTTCGCAAGGGAAATTGCCATCTGCAATAACCAGCTCATCACCGTGTCCCATTTCGCAAAGAGCCTTTAAAAGCTTGGGTGAAATAAGAGGGGAGATTCCTTTTAACATTTTGCTGCCTCCTTAGTCCTTTTTATGAAGAAGATTATCATTGGAATTAAACGTTTTATATCCCGGATGCCTTCCTGTAACGCCGTAATAGCTTCTGAGGTCAATGAGCTTTTGAATATTCTCCTTGCTTATATCATAGCTTCCTCCGAGGATAACTGCGTTGATAGTAATTTTAGCCCAAAGCTCAAGGCTCTCCATTCTGTAAAAAGCAGTTACAACGTCACTGCCCACAGCGAGCGCACCGTGGTTTTCAAGCAGCATAACATCGTGCTCCTCAAGATACGGCTCAATCGCATCGGGAACTTCAGTCGTTGACGGTGTGCCGTATGGAGTAAGAGGAACTGCGCCCATAACGGCAACATCCTCAATCATATTGTACATATCCATTGCCTTGTGAGCCACGGCAAATCCTGTTGCTCCGGGCGGGTGTGCGTGAATAACACTCATTACGTCGTCACGCTTATCGTAGCAGCGCAGGTGCATTTTTATTTCACTTGACGGACGTAAGCCCTCTGCCGCCTCAAGAACATTACCCTTGCTGTCAATACGGATAAGTTTTTCAGGCGTGATGAATGACTTGCTCATACCTGTAGGTGTTGCAAGAATCGTACCGTCATCAAGCTTAACGCTCACGTTTCCGTCGTTTGCGGCAACCCAGCCGAGCTGCCACATCTTATGGCAAATATCACATATAAGCTCTTTTTGTTCTTCTATATTACTCATTGCTTTATCCTCTCAACAATATATTTTTTGTAATTCATTGCATGTGAATGTAATCTTCTAAAATATTTTATCACACCACATATAAAAAAGTAAAGCATTATGTTAATTGCTGTTAAGCATCCGCGTAATAAATGGAATCATTCTTTTCTTGATTAAAGAGAGAAGAAATTTACAGAACAAAATACCGCTCTGAAAATGAATTCACAACGGCAGTTAAAAACTATATAATATTTTACAATGAAAAAAGACCTCATACAAAAATGGATACAAGACTCGGCAAAAAGGGAACTTGAATTTTTCAGTAAGAAAGCCAATAAATCAAATAAATAATATTAGACAAAAGAGTTTAGATTTATTGGTTTTCATCATATGATTTTCTATGTTGAACTTTTTTGTTTTTTATGTCCAATTTAAATTGGAGATGAAAAAGCCTAAAATCCGTATAAAATCAAGTAAAAATAAAGAAACCTATATCCGTCCAACTCTTAATGGTTCGGATTTGCTATAGGTACCTACTTAAAACACTTTACCAATCTTTCATATTCTTCTTCTGTAATTTCAATAGCGTGACCGTGCTTGAAACCGTAGGGGAAAGTAAACTCTTCCTTGTCCTGCTTAAAATGAGCGTCGCCTACCTTTTCTGATACAAACGGAACATATCCCATTTTATCTTTTTCGCACCCGAAAAAGTCAAGCATCAGGCACCATCTGCCGTCAGGCAATTCATAGGTAGTAGGCGCTTCGTGTGAGCCCGGTTTGTAAAGAGTATCCATATATGCCTGAAAATCATCATCATTAATATATTCACCGTAAAGATCATTTGACGTAGCGTGCATATTCATGGCAGGGTTATCTGAATTTTTATAGAATAAATGGTAAACGCCGTCAATTTTAACTATATGAGAGTCGAGTATCTCATTATCCTTCGTGAAGAAAAGCTTCGGCTTTGAAAAGGTTTTAAAATCCTTTGTAGTGCTGCAGTAAATAGACATATGGGTAAATTTATCTTCGGCAACTGTCGAACCCCAGTGAACGAGGTATTCGTCATTTTTTTCATCGTAGAACACCTCAGGCGCCCAGAGGCAGCCAAAATCATCTCTGCCCATATACACGAGCTCTTGCTCTCTGAAATTGACTAAATCGTCGCTTCTCCAGACGGACAGACACTTGCTACCCGTGCTGTTGACCTCTTTCCAATTTATGTAGCCGTTTTCATCCATTCGGTTTACGATACAAAGATCGGTGGCTATAATAACGAAGCCGCCCTGATTTAATCTTACTATCTCGATATCACGGCAACCGCCCTCGCCCTTATCGCAGGTGATGACAGGCTTGCCGTCATTAAGCTTTTCCCAATCGTATCCGTTTTTGCTGACGGCGAAATATACCTGCTCACCGTCAACCGTTGTCTTTTCTCTGAAATGTGCAAATAAATACGGCATAATAAAAACTCCTATTAATTGATGCATATATAGTAATATAAATAGAGCTAATATTCAACACTTTTTGATTTAATAAATCAAGTGCATAGCCCTCATTTTTTGAATGTTATGGAAGCATATACACAATAAAACTGTTAAGAAAAAACTTGCAAAAAATCAACAAATCTTATATAATAAAATTGTTGTAATTTTGGTGATTTTCAATAAAACAGCTTTATTAATGCCGATTAGAATAAAGATTTTTATAAAAATCACCAAACAAAATGTAATGAGGTGAAAAATTTGAAAATCAATGTTAAAGAAAAGGTCGGCGAGGGAATTTCCTATGTTAAATCACGTTGGAGTAACCCTGCAAAGGGCGAATACACCAACCTTCAGGAATTTCTGTCCTACTGCTTCGGTACAATGGGTATATGCTCGTTTACATATCTTTGTAACGACGTAGTATCCTTTGCAAGCGGTTATTTCTGTGGCTCAATAATGGAAATTAAGCTTGCAGACTTTGCTACAATTGCAATTATCGCTCTTATAGTTAAGTACCTTACCCTTTATATCGAGTCGATTTCAATGACCATTTTTGAAAACCTTGGTCATCTGACCAAGAAAAAGGCCAAGGTGGCAGCTATTTCTTACTGTGCCTGCATAGCTGTTGGTATTGTTTGCTACCTTATTCCGTCTGCTCCGTTTGAATCCATCATAAAGGGTCTTCCGCAGATATTCGGAAATATGTTTACTGTTATGGGTGTCGGCGGTCTTGTTAACTGGTTCCTGCGTTCAAAGCTTTGCAAGAAGTA
>JAFLSA010000059.1 GCA_022511185.1 Eubacterium sp.
TGGAGCTGGTGAACGGACTCGAACCCCTGACCTGCTGATTACAAATCAGCTGCTCTACCAACTGAGCTACACCAGCGTATCTCCAATGCTTTAATAATATATCATAAGTTGCAGATATAGTCAAGTGTTTTTTTAAATTATTTTCCCCAATTATCAATTACATTTTGTATCATTTCCGGGTTCTTCGTTGTAATGTTATCAGGCTTAATAACAAGCGTCTTTTTTGCCGTTCTTTCCTTGTCTATTGTCCAGACAGAAAGCTTATATCCTTTTTTGTGAAGCAGGCCTGAAAGCTGAGAACTTGCATACTTATGGTTACAGTTAATGCCTATTGCGCCCGTTTCTTCAAGAAGGTCAATTAGCTTTGTTCTGTACTCATCAAAGAAAATCTTTGTCCTTGACGGTCTGTAGTTAAGGTAATAGTCCATATTAGCGCAATCTGATTCCTTAAGTGCTTTAATGTTTATTGTTTCAATACCTGTTAAAAAAGACTGCTCTACAAGATTATGCTGCACTAAAAGCTCATAAAGATAATTAAGACTTCTCGTTTCCTTAATATCAAGATTTATCTGAATATCAGTACCCTCTAAAAGCACGAGTGCGTCCTCAAGAGGATTTCCGTCATTATTTGTAACAACTAAATCATGGCTCATAACAACCGTATGATCAGGGCGAAGACGAATGTCAAGCTCAATTATCTTTGCAGCATTTTCAATAGCAGCCTGCACAAATTCGACTGTGTTCATAGCTGTATTGTATGCGCCTGTATGCGCAGTTATTGTAAAGTCATCCACAAATGTCAGCTTCCTTTCATCATACGATTTTGTCACCGCATAATCGGCAACGCCTATAACCATAGCGACGGAAACAACAAAGGCAAAGATTTGATAAGAAAAATGCTTTGCCCATGTCGGAGTCATATTTCTTTTTAGGAATCTTTTGAATTTAGTCCATTTTGACACTTTTTCTGTCATATACTATTCACAACCTAAAAATGATATAGGGGCAGTAATAAACCTGCCCCATAATTATTGATTAATCCTGGTGAGCACTACCTGAGTAGTTAGGAGCTTCCTTAGTAATTAATACGTCGTGAGGATGGCTTTCAACCAGACCTGCACCTGTAATTTTTATAAATTTAGCATTTGTGCGAAGCTCCTCAATAGTATGGCAACCGCAATAGCCCATACCTGAACGAAGTCCGCCCATCATCTGAAATACTGTATCACCCAAAGGTCCCTTGTAAGGCACACGACCCTCAACACCTTCAGGAACAAATTTCTTTGAGCCCTTCTGGAAATATCTGTCTGCGCTGCCCTGATTCATTGCACCAAGAGAACCCATACCACGATAAACCTTGAACTGACGGCCCTGATAAATTTCAGTGTCACCGGGTGATTCCTCACAGCCTGCAACGAGTGAGCCGACCATAACTACCGAGCCGCCTGCTGCGATAGCCTTAACGATTTCACCGCTGTACTTGATACCACCGTCTGCAATTACAGGAATACCGTATTTATCAGCTCTCTCTGCTGAATCATAAATTGCAGTGATCTGAGGTACACCGATACCTGCAACAACACGAGTTGTACAGATAGAACCGGGTCCGATACCAACCTTAACTGCATCTGCGCCTGCTTTGATAAGCGCCTCCGTTGCATCAGCAGTAGCAACGTTACCTGCGATAAGAGAAATATTCGGAAAAGCATTCTTAACCTTATCGACAGATTTCATAATATTCATACTATGACCGTGAGCTGAATCAAGAACGAATGCGTCAACACCTGCATCTGCAAGCGCCTGAGCACGAACAAGCACGTCATCTGTTACGCCGAGTGCCGCAGCGCAAAGAAGTCTGCCCTCTTTATCTCTTGCAGTGTTAGGATATTTAACGCTTTTTTCGATATCCTTAATTGTAACAAGTCCTGTAAGCTTACCGTTTTGATCAACAAGAGGGAGCTTTTCAACCTTTGATCGCATAAGAATCTTCTTAGCTTCCTCAAGTGTAGTGCCCTCCTTTGCAGTAACGAGCTGATCCTTCGGTGTCATTACAGTTGAAATTTTAACACCGTAATCTGCCATAAATCTCATATCACGGTTAGTAAGAATACCGACTAATGTGCCGTCCTCCTCACAGATTGGAACACCGCTGATACGATACTTGTGCATAAGCTCCTCAGCATCTGATGCAAGATGATTTGGTGAAAGGAAGAACGGATTAGTAATAACACCGTTTTCAGACCTCTTAACCTTGTCAACCTCAGTAGCCTGATCCTCAATCGGCATATTCTTATGGATAACACCGATACCGCCCTCACGAGCAATTGCAATTGCCATACGCGATTCGGTAACAGTATCCATAGCCGCTGTCATAAGAGGAATATTAAGAGTAATATCCTTTGTAAGTCTTGTCTGAAGCTGTACTCTGTCAGGAGTAACGTCAGACTCTGCCGGGATAAGAAGGACGTCGTCAAAGGTAAGTCCCTCTTTTACAAACTTTGCGCCGTATTCGCTCATAAACTCGCCTCCGTTTTATACTGATTATATTTTTACTATGATAACACTTTTTATATATAAGTTCAAGTATTAATTATTTTAATTTTCGGCGGCTGATACTATGGCCTGTGCCGTCTGTTCGATCGTATTATCGTTGCAGTCAATTGTGGTATCAGCCCATTTTTTGTAAAGGGGCAAACGCTCGTTATACATATCCCTTAAGTTCTCTCCCTTTTTCATAAGCACTCCTCGTGTGGAGAGGTCACTTATTCTCCCACACATATGCTCATAATCAAGATGAAGATAAATTATTTTGCCGAGCGTTTTCAAATGCTCCATTGCCTTGTCGGAATAGATTACAGAACCGCCCGTTGCTATGACAGTGCCTTGAATATCAAGATCAAGAATTGCGCTCTCCTCTGCCCCTTCAAAATAATCATTGCCCCTTGTGTCAATAATATTTTGCAGGCTGATGCCTTCAATATTCTGAATCAGCAAATCCGTATCAAAAAAGTTTTTCAAGAGCATCTTTGCGGCGACTACACCGCAGGTGGATTTACCGCTTCCCGGCATACCGATTAACACAATATTTGATCTCACCTTTTCACACCGACCTTTTTGCATACCTCTGCCATTTTGCACTCGTCGCAAAGCGGCTTTCTCGCAGAGCAGGTATCCCTGCCGAACAAAACGATTCTGTGGCAGAAGTCTGAACCCTCCTCAGCAGGCACAATTTTTTTAAGTGCAAATTCGATTTTCTTCGGATCCTTGTCAGTAACAAGACCGATACGGTTTGATATTCTTATCATATGAGTATCAACGACAATGCTCTCCTTGCCGTAAATGTCACCGACAATTAAGTTAGCCGTTTTTCTGCCGACACCGGGAAGAGTGATTAAATCCTCGATATTATCAGGCACCTTGCCGTCAAATTTATCCCTTATCATCTGCGCCATACCGATAATTGATTCTGCCTTGCTTTTGTAAAAGCCACAGCTATGTATAAGTTTTTCTATATCCTTGATGTCGGCATTGCAGTAATCGTCAAGCGTTTTGTACTTTTCAAAAAGTGCAGGAGTAACTAAATTCACTCTCGCATCTGTACACTGAGCAGAAAGCCTGACGGCTACCAGAAGCTCAAACGGATTTGATGCAGTCAGTGAGCAAATCGCCTCAGGGTAAAGCTCTTTAAGTATTTCTATTGCTTTTAATGCTCTCTCTTTTTTAGTCATCGTTTCCCTCTATTTATTTCCCTTTATCTTATCCCAGTAGGCTTTGAATGCCTGCTCGTTTTTGTTTTGACCGAAAGAATAATATTTCTTGTTTTTCAAAATATCAGGCAGATACTGCTGAGCTGTCCAGTGATTTTCGTAATCGTGTGGATAAAGATAAAACTGACCCTTAACCTCAGCGTCCTCGCCGTCATAATGCTTATTCTGAAGCTGGCGTGGTATAGGCCCGTAATTGCCCTTTTGCACGTCTGCCATTGCCTCATTAATACCCATATATACCGAATTGCTCTTAGGTGCAGTCGCAACAAGTACAACGGCATCTGCAAGCGGTATTCTCGCCTCAGGGAGTCCGACCATCATTGCAATATCAACTGCCGATTTTACTATCGGGATAATCTGCGGATATGCAAGACCTACGTCCTCACACGCACAAACCACCAAGCGTCTGCACGCTGACGGCAAATCCCCTGCCTCCAAAAGTCTTGCAAGGTAATGAAGCGCCGCATCAGGGTCTGAGCCGCGCATACTTTTCTGGTATGCAGAAATGATATCGTAATGCTCGTCACCGTCACGATCATATCTGACGGAGCTTTTCTGTACGAGCTCGTCTGTAATATCAAGGGTAATATGCTTTTTATTTCCCTGTGTCACTGTGGCAAAAAAGCAGTTTTCAACGCAGTTGAGTGCTTTTCTTACGTCACCGCCACAGCCTCTCGCAATCTTTTCAAGCACGCCGTCCTCGATATCAAGCTCAAGGTTATATTCCTCTGATAAGAGCCTGAAGCCTCTTTCAACCGCAGGGATAATCTCATCACTCTCAATTGACTTGAACTCAAAAACAGTCGAACGTGAAAGGATGGCAGGATATATGTAGAAATACGGATTTTCAGTAGTAGATGCGATCAGCGTTATCTTTCCGTTTTCAATAAACTCAAGAAGGCTCTGTTGTTGGCGCTTGTTAAAATACTGTATCTCATCAAGGTAAAGGAGAATACCGTTAGGTGCTGTAAAGGTGTCAATCTCCGCAACGATATCCTTGATATCCTGAGTTGATGCAGTCGTGCCGTTGAGCTTGCGCAGGCTTCTGTTCGTCGCATTTGCAATGATAGACGCAACAGTCGTTTTGCCCACACCGCTCGGGCCGTAAAATATTAAATTCGGAATATCACCTGATGAAATCAGGTTGTAAAGCGCCTTGCCCTCCGAGAGCAAATGTCTTTGACCTACTACTTCATCAAGCGTAGTCGGACGAATTCTGTCCGCAAGCGGTTTATTCATCGCTTTTCTCCTCATTTGTATTTGAATATACACAGCCGCAGTAATTCTGCCTGTACAAATTAAACTGCCTTGAAAGCTCGATAGAACGCTTATATCCGTTTCGCTTTTTAAAATCTGATGGGAGCCACGGTACCGAGTATTTCTCTTCAATTTCTTTGGCTATTTCGTTTATCTTTTGCGCATTCTTTAGCGGACTTATCGTGAGCGTTGTGCAAAAGTAATCAAAGCCGTTTCCTTTTGCAAGAACGGCCGTCTTTTCAAGCCTTAAACGGTAGCACCGAAAGCATCTTTCTCCGCCTTCTTTACACCTTTCATAGCCCTTGGTAATACTGAAAAATTCATTACTGTCATATTCGCAGTCAAGAAAGCTCACCTTATTTTTCGTTTCAAGACTGTTTATAAGCCTTATCTGTTCAGCCTTTCTTTTTTCATATTCATCTCTGTCAGATATATTAGGATTATAATATAATACCGTTATATTATAATAGTTTGACAGATATTCTATCACGTAGCTTGAGCACGGAGCACAACAGCTATGCAGTAAAAGAGAGGGCGTAATGTCCTCTCTTTCGTTTTTCTCAATTATTTTATCTAACTTTATTTGGTAATTAATCTTATTCATCAGCTTAAATAATTCCTTGGATTTGCGCGTGTACCGTTAAAGCGAACCTCAAAGTGGCAGTGCGGACCTGTTGAATTTCCTGTTGAGCCGCTCTTTGCAATCTGATCACCCTTTTTAACACTCTGACCGACTGAAACGAGTATTGATGAATTATGAGCGTAAAGCGTAACGACTGAACGACCCTTTGCATCAGTGCCGTGATAAATCATCACGTAATAGCCGTAGCTATAATTAAGACGCTTAACCGTGATAACGATACCGTCCTGTGCCGCTACTACCTTTGAGCCTTTCGGACACGGGAAATCAATTCCGCCGTGATACTGCCCTGATGAATAATTCGGATACCCTGCTGATATGCCGGTATGACCCGGTACGGGATACACCATATTAAGCACTGCATCGGATTTTGAATAAACATCAGATTTCGTTGTAAAGCTTCCTGTGCTATCCTTTGACTTGTCAGATGCCGTTGCAGTTGTGGCCTCATCAGGCGTTATAAGCCCTACTATAAGGTCTTGTATCTCTTTTTCAACAGCTTCAATAAGCTCGCTGTCCTCGTTTCTGAATTCCGTATACTGCTTGTTCTGCGCAGTAAGCTCAGCCAGAAGTCTGTCACTCTCTGCCCTGTCGGTCGCAAGCGTTACCTTGTTGGCTGCAATGATTTCGCTGTTTTTTTCTATCGTTTTCTGCTTTGATTCAAGAGAATTCTTTTGACTGTCAAGGGTTGCCTTTGCTTTCTCATATTTTGCAAGCTGTTCGTTAAGTCCGTCTTGCTTTGTTATAATTTCTGCCGTTTTTTCCTGAACTTCTTTTAAAAGCTGTGTATCACTTTTTGCCACTGACTTAATCATTTCATATCTTGTCAGCAGGCTTGAAATGTCATTACAGGAGAGAAGAGCTGAGAGAATATTAAATTCACCGCTTATGTAGATTACTCTTAAACGTATGCAGTAAGCCTCATATACGCTTTGGAATTTATCCTCAAGGCGTTTAATTTCATCCTTGGTTTCATCAACTGCTTTTGAAAGAGCATTTAACTCCTTTTCGTTTTTCTCAATTGAAGGAAGAAGACTGTCAATTTCTTCCTGAATTGACATATTCTGATTCTCGAGGATAGTAAGCTGTTCGTTGATATAACCTATTTTTTGGTCAAGCGTATCAATATACTCAGCAGTGCCCTTGGAGGATTTTTCAAGCTCTGCAAGCTTTTTTTCAGCTTCAGCAAGATTTTTTTCAAGCTCCTTTTGCTGCTGTTCAAGAAGCTTCTGTGCTTCTTCTTTCGTGAGCTTGCTCTCTTCTTTTTTAGTTGTGCTTTCGCTGTTTTCAGTTGTCGCTTCGGTTGTTGTTTCAGTTGTCGGGGATTGCTCCTCCTCTGCAAAAACAGCAGTCTGTCCTATTGTACAAAGTAAAAGTGTAAGTGCCATTATCAGCGAAAGAAATCTAATCTTCAATTTTCAAAACTCCTTTCGCTTTACAAATTTCAGGCGGTTTAGGTTTGATTTACATTTCCTAGGGTAAATAATTTCTGGGATTTACGCAGTCAGAGTAGCTTGCCGTTGGTGTCCTTACCTCAAAGTGACAGTGCGGACCTGTTGAATTACCTGTCGAGCCACTGTATGCAATAAGTTGTCCTTTATCAACGTGCTGACCCGCTGACACAACTCTCGACGAGTTATGGGCATAAAGGGTGTAAACATAGTTCCCGGAGGAATTTTTCTTGTCGTGCATTATAACGATATAGCGTCCGTAGCTTCTGTAAGAGCCGTCGCTGTTTGTCAAATCGGTTGAAATAATAACCGTTCCCGATTCGGCTGCAACAACTCTTGAACCGCTGGCACAGGCAAAGTCAACGCCTGTATGACCGGCATAGCCTGCATTTCCGTAATCAGTCGTAATCTTTGTCTGAGTCGGAACAGGATAGGTCATACTTAAACCGTTTGATGATGTTGTGGTTTTTTGAGTTGTGGTAGTTGTTGTTTTTTTCGTTGTTGAGGCAGTACCATCCTGATTACTTGACTGAGGCTTAGTAGTGGTGGTTGTCGTTGTAGTAGTTGTTGTAGTGGTTGTGCGATTTTGCTCCTCAAGCTGTTGTAAATACCTGTTTGCCGCTTCCTCGATTTCGCGGTTGATTTCATCAAGCTCGTCTTGATTCTGATGTCGGTATTCGCTGTAGGTTTTTGTGTCCTCCTGAAGCTTCAGAAGAAGACTGTCAGCCTCAGATTTTTCGTTTTCGTAATCCTTTTGCTTGCCTGCAAATTCAACCTGCTGCACTTCTAAATTTTTAACGGTAATATTAAGCGACTCCTGTGTTTTGAGAAGTGCCTCCTGATTGTTTGTTAAGCTGTCCTTTTTGTCGCTTAATTCCTTTTGGGCAGTATCAAGCTCTTTACCCTGCTCCTGCAGATTTTCCAAAAGTGCCTTGTCTTGCTTTGATACTCGTCTGATCATTTCAAGTCTTGTCATAAACGTTGAAATATCATTGCTGGTGAGCAGTGCTTCGAGAACGCTCACGTTCCCGCTGACATACATCGCTCTTGCTCTTTGGGCATATTCCTCAAGGGACGTGTCAAACTCTTCCTTAAGCACTACGCTTTTTTCAGAAAGCTCATCTATTTCAACCTCAAGGGATGCGATATTCTCCTTGTTTTTGGAATATTGCATTTCAAGGGTTGTGATTTGATTTTTGGAATTTTCCATTTCCTCTTCGGCGAGATTAAGCTGATTTTTCATATACTTAATTTTCTCGTCGAGGGCGCTGATATATTCCTCAGTATCCTTTGACTGATCTGCCAGATTATCGAGCTTTTCATTCAGCTCCTTGAGCTGCTGTTCAAGATACGCCTGCTTTTCCTCATTTGAAAGATTATCATAATTATTATATTGCGCACCGTTTACTATTAGAACCGTCTGAGGCACAGCAGGGCTTAATAAAAGGCAGAAAGCCAATAAAACAGGTAATACCTTAAATATAAGACTTGACTGTTTCATTGACTTCACCCCTGATTTATATTAAAAAACTGTGTTTAAAATGGCTAATTTGCCTACAGATAACTAAACGGATTAACACGGTTACCGTTTACTCGCACTTCAAAGTGACAATGCGGACCTGTTGAATTGCCTGTTGAACCACTGCGTGCTATTACCTGCCCTGCAGAAACACTTTGGCCAACACTTACGAGTATCTCACTGTTATGCGCATAAAGCGTTGACAAACCGTCGCCGTGGTCAATCATAATGTGATAACCGTAGCTGTAGGTTAAATATTTTACAAGAATAACTCTTCCGCTTCCAGCGGCGTAAACATTTGAGCCCTTTGGTACAGGGAAATCTATACCTCCGTGATAGCTACCGTTAGAATAATTCGGATATCCTGCTGAAATTGAGCGTGAATTTGTAGGATAACGAAGTCTTCCTGAACCTGAGCCATATGATGCGCTTGCAGCTGCTGCACGGATTTCATCTTCAATCTTCTGAAGCTTTTCTTTGTTCGTTTCGATAAGCTCCATATACTCTGAGGATTGGGATGCAAGCTCTTTCATAAGCGCGTTGCATTCTGCAGCTTCCTTGTCAAGCTCACTCTTTGAGGCATTGATTTCATTGATTCTGTCCTGAAGTATCTTCTTGTCATTTTCAAGATTTGCGTTATCCTCATTAAGCTCATTTATCTTGATTTCAAGCTCCTGCTTCTTAGTCTCAATCTCTTCCATCTTTTTCATAAGATCCTCAAGATTACGGCTATCCTGCTCCGATACAGATTTAATCATCTGCGAGCGTGTAAGCATTGCACTCATATCGGTACAGGTAAGCAAAACCTCAAGCGTTGAGGCAGAGCCGGAAACGTACATAGCTCTCAATCTTTGACAATAAACCTCATAGCTTTCATCAAACTCGGCCTGCTTTTGGTCTATTTCATTTTGAACGTTATTTATCTCTGTTTTTGTTTCGTTTATTTTTTTCTGAATTGCATCTATTTCTGCCTGAAGTGCACTTTTGTCACTTTCAAGGTTATCAATCTTATCCTGTAACAGATCTATTTTTGACCTTAAAGTGTTCAGATATTCCTCAGTTTTGCTTTTTTCTGCGGAGAGCTTGTCAAGCTTGCTTTGTGCACTTTCAATTTCACTTTGTATTTTTTCTCTTTTGTTTTTTAATGCTGAGGTGTCAGCCTGCGCTGTCATACCAAAAGAAAATGAAGTGACAACAAGCACTAAGCTCATAAGCAAAGAAATGAATTTATATCTTGACTTAAACATCGCTAATCTCACTGCCTTCTTTATTAAGATACTTTCTCATCGTTACAAGTGATCCGCCGACACCGCATATGATACCGATAAGAACAAATAAGCCGAGCATCATAAGTGCATAATCCATAAATGGAATTGCAACTAAATTAAGTGATGCTAACAAGTCACCGAACTGGCTGATTGCAAGCTCGTAAAGTCCCCAGACAAGTCCAAGAGCGATTGTGCCTGAAAATACACCGAGAATTATGCCCTCAATCACAAACGGAAATCTTACAAAATTATTTGTGGCACCGACTGATTTCATAATGCTGATTTCAAGTC
>JAFLSA010000006.1 GCA_022511185.1 Eubacterium sp.
TCAGAACTTACAAAGCAACAACCTTTAACGGTCAAAGCTACAACGTCTATTCCCCCTGGTGTGTTGCTAAGACTGTTACTACAGCCCCGTGGAGTAATGATTCATACTCTTTAAGTAATAACGTTCTTACGGTTAATGGCGTCAAGATGGGCGAATATAAGGTCGGCAGTAAGTTTAATGAATCAAATTATGCCACCGTAAACGGCAAAAGAGTATATACCGGTGCAAGCGGGTGTTACGGATATGTCTGTTATATTCAGCATAAGCTCTACGGTCACTGTGGACATACTGCAAGTAATAGCTTCTATAATCTTTCAGGCTCAACAAACGTGAAATCTCCAAGTGCTGATAAATTAAAAAGTCTTATTTCTTCAGCAGGAGTAGGTGCTCATATCCGAACCTATGCTAATGCGAATGGAAATAGTCATTCAATGGCAATAGTCGGAATTACAGCAAATGGTTTTACTGTTGCGGATGCAGATGCTGACGGTACAGGCAGGGTTCAAGTAAGAACATATACTTGGAGCAGTTACCTTTCATCTAAATTAGGAAAATTGGGAATACGTTTTATCGAAGTCCATAAATAAACTTCAAGAAAAAGGTATCAGCGATTTTGCTGATACCTTTTTCTTGTAATATCGCTGAATTTAGTATATAATTAAGTTATCTAAATATGGAGGTTGACGTATGAAATATAACCTTAAAACAGATAATTACAAGACCTTTAAAGTCTTTAAAGAAAACGTTATGTACCCACGCTCATATTTTATCCCATTTGTCTCTCTTTCTGAGCTTGACGGCACGGATATAAGAAATGAGCGTTACAGCTCGTCTATGGTGGAATGCCTTTCAGGTGAGTGGGACTTTGTATATTATAAAAACTGCCTTGATATTCCTGCAGATTTTGATACGGATAAAATCAGCTTTGACAGCGTTCCCGTTCCGTCAACGTGGCAGCATACAGGCTATGAAAATCCTTATTATCTTAACACACGCTATCAGTTTAAGCCTGATCCGCCTCATTTTCCTGAGGACTGCCCGGCAGGTGTTTACAGAAAGCTTATCAATATTGAAAATACAGAGCAGAATTTTTATCTCTGCTTTTTAGGTGTTGCAGGCGCGTTTGTCCTCTTCTGCAACGGAAAATACGTAGGCTACAGTGAGGGAAGTCACAATACAGCTCAGTTTGAGCTTAACGACTTTATCACTGAGGGTGAAAATGAAATCGTTGTTTTAAACCATAAATGGAGCAACGGCACTTATCTTGAATGTCAGGATATGTTCAGATGCAACGGGATTTTCCGTGACGTTCTGCTTTATAAAACAGGCAGCAACTCAATTTATGATTTCGAGGCTAAAACCGAATATCTTAAAGACAGGGAGTATAGGCTTCAAATCAGTCCGTCATTAAAGCTGACTGACGATTGCCAGCTCACCGCATTTTTATATGATGACGGCAAGCTGATTGCCTCGAAATCGGTAAACGTTACCCCAACAGAAATAGACAGCATTACCTTTGATTCGTTAGAGGTTTCTGAATGGTCGGCGGAAAATCCGTATCTCTATGACCTTATCATCACGCTTTCTAAGGGTGAGGATATAATTGAGGTTATTAAAAAGAATATCGGCTTCAAGCATATTGAGATTAAGAAAAACGTATTTTATTTCAACAATCAACCTATTAAACTTCTCGGTGTTAATCACCACGATACGAACCCAAAGACAGGCTATGTTCTGACTATTGAGGAAATGGAAAGGGATATCAGGATAATCAAGGAGTTTAACGCAAACTGTATCAGAACGTCCCATTATCCTCCTGACCCTGCATACCTTGACCTTTGCGACGAATACGGAATCTACGTCGTTGACGAGGCTGATATTGAAACTCACGGCTGTGAGGTAGAGCTTCACAGACCCGGTGCGTGCTCGCATAACCCTGAGTGGAGGGAGCATTACTGGGATAGAGTTTACCGTATGTTTGAGCGTGACAAAAATCATCCGTCAATCACAATGTGGTCACTCGGCAACGAATCACACGGCTATGCAAATCAGGATTACTGCTATGATAATCTTAAAAAGCTCACACCTATACCTGTTCATTATGAGGGTGTTTGCCGAACAAGACGCTGGGCGTATGACGTGATTTCACAGATGTACACGTTCCCTCAGATTTGCGAGAGGATTGCAAAGGGTCACGGCCTGCCTCGTAAGTTTTACACAAAGCCGTTTTATCTGTGCGAATACGCTCATGCAATGGGTGTCGGCGCAGGCGAGCTTGAAAGATACGTTAAGTGCTTCTATAGCGCTGACAATATGCTCGGCGGATGTATCTGGGAGTTTGCAGACCACGCAATTTACCACGAGGACGGCAGATATCAGTACACCTACGGCGGAGATCACGGCGAGCTTAAGCATGATAAGAATTTCTGTGTTGACGGTCTTTTCTATCCTGACAGAACGCCTCATTCAGGCGCTTATCAGATGAAGGCTTGCTACCGCCCTGTAAGAGCGACAAAGAACGGCACAACGAGCTATACTTTCTTTAACCATAAGTATTTTGAAAATGCTAAGCTGTCTGTTAAATACAAGATACTTGAAAACGGCATTTCAATTTCCGACGGTGAATTTGAACTCGATATCAAACCGCAGATGTCTGCTAAGGTTGAAATTGACAATTTCGATTATAATAAAAAGAAAAACACTGTCATTCAGTTTGAATATTTTGACGGCGAGTGTTCTATTGCCTGCGAAGAAATTGAGCTTTCAAAGGGCGAGCTTATAGCTGACATAAAAAAGACGAATCCCCCGCAGGTACAGGAGAGTGAAAAACGCCTTTTCATCACCTTTGAAAACGGCAGTATGATTTTTGACAGAGCCTCAGGCTTTATCGACTCATACGTTTACAAGGGCAAGGAGCTTATAAATCAGGTTCCGTCAAGTGACTTCAAGGGTATCGGACTGCAGTTTTACAGAGCACCGCTTGATAATGATATGTATATCAGTATTGCGTGGAAAAAGTACAGGCTTGAAAGCCAGTCAACCTTTGTGAAAAAATGCAGGTATGAGATAAAAGACGACTGCGTTGAAATCATAAGCACAGTTACGGTTAAAACACCTATCAGATTCAAGGTTGCAAGGGTGGATACAAAGCTGAGTGTTTACGGTGACGGATCAGTTAAGGCTGATTATAACTGCATCAGTTCAGGCGCAGTCAAGCTTGTTCCGCGCTTCGGTGTTCAGCTTGAAATGCCGAGAAAGTTTAATAACGTAAAATATTTCGGCTTAGGCCCGTACGTAAATCTCTCTGATTTTAAAGAGCATACTGTGAATGGTATTTATGAAAGCACCGTATCAGCTATGCACGAAAATTATATTAAGCCACAGGAGAGCGCAACGAGATGCGAAACACGCTTTGCTGAGATAACTGATGACGACGGTATCGGTCTCAGATTTGAGGCAGTCAATAAGCCGTTTGTGTTCTCGGCGAATCCATTTACACCTCAGGACTGTGCAAAGGCAAAGCACAGGGAGGATTTAACCGATAATACGACGTGTATTAACCTTGATGCAGAGGTTATGGGCGCCGGCTCGAATTCCTGCGGACCGCCACCTACTAAGAAGTACCGCCTTGGCTCGCTTGCAGGCAAAAAATTCACGTTTGTTGTCAAGCCGATAGGTGAATGAAATGTATAAAATTGGAACGGATATTGTTAAGATTTCCAGAATTGAAAAAAGTATAGAAAGCCCTTCTTTTCTTCAAAAGGTTTTTACCGAAAGGGAGAGGGAATACTGCAAAAAAGCAGAGAGCTTTGCCGGCATTTTTGCCTGCAAGGAGGCTTATTTTAAGGCAGTCGGCACAGGTATAGCATTACCGCTTACCGATATTGAAATACTCCACGATGATAAAGGCAAGCCTTATATCAACGGCGTTTCAAATTGTGACGTGTCAATTTCACACGACGGCGATTATGCAATTGCAACAGTTATAATATGGTGATTTTATGAGAATTCTAACAGCTAAGCAAATTAAACAGGTTGAGGAGAGTGCCTTTCAGGGTGAGTTTACTGAGGAGGGTTTGATGCTCAGCGCGGGTACCGCCTGCTTTAACAAAATACTCAAGCATTATGGCGACTGCATTGAGAATAAAAAAATAGCCGTTATTTGCGGTAACGGCAAGAATGCAGGCGACGGCTTCGTTATAGCAGACCTGTTTGTAAAAATGGGCGTTGATGCAAGCATTGTCCTTGCCGACAAAGCACCTGAACTGCCCGAACCGAAGATGTATTTTGATATGGCAGTTGCTAATGGCGTTAAGGATTATTTCTTTGTTGAATACGATTTTGACTGTGATATCATCGTTGACTGCATTTTCGGTATAGGCTTTCACGGTGAGCCGAGAGAGCCGTTTGGCGAAGTCTTTGATGCGGTCAATAACAGCGGCGCTGTAGTAATTAGCATTGATACCCCGAGCGGTACTGACGCCACAACGGGCGAGGTTATAAACGCAGTCAGGGCTGATTTGACAATAGCAATTTCAACTCTCAAATTTGCCCACGTTCTGCCGCCTGCAAACGCTTACTGCGGTAAAGTTGTAACGGTTAATATCGGCATACCCGAAAGCTGTTATGATGCAGATTACGTTCAGACGATTACTAAATCCGACATAAAAAAGAATTTCCCAAAGCCTGACAAAAACGCTCATAAGGGTACCTTCGGTCATCAGCTTAATATCTGCGGTTCTTATCTTATGCCGGGTGCGGCGGTGATATCTGCCAAAGCGGCAATTAAAACAGGCGTGGGACTTTTGAAATGCGCTTTTCCTAAATCTATCTACCCTGTGATGACCTCGCATATGGTACAGCCGATTTTTAAACCGCTTTGTGAAAACGAGCAAAAGACGATTTCAATCGGCGCAATGAATGATATTTTTGACGAGCTTAAGTGGGCAGACAGCGTTGCTATAGGCTGTGGGATTGGTAACAACGATGACACACAGGTGATAGTCGGTCACGTGATAAAAACGAGCGAGGTGCCTGTTGTTTTGGATGCTGATGGTATAAATGCGGTTGCACCCTTCATAGATATAATAAAGGATAAAAAAGCACCGCTTATAATTACTCCGCACCCTGCTGAAATGGCAAGGCTCATAGGTGAAAGCACCGGTTACGTTCAGGCGAACAGAATTGAAGTCGCAAAGGCATTTGCAAAGGAAAATGATATTGTAGTTGTCCTCAAGGGAGCAAATACAGTAGTGACTGACGGTAAGGCTGTTTTTGTCAATACAAACGGAAATGCCGGTATGGCTATGGGCGGCACAGGCGATATGCTCACAGGTATGATAGGCTCGTTCCTTGCTCAGGGCATTGAGCCGATTGAGGCTGCAAAGTCTGCCGTTTTCATTCACGGCTTTTGCGGTGACATAACGGCTAAGGAGCTTTCAAAACGCGGAATGACTGTCGACGATATGCTTTCTATTTTAGGTGCTTTGATGTCCGAATTTGAGGCATAGGACTGATTTGATTGAAAAAACTTGCACCGCTTTTATTGATACTTTTAATTTTATCAGGCTGTAAAGTAAAAAATTATACCCCCGAAATTCCTTTAACAATCGAGCAGAATGTTAAAGTAACTTCGGGGGACTTTTCATATGAGTGCAAAATTTGTAAAACAGAGAGCGACGTTACCGTCACGGTAAATTCAACCTCAGCTCAGGGAATGACTATGATCTATGACGGTGAAAATCTGAGCTTTTCCTATAATGACTTCACATACGATATAAACGGTAAGAATTTTGAAAAGCAAAACCCTGCCATAGTCATTTACGAAGTGTTTGACTATATCAATAGGACCGAACAGTTAAACGCCAAGAAAATCGACAACGGCTTTAAATATGAGGGAAAAATATCACTCGGCGATTTTATCCTGATTCAAAATGAGGATAACAGCCTATCCGTTTTAACTATGCGAAATATTGATTATAAAATAGAGTTTTTGGATTAAGCGTTATTTTGTTATTTCATCAATTTTGTTAAGCTCAGATTTTGTAAGCGGTGCGTAATCAAGCGACTTAAGATTTTCAAGAAGCTGTTCTTTTGAATGAACACCGACTAAAACGGAGGTTACGCCGCCTCTTGCAAGAAGCCACTGAATTGCCATTTGTGAAAGCGTCTGTCCGCGCTCGTGCGCCATTTGGCACAGCTCCTTGATTTGACGTCTGCGTTTTTCATCATAACCAACGTTAGCCTGCAGCCTTTCATTGCCGTAAAGGCGTGAATTTTCGGGTATGCCGTTTTCATACTTGTCTGAAAGCAGACCTTGCGCAAGAGGGGAGAAGGATATAATTCCTTTGCCCTTCTTTTGTGCCTCTTTCTTTAAAGCGTTATGTTCAATGCTTCTGTCAAAGATTGAGTAGCGGTTTTGATTAATGATAAACGGCACGTTTAAATCATCAAATTTATGATTCATTTTGTGCATTGTACGTCCGTCATAATTGCTGATACCAACGTAGAGCGCCTTGTCCTGACGGACAACATCTGCAAGGCAGAGCGCAGTTTCACTAAGCGGAGTTTCAGCCGTCATACAGTGGTGATAGAAAATATCAACGTACTCAAGCCCCATACGCTGTAGGCTCTGGTCAAGAGATGCCGTAAGATATTTTCTGCTGCCGCCTTTACCGCCGTAAGGACCGTCCCACATCTCATAGCCTGCCTTAGTGCTGATGATGATTTCGTCGCGGTAAGGCTTAAGGTTTTCTTTAAAGATTTTGCCAAAGTTTATTTCAGCTCTTCCCGGTTCAGGGCCGTAATTGTTTGCAAGATCAAAGTGCGTCACACCGTTATCGAAAGCGGTGAGGATAATATCCTTCATCGTGTCAAAGTCATCATTGATACCGAAATTCTGCCACAGTCCGATTGAAATTTTCGGAAGCTGAAGTCCGCTCTCACCGCAAAAATTATACGTCATCTTTTCATATCTTTTTTCATCTGCTGTATACATAACTTATTACTCCTTAATAAAACAAAAACCGATTGAAAAACAATCGGTTAATTGCTGTTATTTGAGCGCTCTTTCAAGCCAGACAGCGCCAAGGTCTAATGCGTTGAAAAGACCGTTCTTTTCACTTTTTTTAACTATTTTTTCCTTTGGTGATACATCAGGGTCAGTATTGATAAGCTGAATAACAACCTTACCTGATACATTTAAGTCTCCAACATCCTTGCTGTCAAGAACGTTAAGACAAATTACGTATGGGTCACTCATATTACCATAGTAAATTGTTTTTCCGCATCTAACCAAAGGCTTACCTTTGTACTCGAGGAACTTTTCCCCTTTGCTTTCTGCCAAAGATAACCCTCCTTTATTATTAATCGAGATAAGACTTTACCATAGCTGCCATAAGCTCATCACGGTCAATTCTTCTGATAAGACTTCTTGCATTATTGTGAGTCGTGATATAAGTCGGATCCTCTGAAAGAATATAGCCGACAATCTGATTTATCGGATTATATCCTTTTTCCTGAAGTGCATCATAAACCTCTGTCAAAGTCTCCTTCATAATATCTTCCTTCTCGTCACCGATTCTGAAAGTCATTGTTTTATCTGACACGGTAAAGTCACCTCCCTGTAAAGCATTACACAATAATTATATACGCAACTTAACAAAATTACAATACTTTTTTTACTTATATTTGTAATTATATTTCTAAAACACTTGACTTATCACACATTTTATGATTATAATCTTCTTAATACCAATACGGCTGTGATCGGGTGTAAGTAGGTTTAAGAATAATATTTCAGAGAATATGCGGTGGGTGAGAGCATATATATTTTTTAAATCGAATTTCAGCCTGTGAGCTACTTTGCGAGTAACTAAGCAGGGCGTAGATGCTGCGTTAAAGCGTTTGAGTGGCAGTTTTTACTGCAATTTGAGTGGTACCACGGATATATTCCGCCTCATTATTGAGGCGGTTTTTGTTTTTTTAGGAGGTTAGTATGGACGAAAAGATTATTAGTCTTAAAGAAAAGTTTGAAAAAGAGCTTGAAAAGATTGAAAGTATGTCTGAGCTTGAGAGTGCGCGTATTGCATATCTCGGTAAAAAAGGCTCTGTAACCGATCTTCTCAAGGGTATGAGGGAGCTTTCTAACGAGGAAAAAAAGGCTTTCGGTCAAAAGGTAAACGAGCTTAAGGGTATTGTTGCAAACAAAATTGCCCAGAAGACTGAGGAGCTTAAGAAAAAGGAGCTTGAGGCTCAAATTAATCTTATGCCTGAGTTTGACCTTTCAATGCCTGCAAATCTTTCAAGAGGCTCATATCATCCTATCACACTTGTTCAAAGAGAGTGCGAGAGGATATTCAAATCAATGGGCTTTACCGTTGAGGATTACAGCGAGGTTGTAACTGACTATGAGTGCTTTGAGTCGCTCAATATTCCAAAGCATCACCCGGCCCGTGATATGCAGGATACCTATTATCTTGAAAACGGTCAGCTTTTAAAGTCACAGACCTCTGCCGCACAGAATGCAATTTACAAAAAATATAAGGACGCGCTTGTAAATGACGGCGTGCCGATTAAAGCAATATTCCCCGGAAGATGCTTCAGAAATGAGGCAACGGATGCCTGCCACGAAAACACCTTTTTTCAGATGGAAGGCGTTATGGTTGACAAGAATATTTCAATTTCAAATCTTATCTACTTTATGAAAACTATGCTTTCAGAAGTGTTCCAGAAGGATATAAAGGTAAGGCTTCGCCCGGGATTTTTCCCATTCGTTGAACCGGGTTTTGAGCTTGATATAAGCTGTCTTATCTGCGGCGGCGAGGGCTGTGCCTCCTGTAAGCACAGCGGCTGGCTTGAGCTTTGTCCGTGCGGTATGATTCACCCTGAGGTGCTTAAAGAGGGCGGAATTGACCCTGAGGAGTACACAGGCTTTGCCTTCGGTCTCGGACTTACAAGGCTTGCTATGATGAAATACGGCATTAAAGATATTCGTGATTTAAACAGCGGCAGTCTTAAGAGCCTGTCACAGTTTACTGACGACGAGTAAGAAAGGGGGCAATCAAAATGTTTTTATCAATGAATTGGATTTCAGACTTTGTTGATTTTACAGGTCTTGATAAGGTTGAGCTTATTCACCGTTTTTCTCTTTCAACTGCTGAGGTTGAGAATGAGATTTTCTTCAAGGGCAGTGATATAAGCGGGATCGTAGTTGCTGAGATTAAATCAGTTGAAAATCATCCTGATTCTAAAAAGCTTCATCTTTTAAAGGTTGATGCAGGCGACGGCCAGCTTACAGACGTTGTATGCGGTGCACCAAATGTAAGAGTGGGTCTTAAAACAGCCTTCGCTAAGGTCGGCGCAACTATTGGCGATATTACAATTGCGCCGCGTCCGCTTGCAGGTTATACCTCAAATGGTATGTGCTGCTCTGAAAAGGAAATCGGCATCAGTGACGATAACTCAGGTATTATGGAAATTACAGATGATATTCCAAATGGTACAGACATTAAAGAGGCTTACCAGATTGACGATATCATTTTTGAGGTTGATAACAAGTCACTCACAAACCGTCCTGATTTATGGGGACATTACGGCATTGCCCGTGAGTTTGCCGCTCTTGCAGGCAGAGAGCTTAAACCGCTCGATACAGTAGATTTGACTAAATACGACAATCTCCCTAAGGTTGATATGAAGATTGAGGACAGCTTGTGCCAGAGATATTCTTGCCTTCAGGTTGAGAATATCAATACAAGTATAAGTCCTGTTAATATGCGTATCCGCCTTTTCTACTGCGGTATGCGTGCGATCAATTTCCTTGCCGACTTAACAAACTATTTAATGCTTGAAATGGGTCAGCCGATGCACGCTTTTGACAGTAGAAAGGTTGAAAAAATCAGAATCAAGCGTTTTGACACTCCGTTTATTTTCCAGACGCTTGACGGAGCTCAGAGAAATATTGACGAAAATACACTTATGATTTGTAACGGCGATACGCCTGTTGCAATTGCAGGTATTATGGGTGGTCTTGACAGTGAAATTGTTGAAGACACAACAACTCTTACACTCGAATCTGCAACATTTAATGCTGTATCAATCCGTAAATCTACAGTTCGTCTTTCTCACAGAACAGATGCGTCAATGCGTTATGAAAAGTGCCTTGACCCTGAAATGACAGTTCCTGCAATCGCAAGATTCGTTAAGCTTATGACTGATATTGACAGCGGTGTTCAGGTTGTATCAGCGCTTACAGACGAGTACGCTTTTCATTATGATACAGTTAAGCTTGACTTTGACAAGGCTTTTGTTGACAGATATACAGGAATTGAGATTGATAATGACACAATCGTTAATACGCTTTCATCATTAGGCTTTGAGGTTGAGCTGAGCGATGATGATTTCAGCGTTGTTGTTCCAAGCTGGAGAGCCACAAAGGACGTAACTATCAAGGCTGATATCATTGAGGAAATCACACGTATTTACGGCTATGATAATTTTGATATCCATACGGCAAATGCTCCGCTTTATCCTGTAAGGGCAGACGTTGAAAAAACAGTTGAAGATAAAATCAAGGATATCCTTGTTAAGCGCTTCTCACTCCACGAGCTTCACTCATATGTATGGGCATACTTCGACGAGTACAAGTCACTTGGAATTGAGATTGAGGACAATATCAAGCTGATTAACGCAACAAATCCTAATATTGAAACTATCCGTAAATCAATCGTTCCGACCCAGCTTTGTCAGGTTAAGACAAACACATCATATTCAACTGATTTCGGCGTGTTTGAAATCGGCAGAGTCGTAGACGGTGTTAATGAAGATAATCTTTGCAACGAGTGCAAAAAGCTCGCTATCACATTATTCAGCAAAACAAAATCTGTTGAACAGCTCTACTTTGAGCTCAGGGATATTCTTGCAGTAATCACTGACGATATCAAGCACAAGAGCCTTTCATATAAGGCAGTCGAAGCAGAGCACTCATACGAGCATCCGAGAAACCTCAACGCTGTTATCTGTGACGGCAGAGAGCTTGGTAAAATCGGCATCGCTCATCCTGTTATTTCAAAGAAGATTGATAAGAAAGCTGCAATCGTATTTGCTGAGCTTGACGTTAAGGAATTTGCCGCTCTTTCAAACGATAGCATTTCATACGAAGAGCCGTCAAAGTTCCCGTCAATCGAAATAGACCTTTCATTTATCAGCGACAAGTTTGCCCCTATAGCAGAGGCTATTGACGAGGCAAAGAGCACACTTATCAAAAAGGTTGAGGTCGTTGACACCTACAGGGATGAAATCTCAAAATCAATAACAACAAGAATAACCTTTGCTCACCCTGAAAAAACGCTCACACGTGAAGAGGTTATGGAGATTGTTGACGGTGTAATCGCAGGCCTTGAAGCAAAAGGAATTGCACTTAAAAAATAAATTTATCAGAGTGGGAGCTTGTCTCCCGCTCTTTTGCTATGTGGCATTATAGGAGAGCCTATGATAATTAGAGTTAATAATGTGAATATAAATTATGAGGTTTACGGAAACGGTGCGCCTATAATATTACTTCACGGAAACAGTGAAAGTCATAAGATTTTTGATAAGCTTATTGAAAGACTGAAAACAGATTATAAGGTCTATGCAATTGACAGCAGATGTCACGGTGAAAGTGAGAATACAGAGAAGATTTCATATGAACTTATGGCAGATGACGTCATTGAATTTACTAAGTCACTTGAAATTGAAAAGCCTATATTTTACGGATTCAGTGACGGCGGAATAGTCGGTTTGCTTATAGCAATTAAAGAGCCATATCTGTTATCAAAGCTGATAATTAGCGGAGCGAATATTAATCCGAATGGACTTGCAGGCTTTAATCTTTTTTTCTATAAGCTTGCTTATTTTGTAACAAGAAATAAGCTTGTAAAAATGATGATAAGTGAGCCTGATATTCACGTTTCGCAGTTAAGACAAATAAAAATACCGACCTATGTACTCGCAGGGCAGAGAGATATTATAAAGCAGTCGCATACAAAATCGATAGCCGATAATATCCCCCAAAGCACGCTTGAAATAATACCGAATGAAAATCACGGCAGCTATATCGTTCACAGTGATAAAATATATCACATAATTAAAAAGTATATCTCTGATTAATTTTCGGTGTTGAATATAATTACCTCACTTGTTAAAAATATATCTGAGGTGATTTATATGGCAAAAAAGGGAATGAAGCGTCCGGAGCGTACGCATACAAAAGCACGAAATGATGCCGCAGCCGTTCCTGAAATTCAGGGGAAGGCAAAGCACGGAAATGTGCGTGTTCGTCCGATAATTGCAGGTACAGAGGCTCCGTCGCAAAAGGTTTATCATATGCCGTCTAATGCGAAGGCTAAGAACAAATCTGAAAAACCGATTTCAGACGCTTATTCGGTAATTGACAATGACTTGGCACGGGATAATTTAGAAAACGATATTACCGATGCTGATTTGCAGGATTTATAAAAAACAGAGTTGATTTTCAACTCTGTTTTTTTAAATATTTGCAATAATTATATAAATGTGGTAAACTATACCAAAATAATTTGTGAGGTGTTTATATGAGTAAAATGTATAAGGAAATGACTAAAGAAGAATTGCTTAATGAGCAGAATGAACTTACAAAAAGATATGATGAATTCAAGGCAAGAGGCTTAAAGCTTGATATGAGCCGCGGAAAGCCTGGAAAGGATCAGCTTGATCTTTCAGCGGGGCTTAATGACGTAAAGGATTATGTCGCTGACGGTTTGGACGTTCGCAATTACGGCATACTTGACGGTATCCCAAGCTGTAAAAAGCTGTTTGCTGATTTAATGGGCGTTGATGCTAAGAATGTTATTATCGGTCCAAACGCAAGCCTTACTCTTATGTTTGATTACATCAGCCAGTGCTACACTCACGGCGCAGGTAGTACCCCTTGGTGCAAGCTTGACGAGGTGAAATTCCTTTGTCCTGTACCGGGATATGACAGGCATTTTACTATATGTGAGCATTTCGGTATTAAGATGATTAACGTACCTATGAAGGCTGACGGACCTGATATGGACGTTATTGAAGAGCTTATCAAGGACGAGAGCGTTAAGGGTATGTTCTGCGTGCCTAAGTATTCAAATCCGCAGGGCATAACCTTCAGTGATGAGGTTGTTGAGCGCATTGCCGCTATGAAGCCTGCCGCAAAGGATTTCAGACTCATCTGGGACAATGCATATTGTATTCACGATCTTGATGATAACGGCGACGAGCTTTTAAATATCTTTGATATTCTCCCGAAATATGATAATGAGGATATGGTTATTGAGGTCTGCTCAACTTCAAAAATCACGTTCCCCGGTGCAGGTGTGTCTGCACTTATCGCAAGCGACAACAATATTGCCGCTATCAAAAAGCGTCTTAACGCTCAGACAATCAGCTACGATAAAATGAATCAGCACCGCCACGTTGAGTTTTTCAAAAACGCAGACGGTGTGCTTGAGCATATGAAAAAGCACGCTGCAATTCTCAAGCCTAAGTTTGATATCGTTTTAAAGCATCTTGAAAATGAGCTTGGCGGCAAGGGAATCGCAAATTGGTTCAACCCAAAGGGCGGTTATTTCATCAGCCTTGACGTTATGCCGGGTTGTGCTAAAAGAACAGGCGAGCTTTGCAAGGAAGCAGGCGTTACGCTTACAACAGTAGGCGCAACTTATCCTTACGGCGTTGACCCTGATGACAGCAATATTCGTATTGCTCCGTCCTTCCCGCCTGTTGACGAGCTTGACATTGCGGCAGAGCTGCTTTGCATCTGTGTTCGCCTTGCTTGCGTGGAGAAGTTTTTGGGATAATGAGGCTTGGTGCATCTACATCCTGCTTTTATCCCTTGGAGACAGAGCAGGCATTAAAAAAGGTTTGTGAGCTTGGCTTTGAAAAGGCTGAGATATTTATGAATGCACCGTCTGAGCTTGAGGAGCCGTTTGTTAAGGAGCTCGACGGGATTGCAAAAAACGGAGGGGTAGACGTAATATCGGTTCATCCATTTTCAAGTTTTCTGGAATCCTCTTGTATTTTCGGCGACTATAAAAGACGTTTTGATGATTATATCGGTCTTTATCAAAAGACTTGTCACGCTGCTGCAGTGCTTGGCGCTCAATTTGTTGTGATTCACGGCGCAGTTGCTATGCCTAAAATTCCTATCCCTGATGAAAGATATTTTGAACGCTTCAGGACTTTGGTCGAGCTCGGCAGGGCAGAGGGCGTTACTGTATGTCAGGAAAACGTCAATAAGTTCAAGAGCCAGTCAATCGACTTTTGCAAAAAAATGCGTGATGCACTCGGCTCTGATTTCAATATGGTTTTTGATATCAAGCAGACTGTTCGTGCAGGTGAGGACACCTTCGCATTTTTGGAAGAGTTTAAAAACGATATCAGGCATATTCATATAAGTGATAACGGCAAACTCGGCGACTGCCTGCCTCCCGGTAAAGGCGATTTTGATTTTAAAAGACTTAAAAATATTATGGACAGCGCAGACTATCATGGCGATTGTGTAATTGAAATTTATGCAGAAAGCTATGATGTTACAAAAGAATTAAAGGAAAGCAAGGACTATTTAGAAAAGCTATGGCAAATGTAAGTAACAGGACAAAGGGTATAATCTGTATTCTGCTGTCGGCACTGAGCTTCAGCGGAATGAGCAGCTTTATCAATCTTTCAGGTGATCTGCCTGTTGCGCAAAAGGTTTTTTTCAGAAATCTTGTTGCTTTGTTCATAGCATCAATTACTCTGCTTAAAAATAAAGAGAGCTTTAAGCCGCATAAGGGCTGTTTAAAATATCACTTGATCAGATCAAGTGCAGGACTTCTCGGAGTGTTCGGCAATTTCTACGCCACGACGAAAATGGCATCAACTGCCGACGCTGCGATACTGAATAAAATGAGTCCGTTTTTCACTCTGATTTTTTCGGCAATCTTTTTAAAGGAAAAGGTTAAGCCAAAGCAGGCTGTTGCAATCGGTATCGCCTTTGTGGGTGCAATGTTCATCATCAAGCCAACGATGTCTAACGTCGAGCTGTTTCCGTCAGTGTGCGGCTTTATCGGCGGAGTGTGTGCCGGCGGCGCATATACCGCTGTACGCCATATGGGCAATAAGGGCGAAAACGGCAGATTTACCGTGTTCTTTTTTTCTCTCTTTTCCTGCTTGATTACAGCGCCTTATCTTATATTCAATTTCCACTATATGACACCCTTGCAGTGGTTTTATCTTATTATGGTCGGCGTGTGTGCAGCGGGCGGTCAGTTCGCTATTACTGCGGCTTACACCTTTGCACCGAGCAGAGAAATTTCAGTATACGATTATTCAAATGTAATCTTCACAGCCATCAGTGGATACTTTTTCCTCGGTGGTCAGATACCTGACTTGTGGTCGTTTGTCGGCTATTTTATAATCTGCGCAATGGCAGTTTGGATGTTCATATACAATAACAGGGAATACAACCTAAAAAAGTCTATGTGATGTCAATATATTGATGTAAAGTGAAAATACTTGCATTTTTCTATATATTGTGTTATAATATGAATAATAATATTGAGTGAAGTTTTTTTATTAATTATTTGCTTCACTTTGGGAGGATTTTCATATGAGATGTCCATTCTGTGGCTTTGAAGAAAGCAAGGTTATTGACTCACGTCCTACTGACGAGAACGAGCGTATTCGCCGCCGCCGTGAATGCCTTCAGTGCAGTAAGCGTTTTACGACGTATGAGACGATTGAAGACGTGCCGATTATCGTTATTAAAAAGGACAAGAGCAGGGAAGTATTTGACCGCAATAAGATTTTAAAGGGTATGCTTCGTGCTTGTGAAAAAAGGTCTGTAACGATTTCAGAGCTTGAAACGGCTATCAGCGAGATTGAGGCAACGCTCCAGTCAGCTATTGACCGTGAGGTTACTTCTGCAAGAATCGGCGAGCTTATTATGGAAAAGCTCAAGATGATTGACGAGGTGGCATACGTCCGCTTTGCTTCCGTATATAAAGAATTCAACTCCGTTGAATCCTTCCGGGAAGAAATTTCAAAAATGTAATGAGGATAGAAATGAAAAGAGCTTTAACGAGAACACTTGCTGTTATTATGGCTATTGTATGTATGACTTCTCTTGCATCTTGTGCAATGCTGAATACGTATAGTGGGAACACCGCTTCTTCACATACGAGCGTATTAGGCTCTTGGTATGAGATTGGTGTTGACGAAGACTTTGGTAACTATTATCAGGAATATACTTTTGACGACAAAGGCACAGTAGTAAGGTACATTGATTCTGATAATTATGAAATTGTGAATTTGATTTATGAATATAGATTAACGGATAATACAGTATTCTTTACATATCCTGATGATGAAGAAATGAATTTTGCATGTTCATATGAATTTGACGGAGAAACACTTGTTTTATGCGACAAAAATGGCGAAGAGACAAGATTCACAAAGGGTATTTACAGAGACTTCTGGAGAGGCGATAAAAAGACACAAGAAGATTCTATAGATGACGTACATGCAGAAGATGATACAAGCGGAGTTCTGCCAATAGTAAGGTTTTCAGAAATGTACAATATATCACCCACTTTTGTTTATGGGATGTATGAAACCTATAATGGCACTGTTTCTGCTGACAAAGTAGTAAATTATGCAAATTATCTTGCCACTCGCGGTTATCAGAGAAACACTGAAGCGGAAGCCCCATATAAAGATTCCAATGAATATACTTACGTATTTGATGGTGATAATAAGTATCAGTCTATAGTCCTTAGTTATGCCGGAGGTGTATTTGTACTTTCATATGAAAAAGAGTGTGTGTTTGAAAGTGTCGACAGTACTACCAACAATGACAATAATAACTTTGACTACAATGATTATACTGTTGCGCCATACACTAAAGTGCAATTAGATTGCCCTATTTGCTACGGACTGGGCGAGGTTATTTGCAGCAGCTGCCATGGCACAGGTTACTATACTACATTTGAGAATGCTCCGAATTATGGCGGAGGCTCAAGCTCATACGAGATTGAACACACCTGTAGACGATGTAACGGTACAGGTTATGCAATGTGCACTCACTGCTCCGGTACAGGTAAAGTAGGATAAAAAATAAAAATCAAAGCCGTAACGGTTCCGTTACGGCTTTAAGTTTATTCTTCAATATCAATATCGGATGTTTCAATTTGTGTATCAACTGCTGTTTCGTTAATCTCAACAGGCTGTGTGCCTATGTGTGAGCAGATTTCATCACTTATTTTTTTGAGCGTGCCTTTTGTTGTAATGCCGATGTCTATTGTTACAACCTTATCATCTTTGAGTGTCAGAATGATTTTTGACTGCCTGTCAATATAATTTTTAACAAAACTCGGCTTATCATCCTTCTGTGTTTCAACCTTTACGATATTCTCATAAGCAAAGATATTGTCTGAATCAAGACCTGTAAATTCCATTTCATCATCGTGGAAAATCACGCCGTGGGAAACTACTTCCTTTGTAACAAGTACTGCTACAATAAGTGCTACGACTACACAAGCGGCAAAGAAAATGACGGTTGACCTCGGGTTTTGAATCAGCTTTTTTATTGCAAATATCGTGTAGCCGATAACGGCAATATCAAGTATGCCGACAATAGCAAGCTGAATTGGGGACAATATTCTCATAAATTTTTTCATATAAACTTTCTCTCCTTAAAATCATTTAATAATTTTATATTTTCTGCCTGAAATACCTTTTTGTTAAGATAGCTCAGAGCATTTTCATCCTTAAAATTAAATTCCAGCTTATAGCTGTAAAGCACCTGCCTGTACCTGCCCTTGTCGATGCCGTATTTGCCGTCACCGTAAAGCGGATGACCGATATGTGCAAGGTGCGCTCTTATCTGATGAGTTCTTCCCGTTAAGAGCCTTACTTCTAAAAGTGATGCGTCATCATAGTAATCAAGCACTGTATACTGTGTGATAATCTCTTTTGAATTCGGCACCTGATTATCAGTAACCGTCACCATATTCTTTTTTTCATCTTTTGTGAGGTAAGCGGTGAGCACTTCGCTTTTTTTCGGCATTTTGCCGTGAACGACAGTCAGGTAGTATTTTTCAATTTCACGGCTTTTGATTTTATCATTGATGATTTTTAAAGCCTGTGAATTTTTTGCGCCGATAACGATTCCGCCTGTATTTCTGTCAATCCTGTTTGCAAGTGACGGAGTGAATAAAGACGAATCAGGATCCCATTCACCCTTTTCAAAAAGGTACCTTTTAAGCCTTGCAACGAGATTGTCGGTGTAATCCTTCCCGTCAGGGTGGCAGAGGATACCTACCTTTTTATTTAAGAGTATTATGTTTTCATCCTCATAAATAATGTCAAGCTCGTTTGACGCCTTAAGAAAATCATAATACTTTTCCTTAACGTGCAAAACATCATCCTTCAGATAAAGCTCAAGCACGTCGCCCTCATTAAGTATCTGCTCGGGAGTGCATCTTTTCTTATTTACCTTAATATTCTTTTTTCTTATTTCCTTAAACATCAGGGATTTAGGCAGTCTGTCAAAGGTTTTTGTAATAAACCTGTCAACTCTCTGCCCCTCATCCTTACTGCTGATAGTTATGCTTTTCATAAATTAACTGTTTTTCTTTTTCTTTTCTTCCTCAAGCTCCTGTATTTCCTTATAGAAAATATTAGCTCTTACGTAAACCTGAATGAAATCTTTAATAACCTCGGCAAGCTCGCCTTCTTTATACGGATTCATAAGTATACGCTCGTCATCGTCAATAGCAAGCGGACCCTTTTCGTAATCGTTGAAGGTCGGCATTAAAGAATAATTTGTCTTTGTTTTAACGATTGAAAGGAGCGTAAAATCAGCAGTCGCATTGACAAATCCTTTTTTCTTTGTGTACTTTTCAATAGTAGAAACAGGGGAGGCGTCATTGTGCTTTTTTGTGTAGCAGTAGGAAATGACCTCCTCAATAAAACTTTCAATCTGCTTGTCTGTATAAGGTGCGTTTAAAAGTACAACCTTGTCTATATCGGCAATACCGTATGCGTCACTCTCACCACAGGGAATACCTATCATATTTTCATCCTTGTCAACGTATACGGATATTGTGTAAAATTCCTTTTCCATAGATTTACCTCAATGTATTTTACTTATATTACTTTAATTATAACCTATATAATTGAAAATTACAACCTTATGTGATACAATCACCTTGGTGATATTATGAAAAAGGTAATCATAACGGGCGGTGCAACGGGAATAGGCAAGGAGACGGCACTGCTTTTTAAAGAAAACGGCTATGACGTGTATATTACGTATAACAAAACACAGCCTGATTTTGACGGCGTGACAAAGCTTCAATGCGATTTGTCAAAGGTGTCTGACATTAAAAAGTTATTTGACACAGTCGGTGATATTGACATACTCGTCAATAATGCAGGCGTAAGTCTTGTAAAAATGATTAACGATACAACCGAAGATGAATACGATTCAGTCAATGACGTCAATGCAAAATCATATTTCTTTACATCAAAATATGCTGTTAAGTCAATGGTAAAAAAGCACAGCGGAGCAATCATCAACGTTTCATCAATGTGGGGTCAGCTTGGTGCATCTTGCGAGGTAGCTTATTCAATGAGCAAGTCGGCAGTCATCGGACTGACAAAGGCACTTGCACAGGAGCTTGCTCCAAGCAATATAACCGTAAACTGTGTATCTCCCGGAATAATTGATACACGTATGAACGAGCAGTTTGATAAAGCCGAGCTTGAAAACGAAGTACCACTCGGCAGGCTCGGTACACCTGAAGAGACAGCAAAGGCAATTCTTTTTTTAGCTGAAAATGACTATATCACAGGGCAGGTTCTCGGCGTAAACGGCGGAATAGTTTAAGTCCGCTTATGAAATTTCAATAAACTCTGTAACAATTCCCTTCCCTTTTCATAGGATAGTTTAGAAAAGGGAAAGGGGGTTAGATTATGTTCGGATGCAATAACAATGGTGCAAACTGGATTATCGTCCTTATCATTATCATTTTACTTGCAGGCGGTTTTAACGGTAATAACGGCTGTTGTGGTAACAACGACTGTGGCTGCGGCTGCAACTAATTAAGTAGCCACTTAAATGGCGAAGGCACTCGGGAAACCGAGTGCTTTTTTCTTTTAAAAATTAAAGTCAAAGAAAGTCAAAAAAAGTTCTTGACTTTTCCTGACCTTTGTGCTAATATGACCATAGAAGGTCAAAGAAAGTCAAAGTCAATACTGATTATTTGACTTTAATTTGACCAACAATAAGGAAGTGATTGGAAAATGAAACTAAGCGACGTAATAGCAGATATGATTCTTGATATGTTTGATGATGAAACACCGACTATTCAGATTCAGCGTAATGATCTGGCGGCTCAGCTCGGCTGTGTACCCAGTCAGATTAACTACGTTATCACATCAAGATTTACTCCTGAGCAGGGCTATAGAATCGAATCACGTCGAGGCGGCGGAGGCTGTATAATGATAACGAGAGCAGCCAGTAAGGAAAACGCAATTGTTTCGCTGATTAATTCTATCGGTTCTTCAATTGGGGAAAAGAACGCAAAGGCTCATATTTATAATCTGAATTATCAGGGATTAGTCAGCGACAAGGCAGGGCAGATGATGCTTGCCGTAATATCGGATTCAAATTTCAAGGGTTTGCCTGCTGAAATAAAAGATACGGTAAGAGCAAATCAGCTAAAGCAAATGCTTTTAGCTTATATTGAATAGGCGAATCTGCCAACTAAAATAGGAGGTAATATTATGTTATGTCAGCATTGTAATAAAAATGAGGCAACAACTCATATTAAAAAGAATATTAACGGTCAGGTTGATGAAATGCACCTCTGCTCAAAATGCGCAAAAGAGCTTGGCGTAATGGAGGAATTTAAGATGCCGAGTATGAATGACTTATTCGCAAACAGCTTTCTCGGCAATTTCCTTGGAGCAGGTGTTGCGGCGATGAACTCGCTTGCAGGGGTGGACAGATGTCATACCTGCGGTTCATCCTTTAACGATATTGTAAACTCCGGTCATATCGGCTGCAGCGACTGCTATGAAAAGTTTTCAGACAGGCTTGAGCCCTCTATTCGTAAAATTCACGGCAATACAAAGCATATCGGCAAATTTATTTCATATGATGAACAGGAGGAGCCAAAAAAGACTGAGCCTGAGACTGAATCAAATCAGCTTGATACGCTCAAACAACAGCTTAAGGATGCTATCAAGGAACAAAGATTTGAGGATGCAGCAGTCCTCAGAGATAAGATTAAAGAATTGACGGAGGGCACAAATGAATAAGTGGTATAGCGCACAGGGTAACAATTCAGACGTTGTTCTCTCATCAAAAATAAGACTTGCAAGGAATCTGGACAAGGTGCCGTTTCCTTGCAGAATGAGTAATGAAATCAGAAAATCAATTTGCAGAAAAATTTTTGCAGCACTGAAAAATTCGTCTCTTGGCGGTGAATTTGACTTGATTGAGCTTAACAGCCTTTCGGATATGGAGAAGATAGCCCTTGTTGAAAAGGGGCATATCAGTCCTCAAATGGCAAAGCATCCTCAGTATTCAGCTGTCCTCATATCAAAGGATGAAAGCTGCAGCATTATGCTCTGTGAGGAGGATCATATCAGATTATCTGTTATGACAGCAGGCGAGGATTTGCAGACTGCTTATAAAAAAGCAGACGAAATCGATAACGTACTTATCAAAAATATGAAGCTTGCATTTGATGAAAGGCTCGGCTTTTTAACATCGAATCCAATGCATCTCGGCACGGGAATGAAGGCATCTTTCGCACTTCATCTTCCTGCGATCAGTGAAAGGAATATGATGTCTGATCTCAGCACGATGGTCAGAAAATTAGGCTTTTCTATTAGGCCGATGCTTTCAGGACACGGCGATTTTTACGAGCTTTCAAATGAAATCAGTCTCGGAATTACTGAGCAAAGTGCAATTGATAACCTTACAGCTATTTGCGAACAGATTGTGTTACAGGAGAGAAAATTACGTACATAGGCTGATTTGATACCTCTGTCCTATAGCAATATTATTAAGGGAGGTTTAATTATGTATAGGTTTAATTATTTTACACAAAAAGCAAATGACGTTTTAAATCTTGCCATTAAGTCTGCCGAAGGATTTGGACATAATTACGTCGGCAGTGAGCATATCCTTTTAGGACTTGTTAAGGCAGGCGCAGGCGTTGCATATTCCGTGCTTGACGGCAAGGGAATTACTGAAACGGACATAGAAAATTTTATTAAAGAAAATATCGGAATAGGAAATCCTACAAGGCTTACCCCGGATGACTTCACTCCGAGAAGCAAGAGAGTGCTTGACTCTGCATTTCAAATTGCCCGTGGAATGCTCCACAGCTTTGTTGATACCGAGCATATCCTGATGGCTCTTTTGCAGGAGGGCGATTCATACGCCGTTAAGTTTATCAATTCTGTCGGGATTGACGAGGTTCAGCTTTTTGACGAGCTTGTGTCCTCAGTAGGACGAAGCAGCAGGGGCGCGAACGAAAGCTCCAAAAAGACTAAAAACGGAAAGTCGAAGACACCTACCCTCGACGAGTTTGGCAGAGATTTAACAGCCGCCGCCAAAGAAGGTAAGGTTGACCCGGTAATAGGCAGAGACGAGGAAATTCAGAGAGTCGTTCAGATCCTCTCACGCCGTACGAAAAATAACCCTTGCCTTATCGGTGAACCCGGTGTCGGCAAAACTGCTATTGCAGAGGGTCTTGCGCTTAAAATCGTACGTGGTGAAGTGCCTGAGCTTCTGACAGATAAAAAAATCGTCGCCCTTGATTTAACCTCAATGGTTGCGGGTACAAAGTACCGCGGCGACTTTGAGGAGCGTATCAAAAAGGCAATGGACGAGGTGAGAAACGCTAAGGACGTTATCCTCTTTATTGACGAGGTGCACACGATTATGGGCGCAGGTGCGGCAGAGGGCGCAACGGATGCGGCAAATATCCTTAAGCCGTCACTTGCACGAGGCGAGATTCAGGTAATCGGTGCAACGACGATTGACGAGTACAGAAAGAATATTGAGAAGGATGCGGCTCTTGAAAGACGATTTCAGCCTGTAACGGTAGGTGAGCCTACTGAGGAGGAGACGATACAAATCCTCAAGGGTCTGCGTGACAAATACGAGGCGCATCACAAGGTTAAGATTTCAGACGATGCTATCATCAACGCAGTAAAAATGTCGTCACGCTATATTGCAGACAGATTTTTACCGGATAAGGCAATCGACCTTATTGACGAAGCCGCGTCAAGAGTTCGCCTTAAGGCTTATACAGTTCCCGATAACCTAAAGGAAATGGAAAAGGAGCTAAAGTCCTTAGAGGAGGAAAAGGCTTCAGCCGTAAGAGGACAGGATTTTGAACAGGCGGCAATTATCAGAGATAAGGAAAACAGCCTCAAAACCTTGCTTGAGGAGGAAAAGGAGAAGTGGAAAAATCTTTCCTCTCACAAGGTTAAAGAGATTTCAACTGAGGATATCGCATCAGTTGTTTCCTCGTGGACGGGAATACCTGCAAATCAGATTACAAAAGAGGAGTCCGAAAGACTTCTTAATATGGAAAAGATTTTGCACGAAAGAATTGTCGGTCAGGACAGAGCCGTCTCAGGCGTTGCAAGGGCAATCCGCCGCGGCAGAGCAGGACTTAAAAATCCAAAGCGCCCGATAGGCTCGTTCATCTTCTTAGGTCCTACAGGTGTCGGCAAAACCGAGCTTTGCAAAACTCTTGCAGAAACGATGTTCGGCGACGAAGATGCTATCATAAAGCTCGATATGTCCGAGTATATGGAAAAGCATACTGTATCAAAGCTTATCGGCTCACCTCCGGGTTATGTCGGCTTTGACGAGGGCGGACAGCTTACTGAAAAAATCAGGAGAAAGCCTTACTCAGTAGTCCTTTTTGACGAGATTGAAAAGGCACATCCCGACGTTTTCAATATGCTTTTGCAGATTTTGGAGGACGGTGTTCTCACCGATTCGCAAGGTAGAAAGGTAAGCTTTAAAAATGCAGTCATTATTATGACCTCAAATGTCGGTGCATCAAAGATTACTGACAGGAAGTCAGCACTCGGCTTTGGTGACGACAGCGATAACGAAAACAAGGATATTGAAAAGCTCGTAATGGCTGATTTAAAGAAGACCTTTAAGCCTGAATTTCTCAACCGTATTGACGAGATAATCGTCTTCAACCAGCTTGAAAAAGAGGATATAAAAGAGATCGCAAGGCGTATGCTTTCATCTCTCAAAAAACAGCTTGCGGAATTGGGCACAGAGCTGACCTTTACGGACAATGCAGTTACACAAATTGCAGATGCAGGCTTTGATAAGGTATACGGCGCTCGTCCGCTCAGACGAGCAATTCAGAGCAGAATTGAGGACAGACTCTCAGAGCTTATCCTTGAAAATAAGTTAGGTGAAAAATGTACTGTAGATTACAGCAACGGCAATTTTACCTTTTCATAAAAACAACCCCTATCACAACGATAGGGGTTATAATTTTATAATGACGCAGGCAGTAAAATGATACCTGCTTTTATTATGTCAACCATTCCATATTTATAATCGCAGACTGCACCCGGATTCATTATATACATACCGTCAATGCAATCCGTGTACTGCGTATGCGTATGACCGAAAAGGCAGATATCTGCACCGACAGCCTTTGCCTGTCTGATAAGCTCATCATATCCGTGCTTAACGTAAAATGGATGACCGTGCGTGATAAAGAGCTTTTTGCCGTTTGCAGTAATTTCCTTGTAATAAGGATAAGGTGCATCCCAGTCACAGTTACCGCAGACGCGCTCATATTTCAATTTTGGATAAAGCATAAGCACGTCGTCAAAATCACTATTGCCGTCACCTAAGAAAATGAACAAATCGGCATCGTCCTTATGCATTTCAACGATATCAAACAAGTTCCCTTTTGCCCTGTGCGAGTCGGAAAGAACAACAATTCTCATTCATAAATCGCCGCCTTAATTCATAGATTGTAATAGATATTATATAATAAAGAGGAGATTTTTTCAATGAATAATAATGAATTAAACAGACTTATGAAAACCGCTCAGCAGAAAACAGGCGTTGATATGAACAAAATGAAGCAAGCGGCAGAGAACGGAAAGCTTGATGATTTTATAAATAAAAATCTTTCATCTCAGGCAACAAAACAGCTCAAAAACGTTTTAACAAATAAGGAGGCAGCCGAAAAACTTTTGTCAACTCCACAGGCAAAGGAGCTTATGAAAAAACTAATGGAAGGTAAGTAATATGGATAACTTAAATGATATAATAAATAATCTAAGCGCTGATGATATAAATATGCTAAAGGGTGTCGCCTCATCAATTCTTGGTGAGGAGGCACAAAAAAGCGCACCGCCGCCTGTACCGGAGAATAATGCAAATAATTCTTCTAATGCATTAGCCACAATGACAAATGCGCTGTCTATGGGGAGCGGTTTTGATAATATTGACTTTGATATGATAATGAAGGCAAAGACAATATTCGATAAAATGAATAATACGAAAAGCAAAAATGCCGATCTTATAATGGCGCTTAAACCGCACCTTGACCCTCAAACACAAAATAAAGCTGATCAGGCAGTGAGAATATTAAGACTGTTTGAAATATTGCCGCTTCTAAAGGAGTTGTTTTAATGCCGCAGTTTTCGGAAGAAGATATAAACGCCGCAAGGAGACGTGTGCAGGAAATGAAAAACCGTGCATCAAGATTCACGGCCGATGACACCCCTCCTGCCGTACATACTAATGTCAATGAAGCCACAGAGAAAATGAGAAATCCTGCCCCACAGATAAACGAATCTGATGAGGAAAAAGAGCAGAAAAAAGTTAATATTCCAGAAAACGAAGATAATGACAGTAACAATTCCTTTTTTGTTATTCTCGCTGTTCTTATGCTTTTGTCAAAGGAAAATGCGGACAACAAGCTCATTCTTGCCCTGTTATATTTATTACTGTAAATAAAATGTGGAAATTTTGGTAATAATATGTTATATTAATAAGCACAACGTTTAAATACGGAGGAAATCAAATTGAGCTTTATTCAAAAAAAAATTGTGCAGGGCGTCACACTTTTAAGCGTAAACGCAAATCGTTTTAAAACAAACGAGATTGCAATAAGCCTTGCCTTGCCGTTAAAAAAAGAAACCGCATCAGTAAATGCGCTTTTAATAAATCTTCTTTCAAGAAAGAGCAGGGAATACCCAAGCCTTACAAATCTTAATAAAAGGCTTGCATTTTTGTACGGTGCATCACTTTCAGCCGTCGTTTCAAAGGTGGGCGAAAGTCAGGTCTTAAAGCTCGGTATAACAAGTCTTGACGATAAATTTTCCCTTGACGGCGAGAGTATTTCACTTGAATGTGTAAAGCTTCTTACATCTCTTTTGTTTGAGCCGAGGCTTGATGATAACGGCAAATTTTTTGATGAGGATATCGAGGCTGAAAAGCGTATCCTTATTGAAAAAATCGAGTCTGAGCAAAACGAAAAAAGAGTGTACGTTTTAAGACAGGCTGAGGCGCTTATGTTCGCCGGCGAGCCATACGCCATTGGCCGCTACGGTACAGTCGACGACGTGAAAAAAATCACAGCAGATGACGTTTTAAACGCATGGAAAAATGCTCTTGAAACGGCTTTGATTATGGTTACAGTCGTCGGAAGTGCCGATACAGATACAGCAGCAAAGCATCTTAAAGAGAAATTTTCATCTGTAAAAAGAAATTATACTAAGCTTCCTGATGCCGTGTTCGTCCCTTCTTGTGACGAGGTCAAGGAAAAAATGGAGCGTATTGACGTTAAGCAGGGAAAGCTTGTTTTAGGCTTTCGTGTTAATCTTAAGCCTGATGATGAGCTTACACCGGCAATGCGTACCTTCTGCGATATTTTCGGGGGCGGTCCGTATTCAAAGCTGTTTGCAAACGTGCGTGAAAAGCTGAGCCTTTGCTATTACTGCTCTGCACGCTACACAAGGCTTAAGAGCTGTATTATGATTCAGTGCGGATGTAACGAGGAAAATATGGACAAGGCTGTAAGCGAAATTATGCACCAGCTTGATGAAATCAAAAACGGTAATTTTGAGGAGGAATTCAACTCTTCAAAAATCGGTCTCAGGGATGCCATTATGTCTGTAAATGATGCGCCTGAGGTAATAGAAGGCTGGTACGCTAATCAGCTCACATCTGATGAAATTAAGACACCAAAGCAGTCGGCAGACGAAAATGATGCCGTTACAATGGAAGACGTAAAAAAATGTGCATCACTCTTGACGCTTGACACGATCTACAAGCTTTCAGCACCAAAGGAGGCAGAGTAATGAGAGAAATTAAATCTACTGACTTAGGTGAAAAATATTTTGAGGTAGACCATAGCTCAGGGCTTAAAATCTTCGTTATGCCAAAGGAAAATTATTCTTCCGCATATGCTGTGTTCGGTACGAAATACGGCTCAATCGATACGAAATTTAAGCGCTCTGACAAAAACGAGTGGACAACTGTTCCTGAGGGTATTGCTCATTTTTTGGAGCATAAGCTCTTTGAAAGTGAGGATCTTGACGCATTTACAAGATATGCAAAGACGGGCGCATCTGCAAATGCTTATACGTCCTTTGACAAGACTTGCTATCTTTTCCAGTGCAGTGATAATTTTGAGGCTTCTCTGGAAATACTCCTTGACTTTGTAACTCACCCGTATTTCACTAAAGAAACGGTTGAAAAGGAGCAGGGAATAATCGGTCAGGAAATCACGATGTATTATGATGTTGCAGGCTGGATGAGCACCTTTAATCTTTTAAGACTTCTCTATCACAACCACCCTGTACGCATTGACATTGCAGGTACTGTTGATTCAATCGCACAGATCACAGACAAGCTCCTTTACGATTGCTACAACACGTTTTATAATCTTCACAATATGTGCCTTGCAGTTGTCGGAAATGTTACACCCGAGCAAGTGCTTTCAGTCTGTGACAGGGAGCTTCAAAAGGCTCCTCCCCTCGAAATTGAGCGTGCCTTTGAGAATGAGCCGAGGGATATTGTTGACAGCTACTGTGAATACAATCTTGCAATGAGTATGCCTGTATTCTCCTTTGGTTATAAGGAAAAATGCGAGAATTTGACTCAGGATATCAGAAAGATTATTGAGGTTACGATTCTGCTTGAAATCCTTGCAGGCGATACCTCAAAGCTCTATAACGATTTGTTTGAGAAAGGACTTATCAACACAAGCTTTTCAAAGGAATATTTCATAGGCTACGGCTATGAGGCAGTGACCTTTGACGGTGAGAGTGAAAATCCTCAGGCCGTTGCAGACGAAATTAAAAAGGCAGTTGCATACCTTAAAGAAAACGGAATTGATGACGAGCAGTTTGAGTCTGCAAGGCGTTCTCTCTACGGCAGAGAAATTATGGAATATAACGATATTGATGCGATTGCCAACAGTCTTGTAAGCGCTCATTTTAACGGCTATTCAGTCTTTGATGCAATGGATATTTATAAGTCTGTCACAAAAGAGGACGTTGAAAAAAGACTTCTTGATATGCTTGATGAAAAATATAGTGCATTATCTGTAGTTAAGGAGAAGACAAGTGAGTAATTATACAAGAGTTTATTTTGAAGGGCTTGGAATTGATTTCGATTTGCCGTCTGTTGCCTTTACGCTTTTCGGTCACGAGGTACATTGGTACGGCATAATCATCGCCTTTGGTTTTACGCTTGCCGTTTTGTACGGCGGACGAATGGCGTATAAATGGAAGATGAGCCTTGACGGTATGACAGACGTTCTTATCTGGGGCACGATTTTCGGCATAATCTGCGCAAGAGCATATTACGTTATCTTTGAATGGTCGTATTATAAGGAACACCTTGCGGAAATACCGCAGATCTGGAACGGCGGAATAGCCATCTACGGCGGTATAATCGGTGCGCTTATCGGTGCAGCGATAGGCTGTAAGATTGGTAAAATTAATTTCCCGAATCTGCTTGATCTCGGCGCACTCGGACTTCTTATCGGACAAGGTATAGGCAGATGGGGTAATTTCTTTAATCAGGAGGCGTTCGGTGCAAATACCACTACGTCGCCGTTCAGAATGTGGAGCTTAAAAATTCAGGAAACACTTTCACTAACTGCGGATACTCTATCTGCAAAAGGTATGGAGATTGACCCTGATTTACCTGTTCACCCGACATTTTTATACGAAAGCGTATGGTGTATCTTAGGCTTCTTTATACTTAATTATATCGTTCATAAGCACAGAAAATTCAAGGGCGAAATCTTTATGCTTTATGGCATCTGGTACGGACTTGAAAGGGCAGTCGTTGAGGGTCTCAGAACAGACTCGCTTTATATCGGCAATACTTCACTGAGAGTCAGTCAGCTTCTTTCAATGGTCATCGTGGTCGTATTTGCAATCGCATTTGTGACCTGCTTTGTTAAGATGAAAAAGGGAACGTTGCTAAAGGCTCTTCAGCTTGACAGCGTGGCTCAGGTTAGTGAAGATACAGAACCTACGGAAAACATAGATACCACAGTGGAAACAGTACCGATAAATAATGATGATAAGGAGAAAGAAAATGGCACAGATAATTGACGGAAAAGCAGTCTCAAAACAGGTCAGGGAAAGAGTTGCACTTGAAACTGTCGAGCTTAAGAAAAACGGAATTACACCGGGACTTGCTGTTATAATAGTAGGTGAGGATCCTGCATCACAGGTTTATGTAAGGAATAAGGAAAAGGCTTGCGAGGAGGTCGGCTTTTACAGCGAAAAGTTTGCACTTCCCGAAAGCACCACACAAGAGGAGCTTAACGCGCTTGTTGAAGAACTTAACGGCAGACCTGAAATCAGCGGTATTCTCTGCCAGCTTCCGCTACCTAAGCACCTTGACGATAAAGAGGTTATTAACAGAATTGCACCTATCAAGGATGTTGACGCATTTCATCCTGTAAATGTCGGCGCAATTATGATAGGGGATTATAATTTTCTGCCATGCACTCCTGCAGGCGTTATGGAGCTTATACATTCAACAGGTGTTGACGTGACAGGCAAAAAGGCAGTTGTTATCGGCAGGAGCAATATTGTCGGCAAGCCTATGGCAATGCTCCTTTTACACGAGAATGCAACTGTTGAGATAACACATTCAAAAACAGCAGACCTTAAGGCTGTTACAAGTCAGGCTGATATCCTTGTCGCTGCTATCGGCAGAGCAAAATTTGTTACAGCCGATATGGTAAAAGAAGGTGCAGTTGTAATTGACGTCGGTATGAACAGAGATGAAAACGGCAAGCTTTGCGGCGACGTTGATTTTGAAAGCGTTAAGGACAAGTGTTCATTTATAACTCCTGTTCCCGGAGGAGTAGGACCGATGACAATTTCAATGCTTATGCAAAATACGCTGACTGCGGCAAAAATTCAGAATAACGTAAAGTAATATTAAGGTGATAAATATGGCACTTGAGGAACAGGTTGTCGATAAATTAATTGAAAAGGGCTATCACATTGCCTTTGCAGAGTCGTGCACAGGTGGACTTTGCTGCGGCAATCTTGTCAACGTTACCAACGCCTCAAAGGTGCTTGATATGTCTTTCGTGACTTATGCGAATGAGGCAAAGATTTCTCTTTTAGGCGTTAAGGCCGACACGATTCTTTCAAACGGAGTTGTGAGCGAAGAGGTGGCATATGAAATGGCGCAGGGTGTTGCAAGGGTCGCAAAAAGTGAAGTCGGCGTCGGTATTACAGGCGTTGCAGGACCCGGCGGCGGCACAGAAAAAAAGCCTATAGGTATGGTTTGCTTCGGATTTTCAATAAATGGTGAGGTTAAAACCTTTACTGAGCAGTTTGGCGAAATCGGGCGTAATCAGGTCAGAAAATCAAGTGTTGAATTTGTTTTTAAAAAATTACTTGAACTTATCTGATAATTGTGTATAATACTAAAGGAAAGAGAATTTACGAAAGTATTTTTCATTTTCTTTGAAACAGGCTATTGCAATAGCATACAGTAGCCGATACATAAATTTACCAATAAGCTGGAGTGGCACAGTTGGTAGCGCAATTGATTCGTAATCAATAGGTCGTGGGTTCAAGTCCCATCTCCAGCTCCATACGCCGCAGGTATATAAAACCTGCGGCGTAATAAAACTAAATACCTGAAGGCGTAGCTCAGTTGGTTAGAGTACTTGCTTGACATGCAAGGGGTCGGTGG
>JAFLSA010000060.1 GCA_022511185.1 Eubacterium sp.
TGATTGGCGTCAACCGTGCAGAGAATGAAGAAAAAATTCTTAAACTCATAGAAGAATATGACAATCTTTCAGACGGTGATATGAAGCATAAAATCATTGACGAAGCTATTGCAAGCTACCCAACCGATTTCAGACTTCAGCTTCGCAAGCTACCCAACCGATTTCAGACTTCAGCTTCGCAAGCTCGGTGACATAATGTTTTACGGCAAGGGTGATAGTGACTATAATGCTGATTTGACCGAGGTTAAAAGGATATATGACAATATACAGCAGAATTGTACCGTTGATTCAATTCGTATATGCTCCAAGCGTTATCTTGCTGCGTATTATCACACACTTTCGCATTATCTTGATGACCCTAAGTTGCAGGAAAAATCTGAAGAAATAATTTCACAGATGCCTTATATGCGTGACGGACAGGAGTTTTTATCGTCATATCTGTATCCGTTTGACCATCCGAAATGCAGAGAAAAAGGTCAAGATGCACTTGAGGAGGAAATTTCCCTTCTTTCTCACGGAATATCTCATTATGTTCGTGCTTATATTGATGACGCAATTTCGGTTGATTTCAGAATAAAAGCGGCAGAGCTTGAAGTGCTTATAGCAAATAGCTTTTATAATGACGGTAATTATGGCGGTATGTGGAGAAATATTATCTATCTTCACGGTCATCTCGGTCATTTATATTTCAAAAAAGGGAATGTTCAAAAGGCTGTCGAAAACTTGAAAAAATGTGCTAATCTTGCTAAGAAATTTGACGAAATGGAAAGAATAACTGTTATGCATTCAGATTTCTTTGAAGGCAAAGAATTTGATAAGCACACTCTCGGCAGTACCTATATTGCATCCTCCCATATTAAAAGACTGATGACTGAAAAATATCCTCTGTCAGACGAATTCAAATCGTCACCCGAATTTGCAGAAATTCTTGAAATATTAGACTAAACAAAAAAGGACGGCGCGAGCCGTCCTTTTACTATTTATATATTCTCGGTATTCGCGGATTTACCATAAGCGGGGAGATGTCGACGCTTGCTAAATCACCGACCTTGACATCACTTCCTGTAACGTCAACTGCTGTATGCGACAACCCGATTTCACCGATAACGCTGTACATTCTGCCGTTTATTTTAACGTACATACGCTGTTTTTTCAGATACTTTTTAAACTGTGACAGGACTGAATGAAAATCAGCATTTTCCTTTTCCTTAGCCAGTCCGAAGCCGTCATAGTGACCAATAGGAACAATAGCAACTTTCGTTTCCCTCTTAGTCGTATACAGTCCGTTGTAGCCGATCGAGTATCCTGCAGGAACAGTTTTAACTTCAATAACATCAGCCTCAAGACTGCCGAGCCTGTTAAGCCCTGACTTATTCTTTGTGATAACCCTGCCTGTAAAGGCTGAGCCGATTCTCACACTGTCAAGGCAAACGTCAGAAACGTTAAGCAGTGCAGGGGAATTACTTGCGTGAAGAATACCCACGTCTTTGCCGGCCTTTTCAATCTGTGCCATTGTGTCCTTAAAAAGAACAAGCTGTGTCTTTGTCAAGCCTTCATTAGTAAAGGCTGATGAAAAATGCGTATATGCGCCGACGAATTCTAAATTTTCAAAATCATAGCACTTTATTGCATCCTCGACCTCACTCGGCATAAATCCGTAGCGGCCAAGACCCGTGTCAATTTTGAGATAGCATTTTGTTTTCACGCCAAGTGCGCGTGAAACCTTATCCATAACCTTAGCAGAATTCAGTGAGCCTATTGTTGCAATGCAGTTATTTTTTGCAATGATCTCAGCCTCAGCCGTTATCCCTGTTGAGCGCATAACAAGAATATCCTCATCAGTGAGAATTTCTCTGAGCTCAGGGATATCGTCAACCTCAGTTATAGCAAAGGTTTTTATGCCGTTTTCTCTGAGTATTTCAGTAAATTCCCTTAAACCAAAGCCATAGCCGTTACCCTTAACAACTCCGATTACAGGTACGCCTGCTTTTTCTTTAATAAGATTAATATTTTCTTCAAGTCGCTTTTTGTCAATTACGTATCTGCTCATACTCTTACCTTATCTTTTCAAGTACCTTTGTTGCGAGGTTATACAGCTTATATACAGGCTTGTTGATAACGTAATCAAACTCACCGACAAATTCCTTCATATATCCGCCGAAGCCGTGCTTGAATCTCCAAAGGCCGTAATGAGGATTATCAGGATTCTGGCAGTCGCCCGAGATTCCGCCAAAGTCGTAAACCTTACATCCGCATTCCATACCCCATTGCATCATAGCCCATTGGAGTGCATAGTTTGGATAAACGTTGCGGTGAGCATTTGAAGATGCGCCGTACTGGTATTTCATAACGTTCTGACCCCATTTGATAGCAATCGTACCTGCAATAGCCTGTCCGTTATAATACGCCATATATAGCCTTGCGTCGTCCGTCATACAGTCAAGTATCTTTTCAAAGTACGCTTTTGGTCTGGTTGAAAAGCCGTCACGCTCTCCGGTTTCGCTCATAATTCTTACAAAGTCATTAAGCGCCTCTTTACCGCAGATTTTAACCTCAACACCCTTTTTTGGTGCTTTTCTTATCCTGTTTCTGTAGTCGGACTTGAAGGTGAGCATAAGCTCGTCTTCACTAAGTCCGTTATAATCAAAGCAGTAAACAAATCTTGGCTGTACGTTTTCAAAATCCATACAACCCGGATTAAGCTCAACAAAGCCTTTACTCAGCACGTGCTTTTTATAATCCTGATTTTCAATTACAATTTCAGGGTCAATTTTAAGGCAATAAGCCTTGTATTCCTTGCCGATTTCAAGGATGCCGTCAAAGAGCTTGTCAAAGGTGTCAAAGTCATTTTCGTCGCAGACAAAGCCACGGCAGCAGTACATAAGTGAGCTTTTTATAACAGGTATCGAGCGTATGAGAACAGCGGCAGAGCCTTTGATTTCTCCGCTGTCGTCCTTTAGCATAATTGCCTCAAATTTCCACGCAGACTTAACCTTTGCCCACTTTGATGAGTGCTGGAAAAGACCCTTTGGATGCTCCTTTATAAAGCTTTCGTATTCGTCAAGATTATCCTTGTTAACTCTAACTATCATCATTTAAACTCCGAATAATTAAATTGTTTTCAACTTTGTATTATAGCAAATTTTGCACAGCTTGTCTATATTGACTTTTATTTCCATTCAAGTATAATATTAATATACTATAAATCATAAGGGGTAGAACTATGGCTAAATACAGGTGGGAAGATCCGTCAATTTTCAAAATTAACAAAGAAGACGGTCACGCATTAATGCTCCCGTTTGACGACGAGGAGTCTGCACTTTCAGGTGAAGAGAGTAAATATAAGCAGTCACTTAACGGTATGTGGCAGTTTTACTGGCAGAGAGGTCTTAAAAATCAGCCTGAAAACTTTGAGCTTAAATCATTTGACAGCAGCTCGTGGGATGAAATTCGTGTTCCGTCAGTATGGCAGACAGAGGGATATTCCGTCCCTTACTATTATGCCTCAACCTTCCCGAAGGCTATTAGCAGAAGCAAGGCAAAAATTCCGTCAATCGACCATAATATGCAGGAAATCGGCTTTTACAGAAAGACGTTTGAGCTTGATGAATGCTTTGAAAACAGGGAGGTATTCCTCCATTTCGGTGCCGCAAAGGCTGCGCTTGAGGTCTATGTCAACGGCGAGTTTGCAGGCTATTCTCAAGGCTCAATGACACCGCATGAATTTAACGTAACCAAGCTTCTCCAAAAGGGTGAAAATCTGATTTGTGCCAAGGTTTACCGTTACTGTGACGGCACGTATCTTGAGGATCAGGATATGTGGTGGCTTTGCGGAATTTACCGTGAGGTTTACCTCTATGCAGAATCAAAGCTGTGCCTGAGGGATTTCTATATCAAAACAGATTTTGATGTTGACTTTAAGGACTCTGATTTAAGCCTTGACATTTTCCTTGAAAACTATAATAACGTTAAGGGCAATTGCACAGTTGATACAAAGCTGATTTCAGAAACAGGCAGAGAGATAGAAATCGGCGCAAAGAATATTGACCTTGCAGGAGGTAAGGAAAAGCTGCACTTTGCCGCCAAAATCAAAGCGCCGAAAAAATGGTCTGCCGAAACACCAAACCTTTATACTCTCGTTATGACGGTTTTACTTGACGGTGAAACTGTTGTTGTAAAAACATACAAGGTCGGCTTTAAAAAGGTTGAAATAAAGGGAGAAAAAATATATTTTAACGGTATGCCTTTAATGATAAGAGGTGTAAACCGCCACGATTTTGACCCCGACTACGGCTGGGCAGTACCGAAGGAAAGATATACTCAAGACCTTGATATTATGAAGCAGAGTAATATCAACTCTATCCGTACGTCGCATTATCCCGATGATCCGTATTTTTATGAAATGTGCAACAAGTACGGCTTTTACGTAATGGACGAGTGCGACCTTGAATCACACGGAGTAAGGCGCAAGGGCGTTCCGGGCTCAAATCCAATGTGGACTGCCGCTGTAGTTGACAGAATGGAGCGTATGGTGCTTCGTGACCGCAACAATCCTTGTATTTTTATGTGGTCGCTTGGTAATGAAGCAGGTGACGGCGACAACTTTATGAGAATGAAGGAAGCTGCACTTAGGCTTGATGATACAAGGCAGTTCCATTATGAAGGCGACTTCGATATGACTAAGAGCGACGTAATCTCCCGTATGTATCCAACGGCTGATATTATGGAAAAGCTCGGAAACAAGCAGGAAATCAAGATAACTCTTTACGATAATATTGCAAATCAGCTTGCGGCTGACAGCAAGCCGATCACATCTGAAATGTACGAGGGCAAGCCGATTCTCCTTTGCGAGTATGCTCATTCAATGGAAAATTCACTTGGTAATTTCCAGGAGTATATGGACGATTTTGAAAAGTACGACAATATGTGCGGCGGCTTTATCTGGGACTTTGTTGACCAGACTCTTCACGTGAAAGACGAGAACGGCAACGACAATTACCTTTACGGCACAGACTTTGAAAAATTAGAGCCTAAAAAGAAAATTGATATTCCAAATACTACCGCTATGACAGGCTCTAACGTCTATTTCTGTGCTAACGGTATTATCGGCGCTGACCGTAATCCTCACCCGCAGATTGCAGAGGTCAAGAAGGTTTATCAGGAAATTAAAACTGAAGCCTTTGACCTTATGGCAGGCAAGTTCAGAGTTAAAAATAAGTTTCTTTTTACAGATATTTCTAACTATAAATGCAAGTGGGTGCTTAAGGCTGAGGGCGAAGTGATTAATTCAGGCGAGCTTGAAAAGATTGAATGTGAGCCGCTTTCCGAAACCTTTATTACTATTCCTTATTCGGTTGACAGTATACCAAAGGATAAAGAAGTTGTTTTAACTGTCTCATTCTTCACGAAGAAGAAAACTCCCGGTCTTAAATCTAACTTTGAAATTGCGTGGGATCAGTTTATCATTAACGAAATGCCTCAGCCTTCTGAGCCTGAAAATGACGGCGATCTGACATTTACAGTCAAGGGCAAAAAGGTTACTGTTGAAAATGAAGGTCTTAAAGTAATCGTAGATAACGGCAAGATTACAAGCTATGTCATTGACGGAAAGGAAATGCTTGTTGCTCCTATGATGCCGAGCTATTTCCGTGCGCTTACCGATAACGATATCGACTTTTTGAACTTCACTCCGCAGTGGACAAAGTTCCATCCATTTTATAAGTGGCAGAGAGCGACAAAGCATACAAGCGCAATTAAAACTGTTGCAAAATCAGGAGACGATAACACCGTTGAAATTCATATTGCTTTCAGCACACCGGGACTTAAAAATTCTGTTGCAACGTATAAGATTTATCCAAACGGCAGGATTTACGTTTACCATTCAGCTATACCGACTGCAAATATGATTAAGTTCGGTTATCAGATGACCTTGCCAAAGGAAATGGAATATGTTAAGTGGTACGGACGCGGCCCTGTGCCGACCTACTGTGACAGAAAGACCGGCGCAAAGATTGACATCTATTCTTCAACCGTTACTGATCTTGAATACCGCTATATGCGCCCTCAGGAATCCTCAAACAGAACGGATATGCGCTATATGACCATTACAAATAAAAAGGGAAAGGGTCTTAAATTTATCGCATATTTCAATGATCCGCTGAATTTCTCCGCATATCATTACACGACTGACGGCTTGGAAAAGGCAACGCATATCAACAATATTCCGTATGAGGATATAACCACTTTAAACATTGACCATATGCTTTGCGGTGTCGGCGGCGATATGCCGGGTCAGGCATTTGTCCGTGAGCCGTATATTATGAAAAAAGGAGTTAAGCAGGCGTACTCATTCGTTATGGAGCCTGTTAAGTAATAGTGTGAAAAATCACACTATTACAAATTATATTGCCCTTCGCGCATAAGATGCGACATTTGAAGATGGCTGAATTTCCATTATACGCCTTATTTGCCCACTATCAGGCGTGAGTGATTTTTAATGGAATATTTGTGGGCAGAAAGGCTATGGAAATTACTATGAAAAGAGTGTTTGCATTTGTCGGTTTTTCATCTGCAATCACTCTTTTGGTGCTTAATACAATTTCTTATAATCTTGTAAAATTTATATTTTTCCCGATAGTGATACTGCTTTTAGTGTCACTGTCGGTAAAAAAGCTAAGACAGGGAAGGGTACTGCCAATTGCGTTTGCCAGTATGCTTTTTGCCTGTCTTATTTTTGTTTTCTGTATGCAGGGGAATGTCCTGCCCCAAAAGGTGCTTGACGGTCAGACTGCGTATGCTGAGTTTCATATAACTGATATTGAAGAAAAGACAGATGACGGCTATATGTATACAGTTAAAACCGATAAAATTGATTTGCCAAACACTCCGCAGAATATCAAGTTAAAGCTAAAAACAAGTACAAAAATCAATGCCGATTATTACGATGATTTATCAGGTCAGCTTGCTTTTTACAGCTATGCAGATAACGGCTTTGAATCCTACGGCGATTACGGTGACGGCATTTTTGTCAGAGCAAGGCTATTAAATTATGAAGTGATTTCTGGTGAGAATAAACCGCTGAATTATTACATAATCGAACTAAGGCTTAAAATCAAAGATATTATTGAAGCAAATTTTGACGAGGAAAAAGCAGGGCTTGCACTGTCAATCTTCACAGGCGATAAAAGCATTTTAAGTGACGATATAAAAAACGCATTTAAGGTCAGCGGTCTTTCACACGTCACAGCCGTATCGGGACTTCATATATCGCTTATATGTCTTTTTGTTTACTATATTTTAAAATCCTTCAGAACACCGAAAATAGCAAGAACGGTTGTAACTCTGATTATTCTGTTTGTTTATTCAGGTGTTGCAAATTATTCAAAATCAGCTTTAAGAGCAGGCATAATGATATCCGTTATGCTCCTTGCAAAGCTCTTTAATAATAAAGCCGATACGCTCAATTCCTTAGGTTTTGCTGTATTTATCATCTGCCTTAATCCGTTTGCAGTGACTGATGCAAGCGCAGTTTTAACAGTTACGGCAGTTATCGGCTTATCAGTCATTAAGCCTGCATTTGACAAAGAATTCAGACCAAAGAACAAAGTAACAGCGTATTTTTATGACGGACTTTTTATAGGAATTAGCGTACTTATTGCAACACTTCCTGCATTGTGGCTCTTTTTCGGAAGAGTTAGCCTGCTTATGATTATTCTAAATATAATAGCTGTTGAAATTTTGCAAATTGCTTTATTGTCAGTATTTTTACTCTGCCTGTTTTCAGGTATCCCGTTCTTAGCCTTTATTCCAAAAAATATCGCATCACTTTCTCTCGGCGCACTTATAAAAATTGCGGACTATTCTGAAGAACATTTTGAGTTTTTGTATCTAAACATATCCGATAATATTTTCGGTCTGTCAATAGCAGGTATATTGATTTTAACAGCAGCTTCAATACTGATTAACGGAAAAGCAAATATAAAAATTATTTCTGTTTTTATTGCTGTTATTCTTACCGTTTCAACTGCCTTTAGTATCTACAACTATTACCATAATGCATATGTCACCGTTTGTGATAACGGAGCAGTTTTCATCTATGACAAGGATAGTATTATTGTGATTGACGCAGATGACAACAGCGACTGTTATACACTAAAGGAGCTTGTCGGTACTGATAATTTTGAGACTGCTTTAGTCATAAACTCAGAAAACAAAATGGATAAAATCACGGAAATTCTGCCAAATGCTGAGGCTATGCCAAATAGCGAAAATATAGTATCAGTTTGTGAGCATATTGAAATTAAAAACAATGACGGAGTAATCCTTGCTTCAGTTTCAGATAAGGTCTTTAAAATTGATAAAGATTATGTTACAATAAATGGGTATACAGCATACAGAAATATTTACGACAAATTTTCAGAAAGTAAAGATATTACTTTCATCGTTTCACCAAATATGGAATTACAATTAAAGGAGGGATAACGTGGCAAGGCTTAATGAGACGCAGCTCAAGGCGCAAATAAAAAACGGCGATATATCAAATGCCTATTTGATATACGGTGAGGAAAGATATCTCAAAGAGCATTATATTTCACAGCTTAAAAAGAAAATCGTTGACCTTACCTTTGAGTCGTTTAACCTCCATCAGTTTAACTCTAAAGATACGGCGCTTGACGATATACTCAAGGATGCGCAGATGCTCCCTATGATGAGTGAATATAATCTTGTCCTTGTCTGTGATTATCCAATTGAAAAATCAAAGTCAGATATTAAACTGCTGACTGAATTTTTAGATGATGTACCTGAAAGCACAGTGCTCATATTTCATTATGATGCAATTGAGCCCGACGTAAAATCAGCAGGCTTTAAGAAAATATTAACCGCCTTTGACAAAGCAGGCGCAGTCGTCAACCTTGAAAAGAGAAGTGAGAACGACGTTGCAAAGCTTCTTGTAAGCGGAGCGAAAAAAAGGGGCTCTGCAATTGATATAAACAATGCAAAATATCTTATTTCCGTATCCGGCAATGACTTAAAAAATCTTTTAAACGAGCTTGACAAGCTGTCCTACTATGCACAGGGAAAGGAAATAACTAAGGATATTATTGACAGTATGGCGACCAAGTGCCTTCAGGCAAGAGTTTACGATTTATCAAAAGCAGTAGTCACAGGCAATTCAGACAATGCGTATGCGATAATTGACACGCTGTTTAATATGAAGGAAGAGCCTGTTTCAATCCTTGCGGTTATAGGCGGAGTATACGTTGATATGTACAGAGTTAAATGTGCAAAGACGGCAGGCTTTTCCTATGACGACGTTTCAAATCATTTTAACTATAGAGGTAAGGAATTTGTACTTCGCAATGCCTCACGCGATTGCGCAGGCTTAACTGAAAATCAGCTGAGAAAATCTCTTGACGAAATTATGAATACAGACCTCAAATTAAAAGGCACCTCAACAGATAAAAAGCTGCTTTTAGAGGAGCTTATCCTAAAGCTGATTTTGATTGCAAAGGAGTCACGATATGCTTAAAATCAGTGAAGCGGTCATCGTTGAGGGGAAGTATGATAAGCTTAAGCTTTCAAACTTTCTTGATACGCTTATTATAGAAACAAACGGCTTTGCCATATATAAGGATAAGGAAAAGCTGAAATTTATCCGAAGACTTGCTGATGAAAGGGGAATTATAATTCTTACTGACTCAGACCACAGCGGCTTTCAGATAAGAAATTATATTGCAGCAGGCATACCGAAGGATAAAATCAAGCATATTTATATACCCGATATTTCAGGCAAGGAAAAAAGAAAGGCTCAGCCGTCAAAGGAGGGCAAGCTCGGCGTTGAGGGTATGAGTGATGAACTCCTCATAAAGCTCTTTAACGAGGCAAATATTTCCTCGAAAAAGGTTACACACGATGACCCTGTAACGAATTATGACCTCTATGCTCTGGGCTTTTCCGGCACACCAAACGCAAAGCAAAACAAAAAGAAACTCCTCAAATCACTTGATTTACCGGAGTTTCTTTCAACGAATTCATTGATTTCTTACATAAATTCCTCAATGACAAGAGAAGAATTTATTTCTCTGTCAAAGAGCTTGATTATATAAACAATCCTAGTCTAACTTATTACAACCTTTGACCTCTGTTCTGTTCCGCAGGGCAGGGGATTTTTATATC
>JAFLSA010000061.1 GCA_022511185.1 Eubacterium sp.
ACCCTGCTTAAGATCTCATATAGTAAAAAATAATTAGTGATAGCAGTAACAGACTATGTTGCCCTTCTTAATCATCTCTTGGTTGTAATAGCCTTTGAAGTTGACCAGTAGGAATAGATATTATAATTCTTACCATTGAACTTAACTGTTTTGTAAGTTCTGATACGAACATAATATTTCTTACCGCCTGTAAGTCCTGACACTTTTTTTGCTGAGTAAGTGTTCTTACCCATTGTAATTGTCTTAGCGTTAGTGAATTTACTGCTTGTGCTGTACTGAATCTGATAACCCGTTGTCTGTGTCTTTTGTGTATTCCAGCTTACTGTAAAGCCTTTTTTGCTTGCTGTTACTTTCTTAACCCCTGACACATTTTTAGGAATAATATTAAAATATAATGTCTGTGCAGGACAATACTGATAATTACCTTTATAAGTAATCTTAACAGCATATCTACCAACGACTTTTCTGCCGCTTGCATATGATACTGTATAGTCAGTACCCTTTTTGAGTGTCTTGCCTTTGCTGTCTTTTACTGTAACGGTTGGAGTCTTTACCTTGCCGTTATAGTAAGTTGCTGTTACGTTAAGCTTTGGTGTTGTTGTAATCGTTGACACATTCTTTACAGCGCACCAAGGGGAATAGATATTATAATTAGCACCATTGAAAGTAGTTGTCTTATATGTTCTGATACGAACGTAATATTTTGTATTCTTAGCAAGACCTGATACAGCCTTTGCAGAATAAGTATTCTTTGGCATTGTGATTGTCTTGTAACTACTGAAATTGCTTGAGGTACTGTACTGTATCTGATAGCCTGTTACCTGAGTTTTCTGTGGGTTCCAGTAAACAGTAAATCCATTTGCCTTTGCCAACAGATTCTCCACTCCGTCAACATTCTTTGGAATGATGTTGAAGTACAATGTCTGTGTTCCGCTGTAATTGCCCTTATAGGTTATCTTAACAGCGTATCTGCCAACGTTAATTCTGCCAGATGCCTGAGTGATAGTATAGTCTGTTCCGTTGACAAGTGTTTTGCCTGCACCGTCCTTTACAGTAACAGTAGGGGTCTTTACAGAGCCTGTGTAATACGTTGCAGTTGTGTTAAGTGTTGCCGATGCAATCTTTGCTATGCTTTCTGTCTTTATTTCACCGCATATTGAGCAGGTGTAAGTCTTTGTTCCTGCGCCTGATGTGGTAGCCGCCTTTGTTACCTTGCCGCTATCCCAAGTATGAGTGGTTTTAGGAATTGAAGTTGTCTTTGTTGCGTTACATATTGTGCAAGTATAAGTTGTTACACCTTCTTGTGAACAAGTTGCCTCACGTGTAATGACGCCTTTATCCCAAGAATGACTTTGCCAAACAGACGCACCGCAGGTTAAGCACAGATGTTTACCCTGACTATCTAAATATACATAATTGTGACCGTTAGCACATAAGTCAACAAAAGTTAAATTGTTATTTTTAGCATAAGTTTCTGCCGCTGTTCCCGTTGAGCTTTTAATGGTTACGGATGTTGATTTTTCATACTCTGTGCCTTGCTTGATACAGTTATACCCGATAGCATTTTGTCCAATACTTGATACAGTTGCAGGTATTGTAATACTCTTGAGGTTTGGGCAATTTACAAATGCACTGCTTCTTATTTGAGTTGCATTCGAATTAGCTTCTTGAGATATATTGAATTCTACATTTTCAATATAAGGTGAGCCTGAAAAAGCATAATCATCGATTGTTAATATTCCTTCGGGTACGGTATATGTTTTATCGGTTTTACCAGGAGCATATCTATGTAATGTCGTTTTGTTATAAATGAGATTTCCGTCAATCACCGTGAAATTCTTTACATCAGATGAAACCTTAAATTTCTTGAGTGATTTATCGTCGTGGAAACAGTATCCGTCTAATTCAAAAATTCTCTTAAAAGTAACATCTTTGAGATTGTCACAATTTGAAAATGAACCCAAATCCAATGTGTATGTATCAATAGTTACCGATGTAATTGACGGACAGTTAATGAAAGCACTCCTGATTAAATTCATTGTGGGCAAGCTTATATTTGTCAGTAGCGGACAATTATTAAAACTTGTACCTATGTCAGAAAGAGAATCAGGAAAGCTCACACTTTTGAGCTTTGTACAATCAGTAAATGATCCATTTACCGTCTTAATACCATCGCTTAGAATAACAGTCTCTAAACTATCCTTGCTTATATACCAAGGTTGATAAGATGACGGACTGACAGAATTACTGCTTATGTTATACCCTGTATAAGTTATCTTTTTTATATTTGTGCAACCTTTAAAAGCCATATTTGATATAACTGTATCTCCCGAAATTGTGAGATTTGTCAAATTAGTACATCCCTCAAAAGCGCTAAGGGGAACAGAGGCAACATTTTTACCGATAACAACATCTGTAAGATTAGTACAGCCTTTAAATGCTTTTTGCGTCATAAAATTTAAAACGCCGTCTTCAATGATTACTTTTTTTATATTTGTATTATTTTCGTATGTATCATCCCATTGTTCCATATCGTGGTCAATGATAATGGTGTCATCTGCCGCAAATACATTAAGATTAAGCCCTGATGTAATGCTCACAAGCATTAATATTGATAATAAAATACTTATCGTTTTTTTCATTATAAAATCTCCTTTTTAATTATCTTTTAGTCGTACAGTCTTAATAATTTCGATTTTCTACTTTACGATACTCTTGCCAGTAGCGTTATAACTACTTGTATAGCTCTTGCCGTCTTTGCTTATGCAGCGAACTGTGAAGGTGTATTTTGTGCCTTTCTTTGCGCCTTTCCAAGTGTAGCTTGTTGAAGTGGTATCAGCTATCTTCTTCCAGCTTCCGTTGCCGACCTTATAGAATACTCTGTATTTTTCCGCGCCTGTTACTTTTCCCCATTTTACTGTTACTGCCGATGAGGTCTTTGATAAAGAAGAAAGCTTTGGTGCTGCAATATATGTTCTGGTCTTGCCGTTCTTGTCGTACGAGCTTGTATAAACATTTCCGTCGCTGCTGACACAACGAACTGTAAACTTATATTTCGTGCCGCTCTTTGTGCCTTTCCAGACATAGCTTGTTGAAGTTGTATCAGTAATCTTCTTCCAGCTTCCGTTACCGACCTTATAGAACACTCTATACTTTACCGCACCTGAAACTTTTCCCCATTTAATCTGAACACCTGTTGCTGTATTAGTTACAGATGACAGCTTTGGAGTACCGATGCTTCCTATGCTTTTGCCCGTGCTGTCAAATGAGCTGGTATAGGCTGTTCCTGCGCTGTTAATGCATCTTACTGTAAATGTGTAATGCTTTCCGCTTTTAACGTTTTTATAAGTATAGCTTGTTCCAGTTGTATCTCCTGCTTTATGCCAATTGCTTTCGCCATTTACTTTATAGAAAACTCTGTATTTAGCGGCACCTGATACTGCGCCCCATTTAATCGTGGCATTTGATGAGCTCTTTGTAACTGAAGAAATTTTTGGTGCTGCGATGTATTTAATGCTCTTGCCTGTTGCGTCATAGGTGCTGGCATAAGACTTTCCATCACTCGTTATGCAGCGAACTGTAAAAGTATAATTAGTGTTGCTCTTTGCTCCTGTCCATGTGTAGCTTGTAGAGGTTGTGTCTGCGAGCTTAGTCCAGCTTGTGCTGCTTGTTTTGTAATATACTCTGTATTTAACTGCTCCTGTCGCTTTTTCCCAAGTGATTTTAACACCAGTTGCTGTGTTAGAAACGGAGGATAATTTCGGCTTAGCAGCGTAAGTAACGCTCAGTCCAGTATGGTCATAGTCACTCGTATATGTATCATAGTCTCGATTTATGCAGCGAACAGTGTATGTGTATTTTTTGCCCTTCTCTGCTGTCCAATCTGTAAAGCTGTCTTCATAATCGAGCAACAGGGCAAGACCCTGCCAGGAGCCGTTACCTGTTTTGCGGAACACCTTGTAAGCCGAAGCGCCCCATACCTTTTCCCACTTAATTACAGGACCAGAACTACCTACTGTGAGCGATACAAGCTTCGGAGTATCAAAGGCTTTAAATTTTGCAGTAAAGCTATTTCCGCTGTATGTAAGGGTATAATTTGATTTGCACCAGCTTTCAGCATATGAGCCTTTCGTACCCTTAATTGTAGTAACAATTGCATCGTAAAAGGTAAGACAATTTTCGTATATTTTGCTTACATATGACGGAATAGTAATAGTTTTAGGTGGATCGTTTTCATAAAAGCATCTTGTTCCTGCAAGTGCAACACCGTCTTTACCGTCTATAACCATTGTCAGATAATCAGGTGTTGAGAAAGCTATATTGTCAATATCATAATAATCGCCGAAGTCATACGATACTATGCCGTTAGTTGAATCTACCATAAGCCATTTTCCGTCAACTAAAGCTGCACTGTATTCGTGACCGTAATTATTGATTATAGCACTTGGTATTCCTGCAAGATACAACATATAATTTGTTAAAACAGTGAAGCACATACAGTTGCCCTGGAGTTCTCCAAACATTATGTACACAGAATCAATTCTGTTTCCTGACCAATCACCGAAAACGTATTTCATATTGCTGTGAACCCATTTTTCTATTGCTACAGCCTTATCGTAATCTGTTTTCTTGCCTGAGATAATTTCGTCTGTCTTTGCCTTAATTGCTTTGTAATTTTTGTTGTTTGTGTTTGACTCGTGCATTATGCTTGCCTCATAGCCTTCAAATATACCGTTAGAATCCTGTATTGAAATATTGACCATTGCAGGCTCTGCGGCTTTGATATTGGTTGGCAGCTGTGCTACTAAGTCGTTATTAGATATCTTGTATACTGTCTTTTTATTTGTTTGCAAATCAACAAATGTTCTTCCGTATGACTGGGCATATTTTTGTGCAGTGCTTCCTGAATAGCCGTAAATTACCGTATCAGTTTCCATAACGTCAACAGACGGATAAATATATGCGTTCTTTGCGTTAAAACGAATTTCCTTTAAACTATAGCAAGCAGAAAAAGCAGAATTTCCTATAAATGTAACGGAGGCAGGAATAGTGATTTTAGTTAAGCCTGTATAATCAAACGCACTATCCTTTATGGTTTTTAAGGTGCTTGGTAATGAGATGCTTTTAAATGGACAAAGATAAAATGCACCTTCGCCGATTTCTGTAAGCTTGCTTGGTAATGTAACGTTTGCTAAAGCTTCACAGCCCATAAATGCTCCATCGTTGATTTTGGTAACACTGTCAGGGATTTTAACTGAAGTCATTTTTTCAAACTCATAAAAAGCATAGTCACCAATTGTTGTAATTCCGTTATTAATTACAACGCTTTTAACGGAATTTTTTAATGAACGCCACGGGAGCTCGTACCAATAATAGTCATCCATAGCTCCTGTGCCTGAAATCGTAAAGGTACCTGTTGAGCTATTGAAAGAATACGTGGCACTCTTTCCGCATTTACCTGTTTTAGTTTCAGCAAATGCTGATAGAGGAACGCTTGACAATGTACTTAGAAGTATAATGATTGCCAAAATAACTGATGTGATTTTTGTTGTCTTTTTCATAATAAATTCTCCTTTTTAATTATATTTTTGTGTTAGGATTGGTGTTTTGTTGACGATATATGTAACAAAAGTTTTGTAAAGGTGATCATAATTGACCTTCATAATGGAATATGATAGCCATGGACTAAAATATTCAAGACACTTGTTAAAATCTTCCCGTATTATTCCGTCCTCAGAACCCCGATTTACAAAATAATCGATTTTATAGATATCGTCATTTTCGTGAACAGGCATATAGATTACCGATATGCTTTTAAGCATTCTGTCTAACCCGGGCCTTTCTCTTGGTTTATAGATTATTTGCATTATCAACAACGATTGTGTTGCCAGCCATTCATTCACCTCGTCGAGCAAATCATCATCGTCATCCAAGATATACGGCATTTCCCCTTTTGAAGTGAATTCTTTGATTTTAAAATCAAACTTGATTTCCTTTTTTTCTGACTTCTGCTCCCCTAGGCAGTGGTTACAGAACCTTGCTCCCTCTTGGATTTCCTCTTTACATGATGCACAGTTCATTAAAATCACTCCTTAAAAATTATTGCTGTGTTTTCTTCACATCCAAATAATACCACCCGCATCTGCTTCAGTTTTTCAATTTTTGTACCCGCTATAATAAAAATCGGCAAAAAAATAAGAATCCGACTTGCTTATCGCAAGACAGACCCTTGTTTGTATTATCACTGTAAGAATAAAAGCCATTCAAAAAGAGCGACTTTTAAATATGAAAAGCTATTCTAGAGACATTACGGCAATGCTCAAATCATCGCTGCTGTATTCAGACAGAACATTTTCAAGATTATATTTAATAGTCTCGTCGCATTCATTTTTAGAATACTTTTTATTCCATGAGTTTAACTTATTGCAAATGTTCATACCTTCTAATGTCTCGTAATCATACAGCATATCTGCAACACCATCGCTTGCAAGAATAAAACTTAAGCTTTCGTTAGCATCACCTCTATAAAGACGCATATGCTTTTCACCGCTTTCAAGATTAGGCAAAAAATACGTTACATTAGCAAACTCGCCGTTTTCAGGTTTGGATAGAACGGTAAAGTTCTCCCCGTCGCCTTTAATAATAACACCATCACCTGTGTGTCCCGCCAGATACTTTCCGTCTTTCACTGCAACAAAAAGAAAGGTTGAACCCATTTCATTCAATGGCAAATTGGTAGCAACTAAAGCATCGTTAAGAAATGAAACAAGCTTTGATTCATCAAGACTCATAAAATTAATATTACTGATAAAAAGTTCAATTATCTTGCGGCATAAAAGCCTTGCAGTTTCAAAGGCATATTTTTTTGATCCGCCGCCATCGGCAAGAGCAATAATAGCTTCATCATCATTTAAATAACCATCAACAAAATCCTCGCAGCATTTATTCTCTTTTTTATGAGCTTTGCTGACTGCTCTTGCATATGAAATAGAAATAGGCAATTTTCACACCTCCTTTTTTATTTTTTAAAATCTTCGATTTCTACCGGGCTTGCAGCAATAAGAGATTCATAGGCATTATTTGAACTGGCTGACATTCTTTCCATACTTTTACATAATACGTCAAACACTCCGCTTATATCTGCATCGCCGTATTCATCAAATTTAAAAGCTTGTCCAACTGTTGAAATTTCATTAAACACCTTTTGACCTTTCTCAAAATTATCAGAATATGTTGAAACGAAAGGGATTATGGATATTTCGTTCGCACGTTTGATTTTTTTCACCTTGGACATAGCCAGTAGCATAGTCTCATCGTTTTTATAATTACCGCTGGCAAAAAGAATTATATTAGGCTTATGATTGCTTAGTCCGATTGCACTCTGTTTGCACTCCATAATTTTGATTTGCTTTATTGCATCAATAAGACAATCACCCAATACAGGTGAACTACTATACTCGGGTCTGTTACTTTCATCATTTTCACTTTGCTTATCCATATCAGAAAGCTCTTGTTCAACAAAAGACTCTGCACCGAAAAATATCTTGGCAAGCTGCACTTCGTATTTCAGTTCCTCGTGATTTAATATATAGCTTTCTATTCGTCTATAAGCAATGTCAAAGTTTCTCATCGTTGCCGTATCTAATATCTCCATACAGATAATGACAGGCATCCTCGTTGATCTGTTATTTATATTTAAATCATCATTAATAATACGGTTGCTGTTACGATTATCCATAATTTCCTCCACTAAATATTATTGTTTCTTTGGATAAAGAGCGCATTAATAGTTTTTTTCTTAAGCAATTCATCAAATTCTTTTTGTTTCTCATTGATGTTGGATTGAAAAAATCTTCCGTAATCAGAAAACTTAAAGTTCTGATTACAATCCGGACACAAAACTTTATTTTTAAATACATCTTCCTTACGGCTCAAATCAAAGGCATTGATCGTGAATTGGTTATAGCAACGGTCGCATACGGCTACATAAGAGCTGGCTTTAAGCACGGCTCTCTCCTGCTTACATTTAGAGCACCATCTTTCACTATCGTTTTCAAGTGCACTTTTTGTAAAATCCAATTCCAGGCCGCAATTATTGCACTTAATGCCCTCAAGAAATCTGTCATTCGCATCATCAAGCTCAAATGATGGATAAAGCATATTTGAAAGTTTTCCGTTAAGGATTTCGTTATACATCTCACGGAAAACTTTTATCCATTTCTCATCGGTTATATCGGCGTATTTTTTTCGGGCAAAGCAGTCGATAAAATATTCTCTTACATTATTTGAAAGGTTTTTATAAATAAGGTGCCTTTTCGTAAGTTTATCATCGTCGTTGCCGTAATCAAATTCACCGTTAATAACTCTTTCTGACAATGATTTTCTTGTATCATTAGAGAAAGGAAAATCCTTAAGAGCGAGAATATAGAAAAACGTAACTGCTATAGCAAATCTTTCATCATTCATAGTACGCTTAATTTTAGAAAAGCTCGTGCCCTTATTCTTTTTATGCAGCTCAGGTGAAAGAAAATCCGGCTTTGCAACTGGACAGTTAAAATCTTTAAACTGATATGAATCTACATCAACAAAATAAATTTCATATTCTTTTTCTTCGTTGCTTTTAGCACGAACAAGGATATTTCCAAGATTAATATCGCCCATTAACACGTCGCCGCTGATAGAATGAAGCTCCTTAAACCTTTGAGCAATACATTGGCAGATTTTGACGAGGTCTTCCCTTTTGGAAACAATACTGGTTTCACCCCCCGAAACTATACGGCTAATCAAGCTGCTAAGCGGTATTGCATCATCTGCTTTACACATAACATAACCTATTATTATATCTTTATTAAAGCAGGGCCTGACTTCGCCAAGCGGCCAGCAGATATTTGGATGGTTTTCGGCAAAATTAACACTTCTTGAAAATTCGACCATAGCGGCAATCTTGCTTTCTCTTTCACGCGACAAAACATTCTTTTTATAAATTTTAATTAAGAGACTATCGTTTATGTACCCATTGTTTTCAAAGCAGTAAATATTTCCCTCGCCGCCTGCTGAATATTGAGATTTGGCAAGCTTAACAGTGGTTTCTGTACTATCAGCCCATTTAATAATAACCGGATCGTTTTCTTTAGGATACGGAGCATTAAAGCGGTAACGGAAATCATCGGAAGAATTATTCAGGTTTTCCTTTAAAACAGGAGTGATAACCTCTTCTGATATGACAGGCTTAGACGCAACGTAAGAGTTAATCTGATTAATCGTTTCCTGTTTTGCGACCGAATTTACAGACTTTTCAGGTTTGATATAATCAGTCTTGCTTTTAACAGCAGGAGCAGCACTTGGTGGGATATCTTCAAAAGAGATTTCATCTTGCACCTTGCATATTTTTGCCTCTTTTGTTGAAATAGGATAAATAACTATGAAATCATCGAGATCTTGTTCTTTGGCAATTTCCCAAAAACGTTTTATAAGATATGGGTCGTTTGTAATCATACAAAGTCTTGGATGCTCGCTGCCTTCAACTTCAACAAATCTCTCCATCGCCTCAATTGAGTCGTAATCCTCTTTCCCATAATTGGACACAGGATCAATCTTTCCAAATTTATACTCTGAGGTTTCCAAGCCGGTTTTAAGTCTGTCAAGCGCATTTTTAGAAACTGTATAGTACGTATAATCAACTGATGGATTACCTATTTTAGTTTTTGTAATTTCTTCTAATGTCTGAACAGTATAATAAACAGGAAAGGATTTTGACAGATCATAAATGTAATTTGAATATTTCAAATCAAGAAAAACATTTTCATCAGTAACTATCGTATATCCCATCAGTTCTTTAATTCCAATTGGGGTGGTTCTTTCAGGGTCTATAGGTTTTGCGCCGTTAAGCTTTATATTAAGATTAGAATCTAATATATTGATGAAATTACTATAAGCAGAACATATTTTTTCAAGCTCCTTTATATCGGTTTCAGGCAGAAATCTTTTAATAACTTGGGGTATTCTGACTATATTTTCTTTAACCCATCTGTAATCGTTACATTGAAAAACCTTTTTTAAATATTCGTCTTTAT
>JAFLSA010000062.1 GCA_022511185.1 Eubacterium sp.
GCTTAAGAGGCTCTTCAAGCGCAATAGGAATAATCTCATCAAATTTTGAAACTGTTACAAAATTTACCGCTGTCTTAACCTCTTCAGATATTTCGCTGAGGTCTTTGAAATTCTCCTCAGGAATAATTACGGTGTCACAGCCTGCTTTGTATGCTGCCATTGATTTTTCTTTAAGACCGCCGATTTGCATTGCCCTGCCCTTGAGGCTGATTTCACCTGTCATTGCAACGTTAGACTTTATTGCAATGCCTGTAAGCTCACTTACAAGTGCCGTTGTAATTGCTAAGCCTGCTGACGGACCGTCCTTTGGAATTGCGCCCTCAGGTGCGTGAATATGTATATCCTTTGTTTTATAGAAATCAGAATCAATACCATATTCATCTGACTTTGACCTTACGAAAGAAACGGCAGTCTTTGCGCTTTCCTTCATAACGTCGCCAAGATTACCTGTAAGCTCAATTTTGCCTGTGCCGTCAAGTGCTGAAACCTCAATCGGTAAAATCGTGCCGCCTACGCTTGTCCATGCAAGACCGTTGACTGTGCCGACAAGGCTGTCAGGACGAATCCTTTCAGGTGAATATCTTCTCTTTCCTAAAATATCTTCAATATTCTTTTCGGTAACCTTAAAGGATTTCGAGCCGCTTTCAAGCGAAACGGCAGCTTTTCTGCAAAGTGTGGCAATCATCTTTTGAAGTCTGCGAACGCCCGCTTCACGAGTATAACATTCAATTAAAGCATTGATTGCATCATCGGTAATTTTTAACTCTCTGCCACTTAAACTGTGCTTCGCCATTTCCTTTTTAATAAGGTGTTCTTTAGCAATATGAAGCTTTTCAACAGTAGTATAGGAATTAAGCTCAATAACCTCCATACGGTCATAGAGCGGAGCTGATATAGTTGAAATATCATTTGCTGTCGTGATAAAAAGAACCTTGCTTAAATCAATCGGAAAGTCAATATAATGGTCTGTAAAGGTGCTGTTCTGCTCCGGGTCAAGCGCTTCAAGCAGTGCAGATGAAGGATCGCCCTTATAATCATTTCCAACCTTGTCAATCTCGTCAAGCAGGATTATAGGATTCATTGTACCGCTTTTTATTATGGCATCAATCATCCTGCCCGGCATTGAGCCTATGTAAGTTTTTCTGTGACCCCTTATTTCAGCTTCATCGTGAATACCACCAAGGGCAATACGGACATATTTCCTGTTCATACTCCTTGCAAGTGATTTAACGACAGAGGTCTTACCAACGCCCGGAGGACCTGCAAGGCACAAAATCTGACCACTGAAATCCGGATTTCTTTTATATACAGCTAAAGAATCTACAATCCTTTCCTTAACCTTATCAAGTCCATAGTGATCCTTATCAAGGATTTTTCTTGCTTTTTCAAGGTTTATATTATCCTTAGTGTACTTTCCAAAAGGAATTTCAAGGCATTTGTCAAGATAATTGCGAACTACCGTTCCTTCGTGAGAACCTGACGGCATTTTCATCAGCTTGTCACATTCCTTTAAGAGCTTGTCCTTGATTTCATCTGAACACAAAAGAGCATTAATTTTTTTCCTGTATTCATCAGCTTCCTCAATCGGACTTTCACTTTCACCAAGTGATTCAGCTATTACCTTCATTTCTTCTCTCAAGTAATAATCACGCTGATTTTTATCAATTTCTTCCTGCACCTTTTCGTGAATTTCAGCTTCTATTTCAAGTGTAGCACATTCTTTTTTCAAAAGTACAAGCAGTTGAACCAAACGTTCATAAGGATTAAATTTCTCTAAAACAATCTGCTTTGACGTATAATCAAGAAAAGTATTTGAGCAGATATAATCAGCAAGCTCACTGCTGCCCTTAATTGAAATAACCTTAGCAATTACGTCACTGCTGATTTTAGGCATAAGTGACGCATAATTTTCAAATTCCTTTTTAACTAATCTCTGGTATGCCTTTTCCTCGTGTACGTCAGAGTTATACTCTTTATCGGATATAACATTAACAGTGCCTGATACAAACGGCTTTGTCTGAGTAAGGCTCATTAAAGCAGCACGCTCAATGCCTTCAACAACAACTCTTAAATTTTCGCTGTTAGGTATTCTTATCATCTGCTTTATGTGGCAGACAACACCGATATCATACATATCATTGATGCTTGGGTCATCAACAGATGCATCCTTCTGGCATACCAAAAACACCTTCTGATTATCCTGCATAGCATTTCTGAGTGCTTCAACGCTCTTTTTTCTGCCAACGTCAAAATGAAGCACCATATCAGGAAATACGACAAGACCCCTGAGAGGTATAACTGGTAATTCCACTATATTTTCAATAACGTTTATATCGTTCATATTAAGACCTACTTAAAAAAATATATATAATTATATAATATCGAATAAAAAAAGGCAACATATAAATGTTACCTTTTAACCGTTTTTATGCATTTTTAAGACTGTTTTCAGTAATATCTTTTGGCTCTTTATCCGGATTTCTCAGAATAATTGGCTCTTCGCCGTTTCGTACAGTGCCCTCTGTAATAATAATTTTTTCAATCGTGTAATCGCTTGGCGTCTTAAACATTAAATCGGTAAGCACTGACTCAAATACACTGCGCAAGCCTCTTGCACCTGTTTTGCGTTCAAGCGTAATATCTGCAATTGCAAGGAGAGCTTCTTCTTTAAATTCAAGTTCAACGTCGTCCATCTCAAAAAGCTTGACATACTGTCGCAAAATTGAATTTTTAGGCTCCTTGATAATTCTTATAAGCGCGTCTCTGTCAAGATTTTCAAGAACGGTTATGACAGGAACACGTCCTATAAGCTCTGGAATCAAGCCGTATTTCACTAAATCATGCTGAGTTGCGTTTTTAAGAATACCGTCGTCGTTTACCTTTGCTGAGTCAACATCAGCACCGAAGCCCAAAGATTTACCGCCTATACGCTTGCTTATAATCTTTTCAATTCCGTCAAACGCACCGCCGCAGATAAAGAGAATATTACTCGTATCAATCTGGATAAATTCCTGCTGAGGATGCTTTCTTCCGCCCCCGGGAGGAACGTTTGAAACCGTTCCCTCAAGTATTTTTAAAAGCGCCTGCTGAACGCCCTCACCGCTTACGTCTCTTGTTATTGAGCGGTTTTCACTCTTGCGGGAAATTTTATCAATTTCATCAACGTAAATTATACCGTTCTGTGCCTTTTCAATATCGAAGTCGGCCGCCTGAATAAGACGAAGAAGAATGTTCTCTACGTCTTCACCGACATAGCCTGCTTCAGTCAAGGTCGTAGCATCGGCAATAGCAAACGGTACGTTAAGAATTTTCGCAAGCGTTTGCGCAAGCATTGTTTTACCTACACCTGTAGGGCCTAAGAGCATAATATTGCTCTTCTGAAGCTCAACGTCATTATTGCCCACACCGCTGTAAATACGCTTGTAATGATTATATACTGCAACAGAAAGTGCTTTTTTTGCATCATCCTGTCCGATAACATATTCATCAAGCTTTGTTTTTATTTCCTCAGGCTTTGGAAGAGCCTTATCGGGATTACTGCTTGTCGTATGCGGAATATTAGGTGACTCTGTTTCGACGATTAAATCGTGACAAAGCCCTACACATTCATCACAAATATAAACACCTGGACCTTCTATTAACTTGTGAACCATTGCCTCAGATTTTCCGCAAAAGGAGCATCTTGCAATATTGCCTCGTGAATCGTCACGTGCCATAAAATCTCTACCTCAATTATCTCTTATCAATTACCTTATCAACAAGGCCAAATTCAAGTGCTTCCTGGGCAGTAAGCCAATTGTCTCTATCAGTAGCTTCTGTAAGCTCTTCAAGCGTTCTGCCACAGTTTTCAGCCATAATTGAATTGAGCTTTTTCTTTGTACGAAGAATATGCTGAGCAGCAATTTCGATTTCAGTTGCCTGACCCTCAGTTCTGCCAAGTGGCTGGTGAATCATAACCTCTGCATTCGGCAGACAAATTCTCTTGCCCTTTGCGCCGCTTGAAAGAAGGAAGGCGCCCATAGAAGCAGCCATACCTACGCAGATAGTTGACACGTCGCACTTAATATACTGCATTGTGTCATAGATTGCCATTCCGTCTGTTACAGAGCCACCGGGACTGTTGATATAAAGACTGATATCCTTTTCACTGTCCTGACCCTCTAAAAACAAAAGCTGTGCAACAACTAATGATGCCGTTGCGGAATTAACCTCGTCGGAAAGAACAATAATTCTGTCGCTGAGTAAGCGGGAATAGATATCCATTGATCTTTCGCCGGCGCTTGTCTGTTCAAGAACGTATGGTACTAAAGCCATTATTAATCACTATCCTTATTTCATTAATTATTCTAATACTGCAGAATCAACGATCAAGTCAACTGCTTTTCTTGTTTTGATATCTGATGCAAACTGCTCTACAGGAACAGCATTTTTAATCTGCTCTGCTTCCATCTGATACTGCTCTGCAAGCTTTGCAACTTCAGCATCAATTTCCTCTTCGGTAGCCTCGATATTTTCAGCATCAACAACAGCCTCAAGTGCAATAGAAGCCTTAACCTGATTTTCAGCACCCTCTCTGAAGGACTGCTTGAAGGAATCCATATCCTGACCGAGATAGGAAAGGTATGTATTAAGATCAATACCCTGCATCTGAAGTCTGTAGCTGTAATCCTGAATCATCTCATCTGTTCTGCTTGCGAACATACATTCAGGAATTTCACATTCCATATTTTCTACAACCTGCTCAATAAGCTGATTTTCAAGGTCTTTTTTAGCATCTGCTTCTTTCTTTTCAGAAATCTGCTTTTTAATATCAGCCTTAAGCTCATCAAGTGTATCAAATTCTGATACGTCCTTTACGAATTCATCGTCAAGCTCAGGCATTTCCTTTGTCTTAATCTCGTGGATTTTGCACTTGAATACAGCGTCTTTGCCTGCAAGCTCCGGTGTATATTCCTCAGGGAAAGTAACATTTACGTCAAATTCTTCACCGACCATATGACCTGCAACCTGCTCTTCAAAGCCTGGGATAAATGATCCTGAACCAAGCTCAAGCGGATAATTTTCACCCTTACCGCCGTCAAATGCTACGCCGTCAACAAAGCCTTCAAAATCAATCTCTGCTGTGTCGCCCATCTGGGCAGCTCTGTCCTCAACAGAAATAAGACGTGAATTTCTGTCACGCATATTTTCAAGCTCCTGATCAATATCCTCGTCAGTTGCCTCAGTAGGAAGCATTGTAGCCTTAAGGCCCTTATATTCACCGAGCTTAACCTCAGGATAAACAGTGACCTTCATTTTCATTTCAACGCCCTCAGCCTTGCTCATTACAGGAACCTCAAGATCATAAGGCTGATCAACAGTTCTGAGCCCAGCCTCACTGATAGCGGCAGTAACAGCCTCAGGATAAACGATTTCAAGAGCTTCCTCATAAAATGCGCCCTCGCCGTATACCTTTTCAATCATACCCTGAGTAGCCTTGCCCTTACGGAATCCCGGAAGCTGGATAGATTTTCTCTGCTTCATATAAGCAGATTTACAAGCCTCGGTGAAAACTTCAGGTGTTACCGTAACCTCAATTTCGTAAGTATTTGTATCAATTTTATTAGATGATTTAAGTGCCATAATTATGACCTCCTGTCAAATTTTTCTAATCACTGAATTGGCATTATAACATATATTGCTTTTAATATCAAGTTATTTTAAAATTTCTTAATTAAGTAAGGAGCAAAGCCGAGCCTGTCCGCAGAAATTAATTTAAAATCAATTTTATCAATTTTATCATCAACTGCAAATTTTGCGGCTATACCGTGAAGATGCCCATAATAACATTTTTTTATACCGTATTCTTTAAGTAAATCAAAAATTTCTTCGCACTTTTCATTAGTGGTAATCGGCGGGTAATGAAGAAAAACTATCTTTTCGTCACTCTTTGCGCTGTCAAGCGACATCTTTAGTCTTATAACCTCTCGGTTAAGCACCTTAACGTCAAGCGCTTCGTCGGAATCAAAGAGCCACCCTCTGCTGCCACAGACCGAAAAGCCGTCAAATTCAAGCGCAGAGTTTTGCAAAAATGAAATTGAATCAAAGCCGTTTTCTGTAACAAATTCATTCATTTTTTTAACAGTATTCCACCAATAGTCGTGATTACCCTTAATGATAATTTTTTTGCCGTTTAGCCTGTTGATAAAATCAAAATCAGCCTTAAGCTCATTAAAATTCATTGCCCAGCTGATATCCCCTGCTATCACAACATAGTCTCCGGGTGTAACTAAATTATTCCAGTTATTTTGTAATTTTTCTGTATAATCCTGCCAACCCTCGAATGTATCCATCGGCTTATTTGTACCGAAAGACAAATGAGTATCGGCAATTGCAAAAAGTGACATTCTTTCTCCTTGAATAAAATTTAAAATTAAAGAAATAATAATCCTGAAGGGAGTGAAACAAAATGGATAATGAAATCAGAGGAATTTCCTGCGAGGTTAAAAACTGCAGGTTCCATGATAAGTCTGACAACTGTCATGCCGGTCATATCCGTGTAGGCAACAAATCTGCTACAAGCATTACTGATACAGCCTGTGAAACATTTGAATGCTGTGATGAATGTGAGTGCAGATAACACAGTCCTTTCAAAGTAAAAACGGCTCACTTTTGTGAGCCATTTTTTTATAAATCAAGGAGCTTAAATACCATACGGCTCATATCCTCTTTGTTACATACGTCTGAAAATCTGATCTCTTTATCTTTGAGTGATGCAAGCGGTTTTGGAACATCTACACCTGTTACATTATTAAGCTCGTCAACCATTTCAAACTCATCAAGCTCCGGTGACTTGCCGTCCATAACAGCGCTCAATACACTTGCGGAAAACTTATAAGGTGAAGCAGTTGAATCAATAACAGTAGGAATATCATCGCCGGTTGATTTTACATAATCATCATAAACCTTAACAGCAACTGCTGTATGAGTATCGCAAAGGTACTTGTAATTATCAAAATGAGCTTTAATCGTTGAATCAACGCTTTCTTCACTTGTATAGCCGGCATCAAATGTTTTCTGAATTTTCTCCAAAAGTTCGCTTGAAACCGTGTACTTTCCGCCAGTTGAAAGCTTGCTCATTAAATCAGCAACAAGGGTGTCATTCTCACCACTCATATGATAGAGTAATCTTTCAAGATTTGAGGAAATGAGAATGTCCATTGACGGAGACGTTGTTGTATAAAAATCTCTGTTTTTGTCGTAAGTTCCTGTCTTTAAAAAGTCTGTGAGAACATTGTTTGAATTTGATGCACAGATAAGAGTTTTAATTGGAAGACCCATTTGTTTTGCGTAATATCCTGCAAGAATATTGCCGAAATTACCTGTTGGAACAACGACGTTAATCTCCTCACCTGCTTTTATTTTGCCCATATCGAGCATATCGCAGTAGGTAGAGAAATAATAAACTATCTGCGGAACAAGTCTGCCCCAGTTGATTGAATTAGCTGATGAGAACATCATATTTTTCTCTGCAAGCTGACTCTTAATTTCAGCATTTGTAAAGATTGATTTTACGGCACTTTGTGCATCATCAAAGTTTCCGTTGATTGCACATACGGCAACGTTCTCACCCTCCTGGGTTGTCATCTGAAGCTTTTGCATAGGTGACACACCGTCAACAGGATAGAACACTAAAATCTTCGTATGTTCGACGTTTTTAAAGCCTTCAAGAGCAGCCTTGCCGGTATCGCCTGAGGTTGCAACAAGGATAACGATCGTCTTGCCGTCGGCAGTTTTCTTAGCGGAAACTGTCATAAGATAAGGCAAAAGCTGAAGTGCCATATCCTTAAAAGCACATGTTGGACCGTGCCAGAGTTCAAGTATATTCTTATTACCGCTGATGTTTACTGTTGGAGCAATTTTAGGTGATGAAAACTTTTCAGCAGAGTATGCACCCTCTACACAGTAATCAAGCTCTTCATCAGTAAAGTCCGTTAAAAATTCCTTAAGTACAGTTTTTGCCCTGTCAATATAGGACATTGATACCATTGAAGAAATTTTATCTATAGAAAACTGAGGAAGCTCTACAGGAACGAAAAGTCCTCCCTCTTCGCTTATACCCTGTGCAATCGCCTGTGAAGCAGTAACTCTTATTGATTTATCTCTCGTAGATGTGTAAAGCATAATCATTCTCCTTAGAAGAAATTTTATATATTTTATAATAACTAAAATGCATTTTCAAGATGTTTTATTGAATTAATTTTATTATCTTTAGTATAAATCTCAATAACGTCAAATCTCGGCTGTAAATCTGTCTTATTTGCCGAAAGATAAAGCTGTGCTGATGAAATAATTTTTTGCTGCTTTGAAAAATCAACAAACTCTTTCGGCTGAGCAATAGCGTTTACATCTCGTTGCTTAACCTCAACAAAGCAAATGAATTTTTTATTTGCAACAATCAAATCAATTTCACCAAAACGTGTGTGATAATTAGCACTTATCAGCTTATATTTTTTCTTTCTGAGATGATTTGCCGCCTCGATTTCCCAAAGCTTACCCTTATTATTCATTGTTCAATATCTTCTTTAAAAAAGTCTTTCTGTGAATCGGTGAAATGCCGTATTTTTCAATCATTTCATAGTGGAGCTTCGTGCCGTAGCCCTTGTGCTTTTCAAACTGATATTCGGGATATTTTTCAGCCATTTCAAGCATATATCTGTCACGGCTGACCTTTGCAATAATTGATGCTGCTGAAATGCTCGCACTCTTTGCATCGCCCTTGACAATATCCCATTCCTCGATATCAAGACCCGGCTTTTTATTGCCGTCAATCAAAGCAATATCAGGCTTAACTTCAAGACCTTCAACAGCTCTTCTCATTGCAAGAAATGTTGCCTGTAAAATATTTATTTCGTCTATTTCCTGCTCAGTTGCAATACCCACACTGTAGCACACGCACTCGCTAATTATTTTATCAAAGAGCATATCCCTCTTTTTTTCGGAGAGCTTTTTTGAATCGTTTACGCCCTCAACAATATGTCCTTTTGGTAAAATAACAGCGGCGGCATATACAGGACCTGCGAGAGGACCTCTGCCTGCCTCATCAACTCCGCATATTATCTCAAATCCGCTTTCAAGCGCTTTATTTTCATATTCAAGCCAGTCCATAATTACGGCAATTCCAAGGAAATTTTCCCCAGTCTTCCTCCTCTGAATTCATCACAAAGCATCACTGCCGTGCGCTCGTAGTCAATCTCTCCGCCCTTAATGAGAAAGCCACGCTTTTTGCCGATAAGCTCTAAGATTTCCCAGCCCTGCAAACCGTCAATATCATCAAGTTTATAACGGTCTGTTATCGCCTGTGGGCGTGTTTTGGCAAGTACATCAAGCAGTCTGCAGGACAAGGTTTCAATGTCCGTTACCTCATCTTTTACTGCGCCTGTAAATGCGAGCTTGTCGCCGACTTCAGGGTCGTCAAATTTTGGCCAGAGAACACCCGGAGTATCGAGTAGCTCTATACCTTTTCCGACAACAAACCACTGTTGTTGGCGTGTAACGCCTGCCTTATCGGCAACCTTTGCCTTTGAATTTCCGGCCATTCGGTTAATGAATGATGACTTTCCAGTATTTGGAATACCGACGACCATAAGGCGTAGAGCCTTGCCGTTCATTCCCTTTTCATTATTTCTTTCAATAACCTTTGAAAGAGCCTTTTGAACAGTTGGAATGAAATTATTTAAGCCTTTGCCTGTTCGGCAATCAACAGGCAGTGCATACATATTTTTTGATTTATAATAATCAATCCACAACTTTGTTGCGTTTGAATCAGCAACGTCGCATTTGTTAAGGAGAACAATTCTCGGCTTATTCTTTATAATCTGGTCAAGCTCCGGGTTTGATGAGCTATACGGAATACGAGCGTCAACAAGCTCAACAACGCCGTCAACAAGGCTAAGACTTTCTTTAATAATTCGCCTTGTTTTCGCCATATGACCTGGAAACCATTGCACGGTCTGCTTTTGAAAATCTGCCATATTAGTCCTCCTTTTCTTGATTTAATTATTATACTAAAATTATATAGAAAATGCAAG
>JAFLSA010000063.1 GCA_022511185.1 Eubacterium sp.
TTAATGACCCAAACCGTCATCTTCTTCCGACAATGCTCAGGAATTCAAGAGAGCTTTTAAAAGACAGCGATTTAGGTATCATCCATATTGACTCGGATTTTCTTTATAATTATTATTCAGGATTAGGGAATTTTGTAAATGTTTTCAACAGTACAATGGGCAATGTTGACGTTGATCATATGTACGAGATTTGTGCTTTTGCACAGCATTACTGCGATTTTTCACCGCTGATTGATTTTACAAAGAGCCTTTATCCTTCACTCTCATTTGCACTTAAGGATAGGGATAGCTTTGATGACGATATCATTTTGTATGTACTCGAGCTTAAGGATATGAATGACTATACAAATGATATTAATATTGCAAATCAGTGGATTAAAGATCTGAGCGTTTATATAGGTCATTTTGACGATAAGGCAGTCAAAAGCGCTGTCAAAGATATGATAACCAGTAAGCAGATACCGAGCATCCCTGAAGATTTCAGAAAGCATCTTGAACGTATCAACTCAAAGCCTGCTCCTAAAGCAAAGCTGATTGATGTTCCGACTAATACAAGAATGAAATTTCAGCAGGGTGTATTTTTACTTCTCACTGATTTTCAGCTTTTTAATGTTACGTATTTTACAAAGAATATCCGTGAGCAGTTTTCAATTACAAAGTTTATTATCAATAAAAATATCTGTGATGATATCCAAATAATGATAACTGACAATGCACCGTGGTATTCATATAAATATTTAATGGACATTGAAGGAGCATTTAAAGAAGCTATCGAGAATAAAACTAAATGACAAAAAGCACACATTTGACTTTCCAAATGTGTGCTTTTTGTCGCTGGTATTTACTTTTCTATGATAGAAACAGGGGTAAAGCCTGCATCTGTTACTGCTGATTTTAAAACGTCATCAGCAACATCATCATTGAGTTTAACGGTTGCCGACTTTTTCTTTAAGTCAACCTTTGCCGACTTAACACCGTCAAGCTTTTCAAGTGCTGATTTAACGCTTGCAGCGCAGTGTTCACACGACATACCCTCAACTGAAATTACCTTTTTCATTATTTAAACCTCCTTAGTCTTAATGCGTTTAATACTACTGATACTGAGCTTAAGCTCATTGCTGCTGCCGCAATCATCGGATTCAGTGTCCAGCCGAATAATGCATAAAAGCAGCCTGCCGCGAGCGGAATGCCCAGACAGTTATAAAAGAATGCCCAGAAAAGATTTTCACGAATATTTTTGAGCGTTTTCTTTGAAAGCCTGATGGCCTTTGAAACGTCTGATAGCTTATTTGATACAAGCACAACGTCAGCAGATTCAATAGCAATATCTGATCCTGCACCGATAGCAATACCGACGTCTGCACGTGTAAGGGCGGGGGAGTCGTTAATTCCGTCGCCAATCATTGCGACGGTTTTACCGCTTTCAATAAGCTCTCGTATTTTCTTTTCTTTATCATCAGGGAGTGCCGAAGCAATAAAGTTTTTGATGCCTGCCTGCTGAGTTATTGCGTATGCAGTGACCTCATTGTCACCTGTTATCATAATCGTATCAGCATTGATGCTTTCGATAGTTTCCTTCGCATCATCCTTGATTTTATCAGCAACAGCAACCGTGCAGAGATACTCGTCATTGCAGGTGAAGATAATCGGAGTTTTTCCACTGTAAGAAAATTCGTTGTCGCCAAAGCCTGTCAGCTTTTCATTACCTGCTTTATAGATTTTACCGTCAATTTTAGCAGTAATGCCCTTACCGATTAAATATTCGCTTTCCTCAATTTCAAGGAGCTTTGCACCGTTTTCCTTGCAATAATTGCATATAGCGACCGAAAGCGGATGATCGGAAATGTTTTCAATAGTATAGATTATGTCAAGATACTGATTATCCGTTATATCTGTGACGAACATTTCGCCCTTTGTTATCGTGCCTGTCTTGTCAAAGACAATCGTGTTGCATTTTCCAAGATTTTCAAGCGCTGTAGCATCTTTAAATAAGATTCCGTTTTCTGCACCCTTGCCGGTACCTATCATAATAGCGCACGGCGTTGCAAGACCAAGCGCACACGGACAGCTTATTACTAACACAGAAACACCGATTGAAAATGCAAATTCAAAGCCTTTGCCGATAATAAGCCAGACTATAAATGCAATAATCGCAATGGCAATTACCGCCGGAACGAATATGGAGGCGATTTTATCTGCGAGCTTTTGCGCAGGTGCCTTTGACGATGAAGCATCCTCAACAAGTGCAATAATTCTTGAAAGGGTAGATTCCTCGCCAACCTGTGTTGCCTTAAAAATAAAGTTTCCGTTTTTATTTACCGTACCGCTTATTACCTTGTCATTTACTGTTAAATCAACAGGTACGCTTTCGCCTGTTACTGCGCTCTGGTCAACTGAGCCTGAGCCTTCTGTGATTATTCCGTCAACAGCAATTCTCATGCCCGGCTTAACAACAACAAGGTCACCCTCCTGAATAAGCGACGACTCAATCTCTGTTTCCACGCCGTCTTTAAGTATAATGCTCTTTTCAGGTACAAGGTCGATAAGTGAATTTATAGCATCCTTCGTTTTACCCTTGCTTATCGTTTCTAAGAACTTACCGACTGTGATAAGTGCAAGTATCATTCCTGCCGACTCAAAGTATAAATGATGCTCATTAAATACAAAGAGTGAAATCAAGCTGTATATCAACGATGCACCTGAGCCAACAGCAACTAAGCTGTCCATATTAGGATTCAGCTTTACAAGAGCAGAAAAGCCGTTTGTAAAGAACTTTCTGTTCACAATCATTATCGGTATGAGCGTAACAAGCTGACCGATAGCATTTGGCATATGCTCGCTGAATATCCATACGGGCGTATAGCCAAGCATATGCGCCATCGAAAGATACATAAGCGGAACAAGAAAGATAACTGAAACAATTACTCTTACTTTCATGTCCTTAATTTCTTTTGTATTTTCAAACTTTTTCAGCTTGAACGGCTCACAGCCGTATCCTGCATTTTTAACTGCATTTATGATATCTTCTGTATCACAGCTATATTCTGCAACCATTGTGCCTGCAAGCAGATTAACGCTCACGCTGTCGGCTACTCCTGAAACTGCCTTTTCAACTCTGGCAGAGCAGGCGGCACAGCTCATACCTGTTACGAGAAATTTTTGCTTCATTAAACTATAATCAGCTCCTTTGTTATTTTAGAAAGATTTTCTCTGCCTCTCGGTGAAATGTAAAGAAGATCCTCAATTCTTATACCGAATTTATCGGGAATGTAAATACCCGGCTCAATTGACGTTACGTTTCCGACCTCAAAGGTGTCTTTACTTTTAGGTGAGGCGTTGTAGCCCTCGTGAATCTCAAGACCGACTCCGTGACCTAAGCTATGCCTGAAAAATTTAGCCATATCTTTTTCCTGCAAAACGTCATATGACGCTTTGTAAACGTCGGCGCATTTCACACCGTCTGCAAGTGCCTTAATGCCTGCAAGCTGAGCTTTTAAAACAAGGTTATAGCATTCAATCATTTCGTCAGTTGCGTGACCTACGGCAATTGTTCTTGTCATATCCGAATGATAACCCTGACAGGTTGCGCCGAAATCAAAAAGGACAAAATCACCGTCCTTGATTTTTCTGTCACTTGGCACGCCGTGCGGCATAGATGTGTGACTGCCTGTTAAAAGAATCGTGTCAAAGCTTACGCCGTCAGAGCCGTTTTTCGCCATTAAATAGTCAAAAAGGGAAGCAAGCTCCTTTTCCGTTTTTCCTGCCTTGACCTCGGGCAAAAGCTCTAAAAATGATTTTTCAGCAATGTTGTTTGCAGTCTTAATCAGATTTATTTCCTCAATGTCCTTAACATTTCTAAGGAGCATAAGCTGATTTCCTAAAGGATTAAATGATACTTTTTCTAAAAGCTTAGTGTATCTTTCATATTGTGCGTAGGATATCGTTTCATTTTCAAAAAGAAGGGATTTTATATCGTGCTTATTAACAATTTTTACAACCTCATCACTGAAGGCAGAACTTATTTCAATGACAGTCAGACCTGTTCTCTTTGAATGCTCAAGTGCAGTTTCAGTATATCTTGAATCAACGATATGATAGCCTTCATCGTCTTTTGTGATGATAACAATACCTTCACTCGGTGAAAAGCCGCAGGCATAGTGCATATTGCTTTCATTAAACAAAATCACTGCATCTGAATTATTCTTTTTTACTAAATCAACAATTTTATCAATATGCATAAACATAATTCCTATTAATTTGATAGGAATATTCTATCACCATTTCTGCACATTGTCAACACTTATTTAGATTACTTTATTGACAATTCTTTTTACTTATGATAATGTGAAGTATAAATTATTTTAGGAGCAGATTATGGAAAAATATCTTATCAATCCAAATCAAAAAATCAGTAAAATCAACAAGGACATTTACGGTCATTTCTCAGAGCATCTCGGCAGATGTATTTATGAAGGCATTTATGTCGGCGAGGACTCAAAAATACCGAACGTAAACGGTATGAGATGTGACGTTGTAAATGCACTTAAGGATATGGGCATACCTGTTCTCAGATGGCCCGGCGGCTGCTTTGCAGACGAGTATCATTGGAAGGACGGCATAGGTCCTAAAGAGAACAGAAAGAAGATGGTAAACACCCACTGGGGCGGAGTTGTTGAGGATAATTCCTTCGGTACTCACGAGTATTTTGAGCTTTGCCGTCAGCTTGGTTGTGATACTTATATTAACGGCAACGTCGGCTCAGGCTCTGTTCAGGAAATGAATGAGTGGGTTGAATATATGACCTTTGACGGCGTTTCTCCTATGGCAGAGCTTCGTAAGAAAAACGGACACGAGAAGCCTTGGAAGGTTAAGTATTTCGGTGTCGGCAACGAGTCTTGGGGCTGTGGCGGTAATATGGACCCTGAATATTATGGTTGCCTTTATAAGAGATATAATACATACGTAAGAGATTATGACCCGAATGCAAGAATTAAGAGAATTGCCTGCGGTCCTAACGTTGACGATTACAAATGGACAAGAGAGGTAATGGATAAGGTTAAGCATCATGCTCAGGGAATTTCCCTCCATTACTATACTTTGCCGAATGATGACTGGGGTCACAAAGGCTCATCAACTGAGTTCGATACTAATGATTATTATAAAACTATCTGCAAGGCTTACAGAATGGAGGAGCTGATTAATAATCATATTGCAGTTATGAACACCATTAATCCTCAGAAGTGGGTACAGCTTATTGTTGACGAGTGGGGAACCTGGTATGACGTTGAGCCGGGTACAAATCCGGGATTCCTTTATCAGCAGAATACAATGCGTGACGCAATCGTTGCAGGTCTTACGCTTAATATTTTCAACAAACATTCTGACAGAATTATGATGGCTAACATTGCACAGACAGTAAACGTGCTTCAGGCTGTTATTCTTACAGATGCTGATAAAATGGTACTCACTCCGACATATCACGTATTTAAGATGTATAAGGAGCATCAGAACAATATGCTCCTTGGCTCATATATCACAACTGATAATATCGAGTCAAAGGAAGCAAGAAGAACCTGTCCTCAGCTTATTGAGTCTGCATCTGTTGATGAAAACGGCGTAATTTATTCAACAATTACAAATACTTCTGCAACGAAGAAATCAAAGATCAAATGCCAGATTGCAGATACAAAGGTTAAGAGCATAAGAGCAGAAATTCTTACAGGCGATATTCACGACAAGAATGATTTTGAAAATGAAGATGCAGTTAAGGTAGTAGAATTTACAGATTTCAGAAAGCTTTCTGACGGCTTTACTGCAACGCTTCCGCCGTGCAGTATAGTTAAATTTGTTATTGAATAATGCATCATCAGTGTAAAAAATGCCTGCTTTTAGAAGCAGGCGAAAATAAGTCCTTTGAGACAGTCAGGGATTATATTTCAAATTTAAGTGATGATTTAAAGGTCAGTGACGACACTTACCAAAGCAGGCTTGACTGCTGTAAAAATTGCGATAATCTGATATCAGGTATGTGTTTAAAATGCGGTTGTTATGTAGAGGTCAGGGCAGTGCTTAAGGATAAGTCCTGCCCTGATTTTGATGATAAGAAATGGTGAGAAAGAAGGTTGGGATATTATGGCAGATTTAGGCAGGGAAGGGCATAGACAAAGGCTCAGAGACTCTTATTTGTCCGGCGGTATGGAGAATGCTCCCGACCATAATTTGCTTGAATTATTCCTGTCCATAGTAATTCCAAGGCGTGATGTCAAACCTCTTACTTATGACCTGATTAACAAGTTCGGCTCACTTGAGGGTGTTATTAACGCATCTCCGCAAGACCTTATGACAGTTAACGGGGTTGGTGAATCAACCGCTGTTGCAATTACGTTAGTAAAAAAGCTTAATGATAAAGTTGTTAAAAACAGAAATCTGAATACAACGAAAATTATCGGCTTAGTTGGTGCGTCTGAATACTGCATTAACGAGCTGTCTAATGAGGTCGTTGAAGTGCTGATTCAGTTTACTTTAAGGAATGACGGCTCGATAATAAATAAATACGTTATCAGCAAGGGATGTGTCAACGGAACAAATACTGACAGCAGAATGATTATAAATAATGCACTCAGGGATAACGCTGCATACGTCCTTCTTGCACATAATCACCCGAACGGCAGTACATCTCCTTCAGGCGAGGATGTTGATTTTACTTTCAGAATGTTTCGTATGCTGAGGGATATGAAAATTAGCTTGATTGACCATTTGATTGTTGCCGGTAACAGTTGTGAACCAATCATTCACAATAAGATGTTTGAAAAATATTTTAACGATACTGACAAATACTTTTTTAAATAACTGAATTGATACCATCATTATTGCACATAATGATGGTATGAGATTTTTTAGAGGTATAAACAGATTACAAACGTCATCACTTTTCCCCTATATATTCGGCTCGGCATTTCTTGTTATTGCTGAAGCACTGCTCCTTATAGGGGATAATATCAGCTCTGAAAATGAAATGATTTTTTATAATTTTTCAGAGCTTTTTTACAGGCTTTTAGGATATGTATTCTGCTATTTCATAACGATTGAGCTGACGCATAAAAGGCACACCTTCACTGCGTTCTGGAGCGTTCTTTGCCTTGCTGTGATTAACACGGCAGTAAGCTCATTTTATGATGAAACCACACCTTATTTTATTGGAATAATCGTTGCCGTGTTTTGCGCTTACTGCTTTAACAGACTTGACAGGATTCTGTCACTTTCGCTTACCATGATTAGTGCAATTCTCTTTGGTGTGCTCATAGGTTTTCTTATTGATTATCGGGATAATTTCATTATGTCACTGTCCCAACTGATTTCAGGCAAGGGATTTTTTTCACCCGTGCTTTTCAGCGTGTCTGATAATATTTTGTCCTTGCTTGGGATTGACACGCTTAAGGATATGATTTTTTATAAAAGCTACGGCGGTTCACTTATTTACGGCGAAGAAATTGTTACAGGTGTTAAGGATTTGTTCTCTGCCGGATACAACGGCGAGCTTGTATCAGCGTATCTTTCCGGTCATTACTTCTTGCTTTTTGCTCTTGCCGGAATGGCAATTTCACTCTTTTCTACACTCAAAGGTACGCAAAGATATATTCTGCTTGTGGTGACTGCCTGCGCTGTTTTTAGCGGAAATATCAACATACTGCTTCTGTTCTTCATTCTTGAAAGTCCGTTTTTATTCTTCTCAATACTCCTTATCGGTGCTTTAGCATATTTATCAGCTTATATTTTAGAGCTTAGCGTTGGCTATATTTTCAATGGTGGTATCGTTGAAATGATAATGTATATTGATAAAGGCGTTTATCTGCTTGCAGGTGGTATTGTTTTTATCGCAATAGGCTACTTCGTTTTTAAATTCAGCTTTGAAAAGTATGGTATTTCCGACACGCTTAACTGTTATATACCGACGAGGCTCAGCTCTTTTGTAAAGGCCCTTGGCGGAATTAATAACATTATAAGATACAAGGATAATGCACTTGAAGTAAGAAATCCAAAGCTTATCGACACCGTTTCAATCGAATGTGAAATCAGTGAAAATATAGTCACATCAAAGGATAAAAGACTTATAGAATTAAAGGAATATCTGTGATGAACGTAAGGGAAGAACTTTTTAAAAATCAGGATTTAAAATACAAGGCTTTTCACGCAAAGCTTGTTCCTAATATATCTCCGGATAAAATAATCGGCGTGCGTGTTCCTGTTATGCGTAAAATCGCCAAACAGGCCGTCAGGGAAAACGCGGAGGTTTTAACTGAGTATTATGATGAACGGATGGTAAAAGGCTTTACTATCGGCTATAATAAATGTGATATTGAAACGCATTTAAAAGAATTAGCTGATTTTATTCTTCTTGTTGATAACTGGGCAGTATGCGACTGCTGCTGTTCTACGTTCAAATTTACTGAAAAGAACAGGGAAGAAGTATGGCAGTTTATTCAGCCGTATCTTTCAGGCAGTGAGTATGAAATCCGCTTTGCAGTAGTTATGATACTTGACTACTTTTTAACTGATGAATATATTGACAGGTCACTTGAAGAATTAACTGAAATCAAGTCTGAACATTATTATGTAAATATGGCAGTAGCGTGGGCGCTTTCAGTTGCCTATGTTAAATATGAAAAAAAGACCTTGCCTATTCTTGAAGGCAAGGTGCTCTCTCCTTGGGTACATAATAAAACAATTCAAAAAATCTGTGAATCTTACAGAGTTGATAAAGCAAAAAAAGAATATCTTAAAACGCTGAAATATAAAAAGGTCTGAGTTAGTCTCAGACCTTTTTATTACAAATTCTTATAATTCTGAAGCCTCAGCGGCAACACCGAGGAGTGCCGCATCACTGCCAAGCCTTGAACGCACAATGTTTACATCCTTGAAATTATCCATAAGAAGATTATAAATTTTCCTGTCAATTAAATCAATGACGTAATCCTCGTTCATAATTCCGCCACCGAGAACGATAAGCGGAGGATTAAAAATATAAATAATGTTAATCAGTCCGATAATCATTTCATCAATCCATTGGTCGATTACCGAGCGAATTTCAGGCTTTGTAAAATTCTCCTTTTCAAAAATTTCAAAGGCATTGAGGTTTGTAGAATTTCTTTTATTAACTGATTCAAGAAGTGCTCTTGTTGAAGCGTAGCATTCATAACAGCCTTCTCCGCCACAGGTACACTGCTTTCCGCCGGCGTGGGTTATCATATGACCAAACTCACCTGCAGACGAGCCCATACCCTTGTAAAGCTTGTTATCAAGGTATAATGCACCGCCGATACCTGTGCCGTAAGTCAGGCATAAAAAGTCTGATTTGCCTTTAGCAGCACCGAATTTCGCTTCACCGAGTGCAAAAGCGTTTACATCATTTTCAACATAAGTCGGTATACCTGTTTTATTTTCAATTATCTTTTTAACCATCATTCCTGTGTAATACGGAATATTTCCTGTTGAATAAACGACTATACCGTTTTCGCTGTCAACCTGACCTGCCGTTGAAATAGCAACACGGTCAATATTTTCATAGCTCTCAATAATTGAAATGATTTTCAATATAAGCTCCTGGCCGCCTTTTTCAGCTTCAGTTGCAACAGTGTGCCTGTCTGTTAAAACAAACTTTTCATTGCACAGAGCATATTTGATATTTGTACCGCCTATGTCAAATGTAAGTATCCTCATCTGATACCTCCAAAAAGAGAAATTAACTATTGTTATTATATCAATTTTAACATCTGATTTCAATACTTATTGAAAATTGTCAAAATGTATGTTAAAATCTTAATACAATAATTTATGAGGTAAAACAAATGGACGAAGAAATCAGGGAAGAAAAGCTTGACAGCCCCCTTGTTGTACATAAAAAAAGCGATGC
>JAFLSA010000064.1 GCA_022511185.1 Eubacterium sp.
GTGGGATAAAACACAAGTGCTACTGTTGCAAGTCCTTTGCCTATCATTTCAAGCTTTGGTGACACGCCTAAATGATAGCATATCAAAGTAGGAATAGACAGGAAAATAAGAAGGGTGACAATTATCCAGATTTTTCCGTATCTGTGGGTTTTGTTCATATAATCGTTCATATTAATTTCCATAGCCTTTCTGCCCACAAAAATTCCATAGAAATTCACGCACACCTTGTATGTGGGCAGACAAGGCGTATAATGGAAATTTAGCCATCTTCAAATGTCGCATCTTGTGCGCATTTGAAGGGCAATATAATTTGGGTTGGTGTGATTTTTCACACTAACCCCTCCATTCTAAGAATGCTATGTTTTCAGGAAGCACCTGTGCCAGCAGCATAACAAGTGCCATTGCGCCTATCATAGAAAACGGCATTGCAAAGCTATCAAGCCATTTCCAATTTTTCGTGTTCGCAATTTTTTGAAGTATAAGCATTAAAACAACTGAAAAAACAAGTGCCGCAACGGACAGAATACCTGCACCGTCGCCTATAATGGATGCATCGCCTTTTCCTGCAATAGCTCTTGCAACAAAGGCGGCAATAAGACCGATAAATGCCGCAGCGCTCATAACAGATGACCATGCATTATTTTTTGATACGGTTTTGCCGATCTTGCTCTGAACCTTTTTAAGGAATATCGGTATAAGAATGAGAGGCATAATTGAGCCGAGTGTCATTACCCATGCTATCGTTGCAAAGACCTCAGGATCATTTATCTCATTTGCGATTCCACCGATAAGTCCGTATGCCTCCACGGCGTTTGTGGCGGCCGTTACCTCATAGGAAATATTGCCTATAACCGTAAGCCTTATCCACGGAAGAACATATCCAAGACCTGCGGAAAGCGTTAGCACTGTTGCCACAATGCCGATGGCAGGTGCAACCGTAAACAGTGCTGATGATACGATTGTGTTTTTTATCGTCGAGTTTTCAATGCCTAAATTTTTTGCTTTTTTAATCGCTCTGACCAAAAAGAAAACTGCCTGTGCGATTACAAACGCAACAATACAAAGCGCCAGAGCTATCATAAATTTATCTTCTTTGAAATCCATACGGTTATTCTCCACTCATAATTTTAATATAGCGTTTGAAAAATACGATTCCGCTCGTTAGCTGGTCAACAGGGATTCGCTCATTTGTGGAATGTGTTGTAAGAAGAAGCTTAGTATCTATCGTAAACGGTGCGAAGCGGTAAATGTTGCTGCACACGTTTTCATAGTTGTAAGCATCCGTTCCGCCCATTACAAGATACGGCGCAACAATATTCTTTTCGTCAAGGGAGACAGAGAGTCTTCTCAACGTGTCAAAGGCTCTTGTATCTGTCGGCGAAATCAGGCTTGGCTCTTTTCCTTTGATGAATTCAATTTCGACATTTTCTCCGCCCATATATTTTTCAATATGTCGCTTCACGTCAGCTATGCTCTCGCCTGGCATTATTCTGAAATTGATAGTAACGCTCGCCTTCTGTGGAAGAACGTTTGCCGCAGGCGAGCCGGCTGACATTGTTACTGCTGTGGTTGTTCTCACGAGCGAAGCAGCAGGCGGTATTTTTGTCATAATTTTAAGTAAAAGCGGCTTTAAAAGCCATAAATTACAAAATACCAATCTTCCTACGTACGATGTTCGCTTTCCGATGTCTGTAAAAAGATTATTTACAAAAGGCATTATCTTTGCTTTAAACTGATGGTTTTCAAGTCGCATCACTTTTTTAGAAAGTATGCCGATAGCCGTGTGCTTTGGCGGTTGAGAGGAGTGACCGCCCTTTGCTGTGACGGTGACCTTGAAATCTGCGTAACCCTTTTCGGCAACACCTATTCCCGTAAGGTTTGCGTCAATCAGTCCCTTGACCTTAGCAGTGAGCATTGCGCCGCCTTCATCTATAACGCTGTCAAGACGAACGCCTTTCTTTTCAAGAAACTCGGCAATATCACGGGCGCCGTTGTTACTTCCGGCAACTACTTCTTCATTATGACCTAAGCAAAGGTATACGCCTCTCTTCGGCTGATATCCCTCTTCAAGCAGGGTTTCCACACTTTCCATCAGGCAGATCAGGTGGTTTTTCATATCAAGCGCACCTCTGCCCCATATGAATTCGCCGTCATTATAGCCGTCAAAAGCAGGATGAGTCCAGTCATTTTCGGTGCCGCTTGCCACGGGCACAACGTCCTGATGCGCCAAAAATGCAATCGGCTCTAAGGACTCATCAGTGCCCCTCCAGTAGAAAAGCAGGCTTGCATTTGAGACATTTTCTATTTCAAGATTTTTATGAATTAACGGAAAGGATTCACGCAAGAAAGAGTGGAACTTTTCAAATTCACCCCAATCGGTTTTGCTGTCATCCTCGTGGGATATTGTTTTTATTCTGATTGCCTTAGACAGATTTTCCTGTGCACGCTCGGGATAAACAAGCTCGTCGGGAAACACTTCGCCTTTAACCTTTTCAGCCTTGAAAAATGCCGCTCTTATCAGTGTGATAAGAACAAATGCGGCAAATACAGCCAAAATCGCAAATAAAACCTTCATACAATCACCTCAAATAGAATATATCATATTTATTTTGCACTGTCAAAAATCAGAGCGTGTAATGATTGAAATCGTTTCATCATTACACGCTCTTTTGTTTGAGGAATTTGTGGATTGTCATTGGCTGATTTAATCAGTCGTGAGTGCTCTTAAATTATCAATTCTTTCAGGATTTTCTGAGGATGCCCATTCCTTTAATTTGGCGCAAGGAAAGTCACAACATTTACCGCAATGCTCCTGTCCTTTTTGCGCATTGCACTGATACAGCTCGCACTCGCCCCAGAACACTTTACCCTTAATGTTTTTGCATCCGCTGCAGCCCATTTCAGCATTAAACTTGCAAGCGTCGCAATCAATTCCGCAAACCGAAATATTCATTATAAACTCCCCTTTATTAAAACGATAAGTCATTATTTACATTATACGATATTTGCGAATAAAAGAAAAGAGATTTTTGCTAATTATCTGCCGACTTTTATTGACCTAATATATTGATGATGTTATACTTTATATGAGAATTGTTTTTTGAAGTTTTTTATGAGGAATAATGCTATGACAAAAATGTTAATTGCAAAGTCTGAAAATGTTGATGATATAACAAAGCTCAGAGTTGAAATGCAAATCGAGGATTGGAATAATACTTTATCTACAGATTTTTCCAGTTATGCTTATGAATTTGCTGCAATAACAAAAAATCACTTAATAGATAAATTAAATAAGTCTATATATTTTGCTGTTATGTATTTAGATGATGAGGCAATTGCGATGTGTGCTTTAGAGGAGCTTTGTGAGTTACCGCAAATAACTGTATGTACAGATGAAAACGGCAGACACGGTTGGATTGTCAGTGTTTATACAAAGCCTGTTTTTAGGGGAAACGGCTATCAGCAGAGATTGATAAAATATATGCTTGAATTTGCAAAAACGCAAGGGTTTAATGATATTACATTAACTACCAACACTCCTGATGCAATTCATATTTATGAAAAGGTTGGATTTAAGCTAATATCAAATAAATACTTTTTAAATTTATAATAGGAGATTTTATGGAAGAGGTTGTACTCGGCAACGTAATGGTTGATTGTGATGATGAGATTAAGCTGCAAAGGTTTTACGGAGAATTACTTGGTTGGGAAATGTGTGAGCTTTTTGCCCGCCCTGCAGTGCGAAGCTCTAACGGAATAGTATTCCTATTTATTGAAGAGCCAGATTATGTTCCGCCTGTATGGCCGGAGAAAATCGGCAAACAGCAAAAGCAAATGCACTTTGATTTTCAGGTTGATGACGTTGAAGAAGCGGTTGAAAAAGCAATAGAGTTAGGTGCTGTGAAAGCAGATGAGCAATATGGCGGCGAGCATTTTGTAACAATGCTTGACCCAGCAGGACATCCGTTTTGTTTGTGTAAAAAGTGATAAAATGAAGAGGGTAAAGAAAAACTCAGGTATTATATTTTACTTGATGAATTGTTTTAATTAGCGGGGTAAGAGTATTGATAATATCATTACTGCATTACTGCAATTACCGCAAATTAAAAGGGAATTGAATACTGCTCTTGAAAAGGGCGTAACCCTTATCACAACGGATATATTACGAATAATATACAAAAGCCAAACCCCGATGGATAAAACCATCGGGGTTTGACTGTTTTAGAATGATTTTGTGTGGCGACAAGGAGTATGCATTAATGACATAATAGACCATATAGTCCACTTTGTCAAGCCGTTTTTAGCATTTTGATATAATTATTTCGGGTGATATTATGGTAACAAGGTTAAGAGAGCTGAGAGAGGATAACGACCTCACGCAAGAGACTTGTGCAAAAATAGCATACATTTCTAAAAAATCTTACATACGATACGAAAAGGGAGAGCGTGTAGTTCCCCTTGATGTAGCAAAATGCTTTGCAGAATATTATAAAACGTCTATTGACTACATATCTATGCTCACAGATAATAAAACACCATATAAATAACTAAATCGGGACTATCTCAAAAACTCTTTCTTTTGAGATAGTCCCTTTAAATTTGCCGTATACTGTCATTTTTTGATGTTATATTGAATACAAATTACCGATATTTGTCTCGAATTATATACATAATTTAATTGATAGTTAAATACAGTTGTGTTATAATTAACTTGTCTAAGTATGTAATTTTTCGGAGGGGGATACTTAATGAAACAAAAATCATTTAAAAAGGGCGTTCATCCCTATGAAGGCAAGTCGCTTTCAGAGAACTGCCCAATACAGTGCATAAGCGCTGAAAAAATTATGGTTTATCCTTTATCCCAGCATATCGGCGCTCCTGCCAAAGCAGTTGTTGCTAAAGGTGACAGAGTGCTTAAAGGTCAGCTTATAGCTGAAGCAGGCGGTTTTATTTCCGTACCGATTTTCAGCTCAGTGTCGGGTACTGTTAAGTCGATTGAAAAAAGGCTTGTTGTAAACGGCAGCTTGTGTGACTGCATAGTTGTTGAAAATGATGAGCTTGACGAGACTGCCGACAGCTTCGGCAAGGACAGAGAGCTTGACAGCTTATCCGCGGGAGAAATCATTGATATTATCAAGGGTGCAGGCATAGTCGGTCTCGGCGGCGCAGGCTTCCCCACAGGTGTTAAGGTTTCACCGAAAAATGCAGATGATATCGACACCCTCATTATTAACGGCTCTGAGTGCGAGCCTTATCTCACCTCTGATTACCGCTTAATGCTTGAAAGAGGCGACGGGATAATCAAGGGCATCAAGGCTGTGCTTAAAACTCTGCCTAACGCAAAGGCTGTTATCGGTATTGAAAACAATAAGCCCGAGGCCATTAAAATTCTCAAAGAAAAGACGGCAGGTGATGAGGAAATCAGTGTTTGTCCGCTTAAAACAAAGTATCCTCAGGGCGGTGAAAGACAGCTTATTTATGCAATTACAGGCAGGAAAATCAATTCAAAAATGCTCCCTGCCGACAAGGGCTGTATCGTTGTAAACACGGCAAGCTGTTATGCAATTTACGAGGCTGTTTATAAAAATATGCCTTTGATACATAAGGTTATGACTATTACAGGTGAGGCTGTTAATACTCCGTGCAATCTTGATGTTCCGCTCGGTGTCAGCCACAGCTATGTTTTGGAGACTGCAGGCGGTGCCAAAGATGACGTTGTCAAGTTCATCTCAGGCGGCCCTATGATGGGTATGGCTATGAGCAGTCTTGACGTTCCTGTTGTTAAAACATCTTCATCAATCCTTGCTTTTTCAAAGGACGATGTTGCCGATCTTAAGGAAACATCCTGTATACATTGCGGCAGATGTGCAAGCGTATGCCCACAGAGGCTCATTCCACAGATGCTTGGCAAGGCTGTCAAGGCACAGGATATTGAGAAGTTTGAAAATATCGGTGGTATGGAATGTATCGAGTGCGGCTGTTGCACGTATGGATGCCCTGCAAAAATTCCGCTTACTCAGATGTTCAAGCTCGGCAAAGTCAGAGTGCGTGAAATGCGTACAAAAAATTGATGAAAGGGGAGGGTGTAATTTATGTATAACGTTTCTATATCTCCGCACGTGAGAGAAAAAAGCACGACTAAAGCGATTATGCGTGACGTGGCTATCGCCGTTCTTCCTACCCTTGCTTTCGGTGTTTACCATTTCGGCTTGAACGCGTTGTTTGTAACTTTGATTTGCGTTGCAACGTGTGTAATCAGCGAGGTCTTATTTGAGCTGATTTCCAAAAGGCCTATTACTGTATTTGACTACAGCGCAGTTGTGACGGGACTTATTCTCGCTATAAATTTACCGCCGACAGTTTCGTGGTGGATTCCTGTTATCGGCGGTGTGTTTGCAATCGTTGCAGTTAAAATGCTCTTCGGCGGCTTGGGTCAGAACTTTATGAACCCTGCACTTGCCGCAAGATGCTTTCTTTTGATTTCATTCACTTCAAGAATGAATGATTTTGCAGTTGACGGCGTTTCAGGTGCAACTCCGCTTGCACTTTTAAAAGCAGGCGAAGAACCTGATTTACTCACTCTTTTCTTAGGCTTTCATAACGGCTGTATCGGTGAGGTGTCGGCGCTTGCAATTCTTATCGGCGGATTATATCTGATTGTCAGAAAAGTTATTTCCGTAAGAATTCCGCTTTCATATATTTTGTCAACGCTTGTATTTGTTTTACTTATCAATGTGATTTCGGGCAATGAGGTTACAGTTACGTATCTTGCAGGTCAGCTTCTTTCGGGCGGTCTGCTTGCAGGTGCATTCTTTATGGCAACTGATTACGTAACAAGTCCGATCACCGCAAGAGGTAAGGTCATCTATGGAATAATTCTCGGCTTTATGACGGCACTTTTCAGAACGCTCGGCTCAAGTGCAGAGGGCGTTTCATATGCAATTATCATCGGAAACCTTCTTGTACCGATTATTGAAAAGATTACAGTTCCAAAGCCTTTCGGAAGTGAAAAAGCGAAAGGAGAGAATAAGTAATGAAGAAAAAATCAAGTATTTTAGTGAATACACTCGTTCTTTTTGCAGTAACCTTTGTGGCAGTTCTTGCTTTGGCAGTCGTTAATCAGATTACGAGAGAGCCTATTGCTCAGGCGGAAATCAACGCAAGGGCAGAGGTTTACAGGCTCGTTTTCCCCGATGCTGAAAACTTTTCGGAATTTGAAAACAGCGAAAGCTTAATTGAAAATTCTGCCGTGATGCTTGAAAAAGCAGGATATAAGGGCTGCTTTATCAATGATGCACTTGCTGTTAAAAACGGTGACAGCATTGTCGGATACGTAATTGCGGCAACGTCGCCAAACGGCTACGGCGGTGATTTGCAGGTGGCTTTGGGTATCACAACAGACGGAATTATTAAGGGCTTTAATATTGTTTCCCACGGTGAAACGGCAGGCCTCGGTTCAAAATGTACTGAGCCTGATTTCACATCACAGTTTGCAAACAAGCCTGCGGTACTTCTTGAATACACGAAAACAGGCGCAGTTGCTGATAATGAAATCGATGCCATAAGCGGTGCTACGATTTCAACAAACGCCGCAACTGAAGCGGCAAATGCGGCTATCGTATTTTATCAGGAGAATTTTGCTTCTGACAATATAAATCAGAAAGGGGAGTGAGATAATGAAAGCAATTTTAGAAAGACTTTATAACGGACTTATAAAGGAAAATCCAACCTTTGTTTTAATGCTTGGTATGTGTCCCACTCTCGCAGTAACAACGAGCGCCAAAAACGGTCTCGGTATGGGACTTGCCACAATGGCAGTTCTCGTGATGTCAAATTTTCTTATCTCACTTTTGCGCAAGGTTATCCCAAACGGCGTAAGAGTACCTGTGTACATAATTATTATCGCATCATTCGTAACTATCGTTGAAATGCTTATGCACGCTTACGTTACGTCACTTTATGACAGTCTCGGAATTTTCATTCCGCTTATCGTTGTAAACTGCATTATCTTAGGCAGAGCTGAAACGTATGCCTCAAAGAACGGCCCGATCCTTTCAATATTTGACGGAATCGGAATCGGTCTCGGCTTCACAGTCGGCTTGACGGTAATCGGTATCGTGAGAGAAATTCTCGGCTCAGGCACACTCTTCGGTATTAAGGTAACGCCGGAGAGTTTTGAGCCTGTGTCAATTTTCGTTATGGCTCCGGGTGCATTCTTCGTGCTCGCTATCCTCTGTGCTTTGCAGAATAAGTTTAAGCTCAAGGGTGCTAACCGTCACACGAAAGGTAACGGCGGCTGCAGTGGTAACTGTGCTGAGTGCGAGCTTAAAGAAGGAGGTCAGGAATAATGGTTAAAACTTTATTTTTAGTGCTCCTTACAACTGCACTTATCAACAACATTGTGTTAAGCCAATTTCTCGGCATATGTCCGTTTCTCGGCGTGTCAAGGAATATGAAAACTGCAGCAGGTATGGGCGGTGCAGTAATATTCGTTATTACAATAGCATCTGCCGTTACAAGTCTGCTTTACGATTATATTCTTGTTAAATTTGACTTAACTTTTCTTAAAACTATTGCTTTTATTATGGTAATTGCCTTTCTTGTTCAGCTTGTTGAGCTGTTTCTTAAAAAGGCTGTGCCTGCTCTTTATAAGAGCCTTGGCGTATATTTACCGCTTATTACGACAAACTGTGCGGTGCTTGGTACTGCGCTTACAAACGTTCAGCAGACAAATGATTTTGTTACAAGCGTTGTAACAGGTCTCGGCACGGCAGTTGGCTTTTGTATCGCAATCGTTATTATGGCAGGTATCCGTGAAAAGACTGAAACAAACAACTTCCCTGAATCATTCAAGGGAACTCCGGCAGTTCTTTTAACAGCGTGCCTGATGTCAATTGCCTTCTACGGCTTTGGTTTGTTCAAGTAAAAACTTACGCTATATGAGGAAAGAGAAATATGAATGTAAATGAGATTATTATTGCAGTTGCTGCATTGAGTGTACTCGGTATAATAATCGGTCTTGTTTTAAGCATTGCCGAAAAGGTATTTCACGTTGAGGTTGATGAGCGTGAGGTTGCAGTTCGTGAGGCACTTCCCGGAAGTAACTGCGGCGGCTGCGGTTATGCAGGCTGTGACAGTCTTGCAAAGGCTATTGCAAACGGTGACGCTCCTGTATCAGCTTGTCCTGTCGGCGGAATGACTGTTGCACAGCAGATTGCCGAGATTATGGGGCAAGAGGTCGGCGATATGGAAAAAATGGTTGCCTATGTAAAATGTGACGGCTCCTATGAAAAGAGAGAAACTGACTATAATTATTTCGGTATCGACAGCTGTGTCTATGCCGCAAAAATGCCCGGCTCAAGCCCATATTCCTGTAAATTCGGTTGCTTAGGCTTTGGCTCGTGTGCAAAAGTCTGCGATCAGCGTGCTATCAGAATTATCGACAGAAAGGCTGTAGTTGACGAAAGTCTGTGTATCGCCTGTGGTAAATGTTTGAGAGTTTGTCCGCACGACCTTATTGAAATTGTACCGGCAAATTCAAAGCACAGGGTTCAGTGCTCGTCACTTGCAAGGGGTAAGGACGTAAGAAACTCTTGTACAGCCGGTTGTATCGCCTGCGGTCTTTGCTGGAAAAACTGCCCTGAGGATGCAATCGTGTTTGAAAATAATATTGCAAAGATTGATTATTCAAAATGTACGCAGTGTGGAACCTGCGTTGATAAATGTCCGAGAAAGATAATTAAGATTCACGGCTAATTGTTAAAATATTGTCAATCTATAAC
>JAFLSA010000065.1 GCA_022511185.1 Eubacterium sp.
CGCGCTCATTTGTTGAACAGGCGCTTGCACGCTGTTCACTTGAAAAATCCAAATACTTTTTTAACTGCAATCCCGAGCATCCGTATCACTGGTTTTATCTTGAGTGGATAAAAAAGCATAAGGAGAAAAATGTGCTTTACCTCCATTTCACTATGGAGGACAATCCTTCTTTATCGGATACGGTGAAAAACCGATATAAAAGCCTTTATTCAGGAGCGTTTTACGAGCGCTTCGTTGAGGGCAAATGGGTGACGGCAGACGGTCTTGTGTATCCTATGTTTGACAACAACCGTCACGTAAAAAAATATGAGGGGTCAATCAGTGAATATTACCTGTCCTGCGACTACGGTACGGTCAATCCCTTTTCTTTAGGACTATGGGGGAAGGGTATTGACGGCTGGTACAGAATTGATGAGTATTATCATTCAAGCAGGGACAAGGGCGTGCAGTTAACGGACGAGGAATACTACACTTCACTTGAAAAGCTTGCTGGCAACAGGAACATTAAAGCATTGATTATTGACCCGTCGGCGGCCTCCTTTATTCAGACAGTTAAACGGCATGGCAAATACAGAGTTATCAAGGCTGATAATGACGTGCTTGCAGGAATAAACCGAGTGTGCCAGGCGCTTAAAAATGATGAAATATTTATTTCACCTGCCTGTGCGGACACGATACGTGAATTTTCCGTTTACCGTTGGGATAACAGTCTGAAAAAGGATGCTGTGAAAAAAGAAAACGACCACGCAATGGATGATATACGCTATTTTGTTTCAACTGTTATGAATAAGCAGGAAAGCACAAATTCGTTTATCTCCCTTGCAATAGAAAGGAAATGAGGCTTTGGGCTTATTAAATTTCAAAAAAAAGAAAAGCGGCACTTTAACAGCATCTTCGGTGCAGACCTCGTCAAGAGCAAGGCACCCTTATTATCAGCTTTCATCATATATTCCGCTGGGCAGCGAATCAAGAGTCTATGCCTCTCTTCGCGAAGCGGTGCCGATTATTGATGCTGCAATCAATAAAATTGTAAGATTGGCTGAGGGCTTTCACTTTGAAACGGGCGACGAAATGCTTGATTTGAGAATGAACGGCTATTTTGAAAACATAAACGTCGGCGGAACACAGCAGGGAATAACCGCCTTCGTTTCAAACTATCTTAACCAGCTTCTGACCTTTGGCACGGCTATAGGGGAAATAGTTTTGGGAAACGGCGGAATCTACGCTCTTTATAACAGCGAGCTTTCTGAGCTTGAGCTTAAAAGAGCTGAAAACGGAATTGACGTTGATTTTTACACCTGTAATGAAAAGGTTTCCAATCCGTCCCTTATTCTTTATTCCGTGCTCAATCCTAAGCCGGGCAGTCTTTGCGGTACAAGTATCTTACAGGGTTTGCCGTTCATCAGCGATATTCTTATGAAAATCTACAACACGATTGGTGAAAACTGGGAGCATGCAGGAAACGTGAGATATGCCGTAGTCTGCAAGCCAAGCGGTGACACGGATAACGACGATGTTCAAAGCAGGGCAAACACAATTGCAGAGGCGTGGAGAGATGCAATGGACTCAAAGAGCGTTAAGGATTTTGTTGCAGTCGGTGATGTGAGCGTGCAGGTGATCGGCGCAGACAACGTTTGCCTTGACAGTGAAATACCTGTAAGACAGCTTCTTGAGCAGATCGTTGCTAAGACAGGACTTCCGCCGTTTATGCTCGGACTCAGCTGGTCATCAACCGAGAGAATGAGCACGCAACAGGCAGATATTCTGACAACAGAGCTGGAGTCATACAGGCGTATACTTACCCCGATAATCAATAAAATCGGAAATATGTATCTTGCTCTTAATGGTGAAAGGTGCACTTCAAGTGTTGTCTGGGACGATATTACGCTTCAGGACGAGTGCGACAGTGCCAAGGCAAAGCTTTATCTTGCCCAGGCAGAAAAAATCGAAAAGGAGAATACGGTATGATATTTGGATATGTCGAAAAAAGTGTATCGCCTGTAAGCACTGATCTGGAAAAAATCAACGGCTTTACGAGAAGTGAGTTTGATGCTGACAGCCTTTATATTTTCAGTGTTGCGCTTTGCAATAACGATATTGACAGAGATTTTGAAAAATTCTCACTTGAAGCGCTTGAACAGCTTAAGGAGAAGTTTTTGGGCAAGACTGGAATATTTGACCACTCAATGAAAGCTTCTGACCAGAAGGCAAGAATTTTTGATACCTGGCTTGAAAAGGTTGAGGGGAAGAAAACGGCTGATGGTGAGGATTTTTATCAGCTTAAGGCGAAGGCATATATGGTTAAAAGTGATGAAAATATGCCGCTTATAACCGACATTGAGGCAGGCATAAAAAAAGAGGTTTCAGTATCCTGTTCACTTGGCAAGAGCGTTTGCTCAATTTGCGGCTGTGATAAGAGAAGCAAGATTTGTGAGCATATCGGCGGACGTGAATATAAGGGCAAAACTGCATATTCAATCCTTTCTGATGTTAAGGATGCTTATGAGTTCAGCTTTGTTGCCGTGCCTGCTCAGCGTGAGGCAGGAGTTACAAAATCATTTGATTTTAAAAAGGAAGATGTAAATATGACAGATATTATTAAAACACTTAAAAGCTGTGACAGCAGCGTAACACTTTCAAAAATTCAGGCTGATGAAATTTTAAATCATATTGACAGTCTTAACGAAGAGGCAACACTCGGCAGAGAGTACAAGAAAAATCTTACCGACGAGGTTGTAAGTCTTTGTGCAAAGGCTATGCCTGATATGGATTTAAGTGTTTTCAGCGGTGTTGCACAGGTTATGACAACTAAAGAGCTTTTGTCCTTTAAAGAGGCATTTTCTAAGAGTGCGTCAAGTGATAGTGTGTCACTTCAGTTAAAGGCAGACAAGGCTCATAAATCTAATAACATTCATTCAAATTATAAAATTTAGGAGGATAAATAATTATGGCATTTGATAACATTAAACTTGAAAAAGGACTTTACACTACAGGTAAATCATTCACTCAGGCCCTTGATGAGCTTGACCCATCTGAAAACTACAGAGGTTCATCACTTGAAGGACTTGATGCATATGAGAGACAGCTTAAGAGATTTGATATCAAGGTATCAGGTGCAAACTCTGACCCTGTTTCAAAATTCTTTGCAACTACTGATTCAGCAGCACTTTTCCCTGAATACGTTTCAAGAGCTGTAAGGCTTGGCGTTGACAGCAACAATAAAGTTGAGAGAATCGTTGCCACAACGACGGAAATTGACAGTATGGACTACAGATCAATTTCAATAAGCAATCCAAAAAGTGATTTTGAACTTTCAGAGGTTTCTGAGGGTGAGGAGATACCTGAACTTACAATCAATCTCAACAAGAAACTCACAACACTTCAGAAGCACGGTAAAATGCTTAAAGCATCTTATGAAGCAATCAAATTCCAGAGACTTGATTTGTTTACCACTGTTCTCAAGCATATAGGAACCTGCATCTCAAATAGTGAATTTAATCAGGCTTTTACTACTATATGCAATGATGAAAATCTGAGAAAGGTTCCTCTTACAAGTGGTTCTATTTCATTTGTAGATATCATCAACGCTTGGGCAGGGGCTCAGCCATATCAGATGACAACTATGATTGTTGGTCAGGCTACGCTTGGAAGTCTTCTTCAAATGGAGGAATTCAGAGATGCAATAACAGACTTTGGTACATATACAACAGGCAATATGGCAACTCCGTTTGGAGCAGAGGTCTTTCTTAAGCCGACTATGCCTGATAACTGCGTGCTTACACTTGATAAAAATTACGCTGTTGAAAAGGTGCAGGCAGGCGGAATACTTACTGAATTTGATAAGCTTATCGACCGTCAGCTTGAGTGTGCAACAATTTCAACAATCGTCGGTTTTTCAACAATTTACGGCGATGCAGCAGCTTTAGTAGGCAACCTTGATTAAAAGGAAAGATTAAAATGACAGATTACAGCTTAGTTAAAAATGATCTTATGAAGGCTTTGAATTGTGATGATGAACAAATTAATGATTACGAGTCTTACATAAATAACGCTATAGCCTGCGTGGCATCACAGCTAAAAAATCCAGAGGATGAAAATGATGCTCGTGTTGTTAATCTGTGTGCAATGAGGGCATATTATCAGATTATTCTTATTTCGGATAATGACGATATAACCTCCTTTAAAGCAGGGGACATATCCTACACAAAGGACACGTCCTCTGTGTCAAGGGCAAAGGCGCTTCTTGATATGGCGATTGGCAGCTGTAGTGATTTAGTGCAAAGCAGCGGCTTTGCTTTCAAGGCGGTGTGATATGAACAGGGCGCACATAATTAAGAAACAACTTGACAAAGCAGGCAGATGTGTTTATTTGAAGGACGGAGAATGGACATCAACACCGATAAGAGCCACTATCTCACATCTGTGGAGGAAAAAGACCTCTTCATTTGAGCCGAAATATACTGAGCTTGGAATGAGCAGAGCTGATTATTATCTCTACATCGGGCCGTATAATCACGATATCACATCGCTTTCACAGGATGCAGTTTTGACAGCAGACGGTGAGCAGTACGAGTTCAAATGTGCAGATGCGGTGCTCTTTGGTGAAGAAGTCATTTATTACACCGGAATTTTAAAACGCTTAACGGGAGCTGATATAAGTGAAGATTGAAAACATAATTGATAAGCTGATTAAGGTGATACGTGCAGACGATTACTTTAACGATATCAAAATCATAAAAGCATATCCCTGCACTATTGCGCCGACACGCATAGCGACTGAAACGGTGGCGCTCGGCTTTGATGAAATCAGGCTGTCTTCAACGAGTGTTGATGACAGTAACCGTTCAGGAGATTTGTCTGTTTTTGTTGATATTTTCATTCCGATTAAAATGGACAACAGCAGAGCAAGTGAGATTTTTGCGAGAATCTGCAAATGCTTTTACGTTTATAATATTCTTTCTGTTTCAGCACAGAGAATAGCAGTTGACGTTAATACGGCGTCTTACGTGTTAAAAACGGTATTTACCTTTAATGATGAAATTGAGGTGATATAAATGAATGAGGAAATTAATATTGCCGAGCAGGTGAGCGAGATAATCAGACTTGACCAGAAAAGATATGACAAGAGTATCGGAGGGGATTAAATGAAGCTGAAATATAAAAATTTTGAATTTCCGTCAAATCCAGGTAAGATAGAAATTATGTCATCGTCAAATTGTAACAGCAAGCCGATTTTTGATGGTAACAGTGCTGTTGAAAACGTGTCTGTTAATCCTGTTATCGTAACGGGAAGCGGCGAGTTTTTCGGTGAAGGCAGAGAGGAATACTGTGGGGTACTGCAAAATCTTCTTAAAAGCACGGAGTCAGGCTGGCTGTTTTTGCCGTCTGCTCCGCCTGTTAAGGCATATTTTACAGAGTTTAAATTCAGTCAGAACACGAAGAGAAATTCAATTTCCTACACCTTTGAATTTACTGAGGACTGCACGGACAGAAAGTCTGAACGATTATTCAAATATACCGTTGCAGGTGACGGCGAAAACGCTTTTGAAATTGCCAACAGATGTTCGGTTTCCGTAAATGATATTATGAGACTCAATGATTTGAAATCTCCGTTTGAAATATCAAAGGGTGACAGGGTGGTGCTTCGATGAAAATTGTAGTTAATACTATTGATGATCGAAAATACACGATTGAAAATCTGCTTGAGCTTAATTTCACTCAGACAGTCGGTGTTGCTTGTGATTGTTTTTCGGCAGCTTTTAAAAGCAATACGGCTATAGGCGAAATTGTGACGGTTAAGGTGTATGAAAAAGACGTTCTTATGTTTAACGGATATTGTGATAATCAAAAAATCAGCGAGGGCAAAAACGGCTTTGAAATATATTTTTATGCAAGGTCAACCGCATCACTTTTAGTTGATAACGAGGCTCAGCCGTTTACGTATAACAAGCCAACTGCAAATCAGCTTTGCTTTACCTTTGCAAAACCGCTTGGCTTTGAATGTGAACTGCCAAGCATAAAAAGCGATGAAAAATATGAGGTGACAAAGGGAACGTCCTGCTTCGGCGCGATAAGCCGGTTCGTGTCACTGACTAACGGAGGGCAGATATACGTCACTCCTCAAAACAGCATTAAGCTTTATGAAAAAATCAGTGATATCAAAAGCCTGAATTCATACAGGATTTTATCCGCTTGTGCCGTTATTAACAGGAGTGAGCCTTTGTCTGAAATTTTATTTAAACGCACTTCATCATCATTAGGATATAAATTGCACACAAAGGCACAGGTGAACGAAGCGATAAAGCTTAATGAAAGACGGCAGTACATAAATCTCACATCACTGCCGCAGTGGCAAAGAGAGTATGCAGTTTACGAAAGGTTAAAAGCGTCCTTTGAAAATTATAAGACTTTGGAGGTAACGGTTGCAGGCTATGCTTCGGATAATCTGTATCAGCGCTTTTCCTATTCCTCGAAAATCGGTGAATTCGAGGACTACATCTTAACTGAGAAAAAATATACAAGCGATAAGACCGGTCAGCAAACACGCCTGACCCTGAAAAAGGAAATTAACATAAAGGAGATAACGTATGTGGATTAGTAAGCAAATAACAAAAGCACAGGAAACACCGACTGTGCAGACAGGCACAAGCACACTTAACAGTAACGGTCAGGTTGAGGCGGTGTCAACAGGCGCCCAGAGGAATATTGGTATATATTCTCCCTACGGCTACTGCTTTTCACTTCCTGCAGGTGCCCAGATGCTTCTTGCAAAAAGTGACGGTCAGCAGGTGGCTATAGGTACGCTGATGGATTCCAACGGGATAGACGAAGGTGAGATAATGATAAAGTCACAGTCAGGCGCATATGTTCATCTTAAAAATAACGGCAGTGTGATTATAAACGGGCTCGAAATAAGCAGAGATGGGGTGATTGTTAATGAGTGACTATGAACCGTCTGTAAGCTCAGTTTTATCAGATTTAGTAATGGCTTTTATCTGTCCTCGCGGTGAATTTTATCCTAATAAAAATTACGGCAGTCAGATAAAGAGAAATAAAAATTTAATTGACGAGGACAAGCTGCTTTCTTTCGCAAGGCAGGCTGTGAGCGATATGGACGGAGTATATGTGAAAAGCACTCAGTTAAATGATAGCAATGCTGTATTTACAGTGATGATAAATGATGAAAGCAGGCAGGTGAGTATAGAAATATGAATAAGACGTATGAAGAAATACTTGAGAGTATGAAAATTGCATATTTTAATGAGTGCGGTGTAAAGCTTGACGAAAATTCTGAAACCGCAAAAAGATTTGAGGCTGTTGCAAGCGAGCTGTTTGCCATTTCCTGTTACGGGGATTACATATTCCGTCAGGCATTTATTCAGACTGCAACGGGTGAGTATTTAGATGAGCACGGCGCCGTTAGAGATTGCATTAGAAAAACGGCTTCAAAGGCAGAAGGTACGTTGACCTTTTATGTTGACGAGCCTGCAACTGAAAAAATTATAATTTCAAAGGATACAGTTTGTTCTGTTGAAAATTCACCTTATCTTCAGTATGCAACTGTAGAGGAAGCTGCAATAGAAGCAGATGAAACGAGTGTATCGGTAGGTGCTCAGGCACTCGAAGCAGGATTTGATTACAACGTTTCGGCAGGTGAAATCACTGTTATGGTAAATGCACCTGTCGGTGTGAGCGGTGTAAGAAATGATGCCGCATTTTCAGGTGGCTATGATGACGAAAGCGACAGCTCCTTCAGGGACAGAATTATGAAGCACTACTCAATTTCCGCAAACGGTGTAAGCACCCAGTCGATTGAAAACGTCGTTTTGCTTCTTGATTTTGTGACCGACTGCTTTATACCTGTTGCTGAAAATCCCGGTGAGATTGTTGCCATCGTTGCGACAAAAAACAATTCACTCACACAGGCACAGACTGAGCAGATTAAAAGTGCAATCGGAATCAGCGAGCTGACAGGAGCAAGCGTTGATGTTCAGGTTGCACAGCTTCAGAATTTTTCTGTTACTGTTGAGGCGAATATCCGTTCAGGCTTTAACAAGGACGAAATAAAAAATCAGATAGCAGACACAGTAACAGAGCTTTGCTCTGCAAACAGAATCGGCAGGGCGGTAGTGCTTAATACTATTTCAAAAAGTCTGCTTTCATTTGACGGAATAAGCAGCTTTAACGTTTATTCAAACGAGGCCTTTGGTGAGGTCGTTCCTTGCGACAGTAAAAGCTACCTTCATCTTGATAATCTGGTGGTGAACTGCTTTGATGAATAATGAAGTTTATAAAAGGCTTTCGGCACTATTTGAAAAATTAGGGTTTCCTATTGATAACGGTACGAAAGAAAAGGGAGAGCTTTTAGCATATTGTACGGCAATAAATACTGTGCAAGGTGAGCTTGAGGAGAATTTCGCTCAGATGCTTGCAGATACTTCTTCAGGTCTCGGGCTTTCTCTTTTCTGTGAGCTTTTGGGAATTGACGGCACTCTGAGTGATGAAGAAAAGTATAAGCTTATAAAAGAAGGCTTAAGTCAAAAATACGGCGACTACATTTTCGGCACTATGACAAGTGAGATTGAAGGACTTGCAGACGGCTTTTCTATGACAGCGGATGATTTTAAAATTACGATAAACGGGTCAATCAAAAGCGATACTGATATACTTGCAAGGCTTGGAAAAATCCTTGAAAAATATTTGCTCCCTTGTACCGTTATTGCGTTTTGCGGGGACGGTATAGATTTTGATTATTGGGATTCAACGCCGTATCTTTTTGAGGATTACGACAACTTAAATCTTAGCTTTAGCGTTCTTGATACTTTAGAATAACCATGGAGGAAAAATGAGCAGTACAAACAAAACTAAAAAATTAAATCTGAACAGCTGGATAGGCTCGGACAAGCCTGAGAGAATTGATTTTAATACCGATAATGAGATTATTGAACAGGCAATTTGCGAGCACACGGAGGATACCGTTGTTCATATTGATGAAAGCGAAAGGGATAAATGGAACAATTATATGTATACCGGTATGTATTACGGCGACGGTTCAGTATCGAGGGTAGTTGAAACAAATTGTCCCTTTGAGGCAAGGATAGGCTTTGTCTTTGCAAACAACAGAACTATATCTATCGCACGCTTTTCCACTTCAATGAAAAATAACTATTTAGGTATTTTTGGCTTTTTGGCGAATACGCTTGGCGTAAGGCTCAACAACGACCGCAAGAGCTTTACAGTCAATCAAAGTCCGGCGTCTATGACTGAAAATGAGTATTCAAATCTTAATGAAGCAAGCGTAGCTTACCATTACGTAATGTTCAGATAAAAAAACGGGCACTCCAAAAAATGAAGCAACATAACTAATTTACGGTTAAAAACTTCAGCTAATTTTGGAGTGCTTTTTTCTTTACATTATTCATTTAATGTAATATAATACTATACGCATTGTATCCGTGACAAAAATATTATTTGTCGAGTAGTGCTGTATTTTGTGTTTTACAGTAACGCCTAAGTTGGCGACAGCCGAAAGAATATGGTTTTGAACCAATCTTTTCCGCCAATACTTCGTTAAATTATTT
>JAFLSA010000066.1 GCA_022511185.1 Eubacterium sp.
TTTCTCTCGGCTTGCTTAAAGCTCGCCGTTCTCTTTTTTACTAAAGCTTTCTATTCCCCCCAGTAGAACTGGGGGTTATCATCTGTTGCTAGACAAATAAACAAAAGGTGCTGTAAGCTACAGCACCTTTTTGTCATATTACACACCAAAACTTGCTATTAATCTATCGTACTCCTCATCGGTTATATTGAGCATTGAGCCGTGGCGTGGGTGCAGGTGGTCAAGCGAAAAATCATCAACCTTTTTAAAATTAATCATATCCGTTGTTTCCTGTATAAAGTATCCGCCTGCTCTGAACTGGTCAGCAATCATAACGTATTTATCACTGCCGAGTATCTTGTAAATGCAGTTGCCTTCAAGCGCAGTATCTGCAACTGATACCTTGTTATCATCAGGTTCAAAGTACGGACCTGACGGAGTATCAGCAACAACATAGCAAATGGCTTCTTTTTTGCCGTCTGCCTCGTAAAGATAATATTTTCCGTTTACTTCAACTATGTCTGCATCAATTGCGGACATTTTGCTTTTGGGGTTGAACAAAACAGTAGGTTTGGTTGTGAGTGTAGTAAAATCCTTTGTATATGCGTACCAAATGATAGTGTCTAAATCGTCGTCAGAATTGTTGTGGCTCCAGTAAATCATATATTCATTTCTGAATTTGTCAAAAATCACCTGTGGCGCCCATACTCTGTCGGCGCTTTTAGTTTCCTCAAACTGTGAAAAGTCAATAATTCTTTCATTTTCCCAATTGATTAAATCCTTACTGTCCCAGACAATCATTGAATTATTGCTGCACCAGCCGTCGTAGCACCTCATATCAGTTGCGATAATATGAAAAATGCCTTCTTCATCTCTGAAAATAAATGGGTCTCTGCAGCACTTTTTACCAAGAGTCTGGTTTATAATTTTTTCATTACCGTTAAGGGCATTGAAATGATATCCGTCAACTGACACTGCAAAATGCACGCTTTCGTTCTCAGGCTCGTTGCCTGTAAAGTAACAGAATAAATACTTTGTATGCATATAAAGCCTCCTAATCAGATTATGTTTATTATAAGGTAATAGAAAATTGCAGTCAATACTTTATTATAATAGTTACAAATTATAAAATATATATAAATTTTTTAAATATTTTTATAAATGATAGTGCAATTTGACAACAGATGTGTTATAATAATATGGATAAATCTAAAAGGGGAATATTTTATGCCTAGCAATTTAAAAACAAAGGTAAGTGATTTATTTACCGACATTAAAACACATTGGAAAACGCCGGAAAAAGGCAAGTATGTTCCGTATCGTGAATATCTTGACATACTTGTAGGTAACGGCAGTAACTACGTTGCAAAGAAAACGCTCGAGTATTTGGCATTTGCTGCAAGCTGTTATCTGATGATGTATCATTACAAGCTGCCGTATCTGACGTTCTCTATAATTGCGCTTATCAATATGCCGCTCAATTATATCTGGACGATGATGGGCTGGATGATCAATGATAATCTCGGTATGCTGCCTAAAAAAACAGAGCGAAAATTCAATGGCGTGTACCTGCTGTTGGTCATTATTGGTTTATCTATGATCATAGGTGACTACTCACAGCTACTTAATCAATCAGGAAAACTTGTTACATATCTGAACGGACTTGAGGGAATAACCGCCGCTTCGGCATTTAAGATTTTAGGAACACATATTTTGTGGAACGGCTGGTCCGGTATAAGAAATATTTTCTGGAAAAAGAAGCTCATTCCAAAATTCGGAAGATTTAAGTATTCGCTTTACAGCGATTACTTACCAAAGAACTTAATGGTATTCCTTATCGGCTGGCTTCCTTTCTACACAACTATTACAGACGTAGCAACAAGAGTGTGGGTTGCTAACCTCCTTTTCTCAATATACAACCTATACGGCTTTGACACACAGCTTGAAAACTGTGCTCAACACTGCAGTCCGAACGCACGTGAAAGAATTTTCGTAAGAACGTGGCCGATAAAGTTTTCCCACTTTGCGCAGTCAATACTTGCAATTCTTCTTCCCGTATTTATCGGTATGACTAAGGATGAATGGGCAGATATCGCCGTGTTCAAGTACATAATTCCGTTTACCTTCCTTGTTTCTTCAACGCTGACGATTGTTTTAGCAGGCAGGGTTAAAGAAAGAATTCCGCAGCCGCCGCTTGAAAGAAAGGTACAGATTAAGTTTTGGGACGGCTTGTTCGGCGTAATGAGAAACAAATACAAATGGATTCAGACGATTGTAGGTCTTCTTGATTCACTCGGAAACGGTATGCTTGCATTCACGACGGTGCTTTATCTTTATACCTTCCGACTGAGTGGCCTTGCATACAGCCTGATAGTTGCCGTAATTTCCTTTGCGGGAACTCCGCCTGATCTCTTTACTCCGTACTTTATAAAGAAATACTCATATAAACAGATTATGATATTCTACCAGCTTTCAAGAGCTGTATGTTACGGCGTTATCGTCTGCGCTTATCTTTTCAGCAAAAACCTTATGGTGTGCGGTATTATAAGCGTTATAATGCTGCTTGTTACGGAGATGTTCCAGACCGTTCCGAAGGCAGTCGGTCACGATATGGACGTACGTGTTGATGACTACCAGATGTATCTGTCGGGCGAAAGACTTTCGAGCTTCTCAGGTGTATTCGGCTGGTTTACAGGTCCTGTCGTAACGTTTGTAGGTCTTATTATTCCGATTCTTTTGCTCAAATACGGCTTCAACAGCAACTGGGACGTTCTATTTATTGACGAATCAAGAACAAAAATTATTGTTATTCCGATTCTGTTTGATATTGCCGGTTATCTTCTTATGACGATTCCTTACTTCTTCTGGGATTATGACCACGATAAGCATAACAAGGTTATGCAGGTTCTGCGTCGCCGTGAGGAAGTAACGAGAAAGCAATATGAGAATGATTACGCTCAGGCAGAAGATGCAGAAACCGAAACTGCTGAAGAGAAAGAGACAGCGGAGGTGATATCATGAGTAAGAAAAAAGAAAAAGTAAATAAGCAAAATGACGATTTCCTTGCAAAGGAAGCAAAAGAAGCACAGGCCACTGCCGAAGCTTATACTATTGATATCCCCGAGGATGAAATCTGGTCTTATCAGATTGAGGGTCTTCAGGCTCCTCACATCAACAAGCCTTTTAAGCACGCAGGCATCAAAAAGGTAATAATCGTGCTTTTACTTATCCTTGCAATCGGTGCGGCAATTTATATGTCCTTCCGTGCAGTTCACAACGACACGTACGAATACAAGGCACTTGATGACGGCACCTACGAGCTTGTTAAATTCTCTAACCCGGGCGGAGTCACAGATATTACTATTGACTACGTTGTTGATTTGGAAACAGGGGAGAAGGATGAAACAAAGCCGATTACTGTTATTGATGAATATGCCTTCAACTGTGACGAAACACTGCGCACAATCACGCTTGGCAAGGATATTAAACAGATTGATGCAAAATCAATTTACAGTTGTTGGAATTTAAGAAGTGTATGGGTTGACGAAGCCAACGAAAATTATTGTGATTTAGACGGCGTTGTGTATACAAAGGATTTGACCCACGCAGTTCATTATCCTACGGCTCACGATATGCACCTTATGATTGAAAACGGTTATGCCGATGAAGAAGTTGATAAAGACGGTAACAGAAAGTTTATATCCAAGGTTACTGACGAAAACGGCAATTTAGTTGACAATAACGGCAACAACATCGTTGAAAGAGTCTGGGGTACGAACAAGCTGTATGACGAGCATTGGTTCCAGACATATAATAAAACCTGCAGAACATACGTTGTTCCGTCAACTGTAACAAGCCTTGATGATTTGTCATTTGCATATTCTGATATTGTTGATTTGTATCTGCCTGAGGGTCTTACATATATGGGTAATATGGCTGTGTTTAAGGATACTGCCCTCATCAATATTTACACATACAAAACAGATACTGAAATTACGGACACTACCTACAAGGCAATTGACTCAATGACGGAAATTTATCCGTCGCTGCCTGAGGGTCTTGAGCATATCGGCTCTGACTGCTTCTACTATTTAAGAGGACTGAATTATTTTTACATCCCTTCATCTGTAAATTATATCGGTCACCACGCTATGTGGGACACTGTCTATAAAGAAAACAAAGAGCTTATGGGTGTAAAATCAGTCAATATGGGTGCAGCAGATGAGGATACCTTTAAGGCTAACTGTGAAACAGGTGTTCAGTGGCGCGGACAATATGACTATATGCTGTTCAAAAAGTCAGTTGACCTTAACTTTGGAGCAGAAAGAGAATCACAGCTTGCATACAACATTAACCGCCAGTATTACTGGTCAGTGCAGTGGATTCTTAATAACACAAGTGATGAGGTTAAGAGCCATTCAAGCTACTGTGTAATAGATATGGATAATGACGGTGTGCCTGAGCTTGTTCTTCGCCAATATAACGAAGAAACACAGACAACCGAGGATAAAATCCTTACCTTCAATTACGGCTTTCTTGATGACTATAAGGGCGATGTGGATTATTCAAAGGCAACCTTTATCGAGCTTACAGACAATGCACAGCTTGACTCAATCTGGGATACAGTAAAATAAAAGACAATAAACAGAAAAGGAATGGGCAAAAGTCCATTCCTTTTTCTTATCTATGAAAGATTGCTGATATATTCTTCAATTTCGGCAATAGAGGTTGCTCCGATATTTCTGATGTTCTTAATATCACTTATTGGGGTATTCAATAAGTCCGCGACAGTATGAATATGTTTTCTCTTAAGAGCATTTGCAATCCTTGTTGAAAAGCCTGCATTTATAATTAATAAATCACTATACTGTGCATAAGGTTCTGTGCCTGAATCGGGTGCAACTTCTTCAATATGTATCTCTGAATTGTTTTTTACTATATTTTTAATTATGCCGTTTATTTTGTGAATCTCCAGGAACTGATAGTACTGTCGTTTCTCACAGGCTGAGCAAAGATAATAGTGGCAATCAGCCAGATGCACGTCATAGCCTTCGCCATCTTCTTCACCGCAAAATGAGCATCTTGATGTATCGGGAATATGCTCATAATAGTTGATTGTAATATTTTTCTTTTTATTAACATACTTATTCTTAGTAAAATAAACATGCTTTAAAGCCTTTGATATTGCTTTTGCACAATCCGGGCATACACTCAGGGTTAAATTGTTTTTATCGCGGTCAGTTGTTAAAACAGCTATAGCCTTGACAGGCTCCGTATGAGGCAGTGTATGACAGCAAGTGGAATCGTTGATATATTGAACCTTAAATTCACTTTTTGAATATTTTTCGATGTCTTTTCTTTTTAAGGAAAAGGTACGCTCACTTTCCTGATTTGCACAATCAAATATTTCATATTCCAATTTCATCGTACTTTACGTATTCCAATCAAACAATCAATGTCATTATAGTTTTAAGAGCATCTTTTTTCTCGTCAGATAAATGCTCCCATAGCTCTAATAGTTCCACTTGAGTATCATCTAAGGGGTCAATTTTCACATCAAGGAAAAATTGTGACAAGGTGATTCCAAAGCCTTTGCATAATAATCCGAGCGTGTCAATCTGCGGCATACTTTTTTGCTTATAAATATTGTCAACAGTCGCCACAGGGAGATTGCTTTCCTTAGCTATTCTATAGTTCGTCCAATCTTTTGATTTTTTAAGTTCGTCTAACTTTTCATAAACGTCCATACGCCTCACCGTTTATTATTGTAATACATTCACACCGATAGTTGTTATAACAACTATAAGAATAATTTATATCAATAATAAGAATACCATGGCTGATTTTTGGCTTAAACAGGGGATTTTTTAAAGTTTTTTTACGCTATATCAAGCCTTTGACTTTTTTTGCATTTTTTGTATTTTATGATACAATTGATATGTAATCTAACTTAATTTATTTAAGTTAGATTACAAGTTTTACTTCCTATAGACAGGGCGGCTGCTTCGGTGGCCGTCTTGTCATTTATACAGGAAATAAAAAATGCGCAGCCGAAGCTGCGCATAAAAACACAGGACTTCTCTGTTGTCGCCAAACAAAACTAAACACAATTACCATAAATGCATGTGAGTAAGAAGCCTGTATTTTTTACAAAATAAAAATACACGCACTTATGGTAGGAATAAATATTTGTTTTGTTTGGCAATCTAAGTATATCATTTTCTAAAAATTAAGTCAATATTAAAACATAATTGATAAGTTGGAATAAATTCGATAAATAAAAAATGCGCAGCCGAAGCTGCGCATAAAAAACGCATACTCCGAATTGTCGCCAAACAACCTTACACCCATTACTAAAGAATAGTATGCAAAGGAAGAGTATGCATTTTTATCAAAAGATAAAAAAAGAACATACTATTTCTTTAGTGTAATATTTTGTTGTAAGGTTATTTGGCAATCTAAGTATATCATTTTCTAAAAATTAAGTCAATAGTAAAACCGCACCTCAGCGAAGGTGCGGTTTGCTTTCATTTCAAATATTCACTTAAAAGCATTTCGTTGATTTCTGCTCTTGTTGCAAGTGTTTCACAAAATGCGGTTGCGTTGCCGCACGCTGAGCCGAGCCTCAGTGCGTAATCATAATCCTTTGTTTCAAAATAGCCTGCTAAAAAGCCTGCCACCATTGAGTCACCACAGCCAACGGTGTTTTTTATTTTACCGGGCACATTTCCCATTTTATGAAGGACGCCGTTTTCATCAAGCAGCGCTGCTCCGTGCTTTCCACGTGACACAAGCACATTTTTTGCGCCCATTTCCTGTAGCTTTTTGCCGTAGATTTTTATGTCTTCAAGCGTTTTAATTTCTACTGAAAAAAGCTCGCCAAGCTCAAGATGATTAGGCTTTATCATAAACGGCTTGAACTTAAGCACATTTAAAAGCAAATCACCTGTGGCATCAACTACAAAATCAACGCCCTTATTTTCTAACCTCTTTAAAATATTTTCGTATATGTCATTTGGCAGCGTTTTGGGTACAGAGCCTGCAAGGACAAGGCAGTCACCTGCTTTTAATTTATCAAGTCTTTCATAAAGGGCGAAGATGTCGGCCTGACTAATTTCAGGTCCTTGTGCGTTGATATCATATTCCTGCTCGGCTCTTATCTTAACGTTGATTCTCGTGTATCCGTTTTCAAGATAAATAAAATCAGTTTTGATATTATCTTTTTTTAGCATTTCCTCAATATATCTGCCTGTAAAGCCGGCAATAAATCCGAGTGCCTTATTTTCAAAGCCAAGCCTTGACAGGATAACGGAAACGTTGATTCCCTTACCGCCGTAATAAAGCGCTTCGCTTTCTGTTCTGTTTACATCCTTTGTCTGTAATTCGTTGACGTTCATAACGTAGTCAAGTGCAGGGTTAAAGGTAACTGTGTAAATCATCAAAACACCTCTTTTAAATGTGCTTTATATTTTGCGTTATATTTATTATAAGCAAATTTACAAGCATTAACAAGTGTTAATAATATTCGCTTTTGCTGAAAAAATATTTATGGTGATTTTATGTTTTATCAGCTTGATGATGACGTGGTGAGCGTTCGTGCAGATGACCTTAATGATAATATTTTAACGCTCGGTTTTATAAGCGTAAGTGAGCTTGAGAATATTTACAGACAGCTTGATTTTTCGATGCAGGCAGTTGAAAGATGCAAGGAGAAAAGCAACTTTTTTTCATCAGATATTGAGGTTTATGACAGGTACTGTTTTGTCAAGGTCAACATTATAAATGCCGATATGCTCAATAGTGACAGAAGATCTTTTGCCATTTTTATAAAGAAAAATCTGCTCCTTGTTGTCAACGTGTCTGACAGCGGTCACGCGAACAGGGATATTTTTTTAAAGGTGCTTTCTAAAATTTCGTGTGAAAGCATAACTTTTGAAAAGCTTGTTTGCTCTTTTTTTGAAGGCTTAATAGCAGGGGATAATAAGGCGCTTGAAAATGCGGAGCTTGAGATAAATGCGCTTGAAAAAACTGTGCTTAAAAACAAAGCCGACAGGAATTTTAATATGGAGCTGCTCAATATGAAAAAGGAGCTTCTGCTTTTAAGAGGGTACTATGAACAGCTTATTGATATAAGTGAAGCACTCAGTGAAAACGAAAATGAGATTTTTGATAAGGAAAGTCTGAAAACATTTCACATTTTCAAGGATAAGACTGTGAGATTAAGGGAGAACGTTGACTTACTCAGGGACAGCGTAGTTCATTTATGGGATGCGTATCAGGCTTATCTTGATATGAGGCTTAATCAGACAATGAAGGTGTTTACATTAGTGACGACAATATTTTTTCCTATGACAGTTATCGTCGGCTGGTACGGTATGAACTTTGACTTTATGCCTGAGCTTCATTGGAGATACGGCTATGTTTACGTAATGCTTTTGTCCGTTTTTGTTGTGCTCGGACTCTACCTCTGGTTTAAAAAGAAAAAGTGGTTTTAAAAATATTAAATTGGCACCCTTTTACAAGGGTGCCAATTTGTCATAATTATATATTTATTTGAGAAGTGCACGGTACATTTTGATGTACTCGTTTGCGCTCTTGCCCCAGCTCATATCGCAGTCAAGTGCACGCTTAACAAGTGTGTTCCAGCCGTCTGAATGATAAGCATCGTCAGCACGGTAAATTGCACCGAGCATATCGTATGCATCGTACGTTTTAAACGTAAAGCCGTTACCCTCACCGTCGCCGCAGTCGGTTATTGAATCCTTAAGTCCGCCTGTTTCACGAACGATTGGGAGAGTACCGTATCTGAGTGCAACCATCTGTGAAAGACCGCACGGCTCAGACTTACTCGGCATCAAGAACATATCTGCACCTGCGTAAATCTTCCTTGCAAGGTCAGGCACAAAGCCGATGGTGATGCCAACCTTATCAGGATATTTATCGTGGAGATAGCGGAAGAAGTTTTCGTACTGCCACTCACCGCTACCGAGCACAACGTATTGCAAGTTACGCTCGCAAATGCTCTTTTCAAGCACTTCTTTCATAAGGTCAACACCCTTGTGACCAACAAGACGTGTAACGATACCGATAACAGGTGTGTTTGCATCAACGTGAAGACCCATCATTTTTTGCAGTTCTTCTTTGTTCTTAGCCTTGTTTGTAAAGTCATCAGCGTTGTAGTTTGCCCATATATCCTTATCTGTTTCAGGGTTGTATCCGTCAACGTCAATGCCGTTTAATATTCCGCAAAGCTTCCAGCTTCTTTGGTTAAGAATAGGGTCAAGACCGTGGCTGAACCAAGGGTCAAGGATTTCCTTAGCATAAGTCGGGGATACAGTCGTTACCTTATTTGAACACTCGATACCTGCCTTCATAAAGTTAACAAGACCGTCATAAAGAATGAGGTTGTTATCCTCAGGCGCAATGCCTAACACGTCATTCAAAAGCTCGTCGCCGTATTTGCCCTGATACTGAATGTTGTGGATAGTGAATACGGTTTTGATATTTTCAAAGCCCAT
>JAFLSA010000067.1 GCA_022511185.1 Eubacterium sp.
TATTGATTGAATCCCTCCGTCACGGCGAATGCCGTGACACCTCCCTTTAACAAGGGAGGCAAAAAGGAATAAAAAAACTGCTGTGCTTAATGCACAGCAGTTTAATTGTTTATTTAATTATTACATTACAGCTCAAATGAAATGCCGTTTAAGAACCAACCGTTGAGGGTTAAGCACTTTGAAGGGTTCTTCTCATTATACTTTTTGCAGAAATCATATCCTGCACCGTTTTGTACACGAGCAAGCTCAATCTTACCCTCAGCGAGCGCCTTATAAACCTCGTCATACTGAGCCTTAACATCATCATTTTCAGATACGAAGGTTGCATAGAGACCCTCTGTTGCACAGTTAGCAATTGTAACTGTTCCGCCCTTGAAATCAGCAAGACAGTCCTTAATAGCTTCGCCGTAATCATTAACGATTGTTGTATATGCGTTCTTAGTATTTTCTCCGGCTGCGATTACGTTCAGGTCATAGTCGAAATCCCACTTTGATGTAAACGCTGATTCAGCCTTAGAGTTACCGCCGGTGAAGATTGCTGATACGCCGTGATTATACATTGTATCGCAAAGAGCAGCATATCTGTCAACCATTTTGAAGGTTGTGGTGTAGTAATACTCGTTATCCATTGCGATACCTGTGCTGTGGTCATAAGCATCAACGTTCTCCCAGTGTGAGAACATATAGCCTTCAAGCGGAGTAGCAGAAACGAGTGTTACAGTATCACCTGTTAAGTATGAGCCGCTGCCTGTTGACTCGCCGTCACCGCCTTCGCCTGTAACAACCGTAATGTTGAAGGTCGGTATATCACTTGTTACATATACAGGTGTAAGCTGAGCATTTTCATTAACCTCAGAAACCTTTGTATAAGCACTGTTTGCATCTTCAACTTTAACTGCTGAAGAAGTCTCCCAATGGTCAAATATCATATTGGCATCGGCAACAGGAGCTGAAATATTGCATGAGCCGTTTTCGCCGACGTTATAAAGTGAAGCAACCTCACTGCCGTCTGCTGTCATAACACTGACAGTATAGCTTGTACCCTCGATATCCTTATATGTAGCTGTAATAGTACAGTCACACTTTTCAACAAGGAGGTTCATAGATTCCTTTGTTTTAGAGGAGATATTAACCTTACTGTCCTTAACGCCCTCAGTATCGCTCTTAACCTCCCACTTATCAAACACTTTGCCTGCAGGAGCCGGATTAGCAGTGATGGTTATGTTACTGCCCTTTGTATATGTACCTGAGCCTAAGCCGTCAACAACGTTAACAGTAAAGGTTTCGTCTGACTGATCCTCAATCTTTTCATAGCAGGCTGTGATAGTGAAATCATAATTGTAATCAAGGAGGGTTGAATCATACTCTGCCCAGTCCATTGTTACAGGAACACCAAGGCTGTCCGCAGCATAAGCCGCACCCTGAACGAAGCCTGCGCCGTTGCTTGTGGAAATTTTACTGCCGTACTCACCGAAATAGCCAAGCTCAGTATTGCCGTTAATCACAGCGAGATAACCTGCAAGGAAGCCGCTCTGGAGTGAGTCGAACGTAACACTCATAACGTTGCTTACAAAACGGTCGGTAGTATCGTCGGCAGAATGTGGAATTGCCTCAAGCAAAATGAAGTTGATATCAGGATATACTGCTGCAACCTCATATGCACTTACGGCAAAAGCCTCACCGGGTAAAATGATGAATTTTGCACCGTTCTCAGCAGATAATGAAACGTACTTTTCTACGTTCTCAACAGTAATTTCACCGTTATCAAGAATCGGCTGATAATAAGTACAGGTCATGGAATTTTCCTCAGCATATGAGGATATGCCCTCCCAAGCGCTCTGATTATATCCGCCGTCGGTGATTGTTGCGCCGTTCGTGATAAGTACGATATCGCTCTTTAAATCCTCTTTTTTAGCACAGCCTGCAAAAATGCAAGCAACTAATGCAAGGCACAATAATACAGAAATAATCTTTTTCATAGCTTTCCTCCAAAAAGATTTTATCACTAATTTATAATAACAAAAACAAATGAATAATGCAATAGTAATTTATTGATTTAATATACAAAAAGCACTCTGCGGACAAAATCCACAGAGCGCTTTTGTGACAATTTCGTGACGGCATAAATTTCCGTTAAATGTTTTGGCAATTCATATTTGCTTTGCCTCTACTCAACCGTTACAACTTTTGCAAGATTTCTCGGCTTGTCAACGTCGAGTCCCTTGTCAGATGAAACGTAATAAGCAAGAAGCTGTAATGATACTACAGCAGGGATAAGCATAAATTCATCCTCAAGCTCGGGAAGCTCAAAGCAGTTCATAAGGTCGTCTGATTTAAGTGATTTGCGAACAAATGTGATTACGTCAGCACCTCTTGACTGCACCTCTCTTATGTTAGAAACCTGCTTTGATACAAGATACTGCTGGGTCATAAGAGCAATTACAGGTGTTCCGCCTGTGATAAGTGCAATCGTTCCGTGCTTTAACTCACCTGACGCAAACGCCTCAGAGTGAATATAAGAAATTTCCTTGAGCTTAAGCGAAGCCTCAAGAAGAGCAGGATAGTCAAGTCCCCTGCCTATCATAAAGGTATGCTCCGCAGTGAGCATTGACTTTGAAAGATGATGAATTTCATTTCTCTTATCAAGCACTTCAGTTACTGCCTGAGGTATCTTTTTAAGCTCATTTATAAAGCTCGTAACTCCCTCAAAATTCAGCTTTCCTCTGAGATAAGCCATCTTTGCGGTGATGAGATAGAACACCGAAACCTGCGTTGTATATGCCTTAGTTGAGGCAACTGCAATCTCAGGGCCAGCGTCGGTATAAATCACGTTGTCGCTCTCACGTGCGATTGAAGAGCCGCGAACGTTTACGATCGATAGAGTGTCGGCGCCCTTACGCTTAGCGTATTTCAGCGCCTCAAGAGTATCAATAGTTTCACCGCTCTGCGAGACGCAGATAACAAGCGTATCATCAGTAATAATGGGATTACTATACATAAATTCGCTTGCCATATGAACTGACACAGGAATAGAACAAATGCTTTCAATAAGCTGTTTTCCGATAAGACCTGCGTGCATAGCAGTACCGCAGGCAATTACAGAAATGCTCTTGCATTTTGTGAATATACTGTCATCAACCTTATCGCAGGTGAAATCAGGAAGAGAGTCTGAAATTCTTGAAGAAATCGTCTTTTCAATAACAGTCGGCTGCTCCATAATCTCCTTTTCCATATAAAAAGGATAGCCGCATTTACCGCTGTTTCTGATATCCCAGTCAAGCTTGAGCATATCGACCTCAACCTCATTGCCGTTGAAGTCCTTAATCTCAAAGCCGTCCTTAGTTATCTTTGCGATAGAAAACTCAGGAAGAACGAAATAATCCTCACTGTAACCGCCGATTGCCATAATATCAGATGCAATATAAGCACCATCCTCATTCTTACAGCAAACGATTGGGCTGACGTTTCTGACAGCGTAAATCGTGTCAGGTATGCTGTCAAACATCACGGCAAAAGCATATGTTCCCGTAAGCTTTTTAACAGCGCTGATGATTGCTTCCTCAGGATTGCCTGTGAAGCAGCGGTCAATCAAAGCAGCCGCAACCTCACTGTCTGTCTGGGACTTGAGCTTATCTGCAACGTTGAGCGTATTTTTTAGAGTTTCGTAATTTTCGATAATACCGTTATGGACGAGCGTTACATTTCCGAACTTATGAGGATGCGAGTTGATATCACTCACGCCGCCGTGCGTTGCCCATCTCGTATGACCTATACCTGTAGTTCCTTTGATATCAGTCGCTTTCTTTTCAAGATCCTCTACTCTGCCCTTGCACTTTGTGGTAAGACACTCATTGAAATCCTTGTGATAAACAGAAATTCCTGCGCTGTCGTACCCACGGTATTCAAGCGTTTTAAGACCCTTAAGCAAAATATCTCTTGCTTCGCTATAGCCTGTATATCCGATAATTCCACACATAATTTTTCTCCATTCATATATATTAGTCACTAATATATTTATCATATGACTTAAAGTTAAAAATAATTCCTCCGCTGAAAAGTTTTTGTGACAGACGTTACCGTCTGCTTTTGTCTTTTCATCACGCACCGAAGGGGCACGAAAGAGCATCCGCCGAAAATTCGATAACTCTTTACCTCGTCGTCCTATTAAGTAATCACTGATTAATAGGCTCTGGCGCTTAGAGAAAATTATGCCGGTGGGACATCATAAATGCCCCTTATCACGCATTAAATTGTCAAGGTACACGGCAAATATCTGCCAAAAAAATAATATCATACCAACGCCTAATTGTCAATCAAACGTCAGTACGATATATAGTAGTTATTTTAGTTTTAAGTCTTTTTTATCAAAGTAGGTCTCTTTTTACCGAACATAAAATAAAAATACTTATTTGCAATTAAAATAACAGGTACCATTTTGAGAAGAATTACTGTAAGAGCGACTAACTGGGTAATAGGATGAAAAGTATATTCACCAAGTCCAATATGATTCATTAAAATTGGAATCACTTTTCTCGCTATATAATAATGGAAAATAAGTATAACAATTGAATTTACACCATAGAAGCTTAGTGCTTTTTTTGGAAATAAAAAGCTCGCAAGAAATGCCGATAAAATCAAAAAAACAAAAGTTCCTAAAATAGCATTTATAAAGTAAAACAGCGAGTTACCATATTGATAAATGGTCATATCTATACTTCCATTTTTATGAGCGGTAAAGATAAAAAGAGCAAAGCAGGCAATCAAAACAACCGAAAAAATTAATTTTTTTGAATTAACTATATCATCAAAATTCAAAATATATTTTTTTGCTACATTACCTATTATGTAAAAAAATAATCCCGGTATCGCCATAATGAACACGCATTTTTCTGGAACACTGAACAACGCACCGTTTTTTACAAATACAAAAGCCACACAAAGTATTGCAAGAGAATATTTTATGACTTTATTTTTATTTGCAAAATAAAAAACTAATCTAATAATAAAAAGTGCTAACAAAAACCACAAAGGTCTGTTACTCACCTCAAAGTTAAAACCTAAAAGCGATAATACATTCGACTTGACAAGCTCAATAACATTACCGCCTTGTATAAATTTTATAACGGAGAAAAGAATTGTATCAATAACTACAAAAATCAAGTATGGTAAATATAATGAATAAAAGGAATTTTTAAAATAGCTCTTAAAATCAATTTTTGTATTCGCAAAAATACCTGATAAAACAAAAAAGAACGGCATATGAAAAGCGTATATTACCTCTCGGCTAATTTGACCATCTGTATCCAGATGACCGAGAATTACTAAGATAATTCCTAAGCCTTTTGCTATATCAATAAAAGTCTTTCTTTCAGCCATAATAAATCACCTTGTGTAAATAAAATTTACAGTTGGAAATTATCTATATAGCTTTCTATACAGCTTTGAATAATTTCCTCTGCAACGACTCTGGGTTTAACCTCAGTAACAGATGTCATTTTCTCGTGCTCAAGAGTTTTGTAAACCTCAAAGAAATGCTTGATTTCATCAAATCTATGGCTCGGCAGCCGGTCGATATCTGTATAACCGTTATAGTTAGGATCGTTTACGGGAACAGCAATAATCTTCTCGTCCTTCATACCGCTGTCCTCCATAATCAGCACACCGATTGGAAAGCACTCAACAATCGTCATCGGCTGAATCTGCTCACTGCACAGCACGAGAACGTCAAGCGGGTCATTATCACTTGCATATGTACGAGGAATAAAGCCGTAGTTTGCAGGATAATGAGTTGAGGTGAAAAGAACCCTGTCAAGCTTTAACATACCCGTTTCCTTGTCAAGCTCGTATTTATTTTTACCGCCCTTTGAAATTTCAATGACGGCATAAAACCTATCTTTCTTTATTCTCTTGGGTGAAATATCATGCCATATGTTCATAGCCATTCCTCCGTAAAATACTATATTGTAATAATTTTAATCACTCTGATTTTTGGCTGCCTGTACAATAAGGGTCAATTTGAGAGACTGATTCATCCATATCAAGCCATGCACGAGCACAAGCAAGATCAAGTCCGTCATCAATATCAATACTTGTGCGTTTGTCGAGAATATATCGGTAAGGATTTGTTCCGTGAAAGTATTTCCACTCAATCATTTTTTCTCTTGGTGCAAGCAGTATTCCGTCAGTACAAAAATAGAGCGAAGGTAACTGCTGAGACGGAACGTGCTTTATTCCCAACTCATAATTGACCGGTCCGTTTTCATCCCAAAGGTAACGCTTGAACTGCTCCATAGAAATAAGAGAATCATAACCCTCATCAAGAGCTTTGTAATAAAGGCTTATCGCCTCTTTATAATGCTTTGGGAACACAAGAGGTGCTGTGCAGGTAGCCCACAAAATGTCACTACCGGGTACATTTTCACAGATATGTGCAACGACCTCGCCAAAGGTTTTTGTTTTTTCGTCGCAAAACTCAGGAGCTCGTTTGTGAATCATAACACTCTGAGAACTTGCCATAGCGAGCATTGTGTCTGAATCAGAAGATACGACGATGTTAGTAATCTCCTCAACCTGCTTCAACTGATTAATTTTATTTATTAAAAGATTTGTTCCGGCAAAGGGAGCAATATTTTTATTTTTGAGTCGTCGGCTTCCCTCACGTACCGGTATGATTGCGGTGATTGTTTTCATGCTACCACCGCCTTTGCAGCATAAGGAAATACTATCTTATAATAGTACCCCCCCCCGAATTTTTGTTCGATTGGGGCATTCTCATTGTTTTGAATCTGTGTGGAATCTAACGTTCTCATATTATTTTTCCAGTAATTTATACCGATATATTCAGCTAACTTAAAATCTTCTTCCGTATTTATATCAACAGCCTCAAATTTATTGACTATTTTTATATATGGGTGAGCGCCAATTCTGCAACGATACTTTTTAAGAGCATCCCCTCTTATACCGTATAAGCCTGTAGTTTCCTCAATTAACGGAGCTAAGTCCTGACTGCGAGGTAAAATTTCAGGTCTGTAATTAATAGGATTTCCGTTCAGCCAAAAAAAGCCGTGATTTTCAAAAGCTGTAAAGCAAGAATCAAATTCATTACTGTTGACTAATTTATCATAACAGTCAACTATACTTTTAACCTGTAAAAATGGTGCTGTTGCAAACAACTGAAAATAAAAATCATAATCAGGATATAACTCATAATGATAATTTAACAAATCATTTCCATTTGCGGTATTTTTTGAAAGCTTGTCTAATCTTTCTATTATCTTAACACCCTTAAGACTGCAAAAATCTTTTACTTGCTGACTATTTGTATCAACGTAAATATCATCAAATACATTACTTTCAATGGCATGCTCAATTATATATTTATATAATTCTTTATCATTTAAGAGCTTAAAATTTTTTCCCTTAACTCTTTCGGAATTTGCTTTTATGGGAATAAAACAGGCTGTTTTCATAATCTATATCTCCTTTACAATATCATTAATTTCCGCACAGATATGTATGCTTTCAGGATATTCTCTATAAAAATTAAGAATACAATTCGCAAAATCACCTTTTAAGATCTTTGGTGTTTCTTGTAAACAATCAATAAGTGAATAACTTTCAATTTTTCTACTAAACAAAGCCATAGAATTAAGGATAGTCGAAGAGGCGATTGTAATTAAAACCGTATCGCTGAAATCATTGTTCATAAGAATTACTTCCCACGGGATAGAAGTATTTTTATTTGTTTTATAACCGAGCCTTTCAAATCTATTCTCAGGGTTACGGGGGTGAATTTTCACCATTACATTTTCTTTGCCTACGAGCTTTGCAATTTTTTCAACAAGCTCTACATCCTCCATATAACCCGAATCTGCATAAAACGACTCTTCAAAATATATGTATTTTTTATCATACAAGTCAGTCATATTATCATAATCAAAAATCTTATTTACAATTGATACAAAATCATTTTCACGTGATATTGGCTGCAGATTTTCAATTTTGCAACCGGGATCCCACAGCATTGCATCTCCATTAAAAACATAAAAACAATTTGCATTTGGATAAATATATTTTATTTTAAAAATCTTGCAAAACAAAAAATATTTAATTTTATTTATTGGCGGATGCTGGGAATGATAATATGCTTCAAAGAGCTTGCTGTATGTCGCTACGCCGTCTTCAAAAATATTAAGCTTGACCTTATTCTTTTTATAAAGTGCAGCAAATAAAAGAACTGAAAATCCATCAACATTTGCCATAAATAATTCGTCATATACGTATTTTATTTTAATGTAATTTTTAAGCTCTAAATCAGGAAGCAATTTATATACTCTTCTTGCAGTCTTGCTTTTGTATACTGTTTTATATCTTGAGCAGCTTAAAGATTCTACAGTATAAACATTTTTAAAAACACCTGTTCCCCTTAACTTTTCTGCAATAGCTTCATACCCGTTCATATGATTTGATATGATAATATCAGCATCAAAGTCCCTGAACTTATAATACTTCATCCATACAGCAACCAAAACCTGATAGACGGTATTACAAAGGAATAATTTACTCTTCAACTCAGTTCACCTTATCCCTTCTTAACCTTTGATTTAATAACGTTATTAACAATCTTTCTTTCTTCCTTATTAAGAACTATGAAATAACCGATTAAAACAGAAGTTGTTACTGTCATAATGCCTTTGATAACTAACAATACCCAACTATCTGCAATAAAATTAGAGATTGTAAAATGGCTCAGTAAAACAGTTATACAAACATATAGTAAAGGCTTTGCAATGTCAGGGTAGAAAGTGTACCATTTCAAGCCTAAGCACTTCGCACCGTAAGGTGCGGTAAAAAATAAATTTCTTAAAATACTTATTGCAGTACTTGTTCCTGCAATGGCATAAACACCTAAATCTGTATTCTTTAACAGCAAAAAAGTAATTAAGACACTTAAAGCACCTGAGCCAATTACTACCAATGAATTCGGTCTGAGCTTATTTACTAAAGTGAAAATATTATAGATACAGTTAATTCCACCGCTTATGATGACACATAAGCTTGCTAAAATAGATAATTTATATAAAATATTGGAATCAACAGTAGGCTGCCACAGTGCGTAGAACTCTTTTCCGCATATAAATAAAATAATTACCGGAATATTAACTATAACGCCCATTATTTTCATTGACTGCTTTATATTTTTTAACAGTTCTTTCGTTTTGCCCTGAGCATAAAGAATTGTATAGTTCGGAGCAAATATTCCGACAACAGCACCTATAATTCCGCTAATAGCAGAAGGTATCGTTTTGGACAAGGATAATACGCCCATTGCTGTTGCATCAATAAACACATTTGATAATAACAA
>JAFLSA010000068.1 GCA_022511185.1 Eubacterium sp.
GGTAAAAAGCAGTGGACTTGGGGAAGCGGTGATTTCGGCAAGGCGTGGGACAGAAATCTGACCGACGAGGACGGCCCTTATTTTGAGCTTATGACAGGCTGTTTTACAGATAATCAGCCCGATTTCAGCTACATAGCACCCTTTGAAAACCGAAATTTCACGCAATACTTTATGCCATATCACGATCTCGGCACAGTTCATAATGCGAACAAAGATGTATCACTTCATCTTGATGTTGATAACAAGATTTCTGTTAAGCTTTACTGCTCGGGCACTCTCGGAGAGTGTAAAATAGAAATACTATCCAAAGGTGAACAAATACATTCGCAAATTGAAAATCTCACCTGTGCTGACACTTATGAAATCGTCACTGAAAACAGCGGATATTCATTTGAAGATATCACTGTTAACATTGTTAAAAACGGCAGCGTTATCCTTAACTTTGACGGAAATGTTAAAAAGCAGGAGATACCCGAACCTGCTAAGCCTACTCCCCTGCCTGAAGAATGTGAAACAGTTGAAGATTTGTATTTATATGGACTTCATATTGAGCAATACCGCCACGCCACACGCCGAGCAGAGGACTACTATCTTGAGGGTTTAAAGCGTGAAAAAACGGATATAAGACTTAACAATGCCTACGGTCTGTTGCTGTTCAAAAAGGGTTATATCACAGAAAGTGAGCAGTATTTCAGAAGGGCAATCGAAAAGCAGACACGTTCAAATCCCAATCCGATAAACGGTGAAATCTACTATAATCTCGGTCTATGCCTGTTTTATCAGGAGCGACTCGACGAAGCCTACGACGCATTCTATAAAGCTACGTGGAACGCAGAAACAAAAAGTAACGCTTGCTTCTATATGGCGCTGATTTGCTCAAGACAAAGAAAATTTGACACGACACTTGAATTCGTTGAAGAAGCACTGTTATTCAATGCACGCAATTTCAGTGCATTAAATCTTAAAACAATGCTTTTGAGAGAAACAGGCGGCGACTATAAATTAAACGCTGAATATACCTTATCGCTTGACAGTCTGAATATCATTGCACTTTATTTTGCAGGCAGGAATATATCAAGGCATATTATCAATTCAAATATGATGATTGACTTATCTCTTGAATTTGCATTTGCAGGCTTCTACAAAGATGCCATAAAGCTTCTTGATTTAGATAAGAGTGGTTTTCCTCTCATTGATTATTATAAGGCACATTATTCATATAAGGACGGCAAAGAATACAAGACTCATCTTGAAAAGGCATTTGCCGATAACCCCTATTGTTGTTTTCCTAACAGAATTGAGGATATCGCCGTTTTGAAATTTGCTATTGCACACAACCAAAGTGATTTTAAAGCACTCTATTATCTCGGTAATCTCTATTACGATAAAGAACGCCACGAGGAAGCGGCGGAGTGCTTTGAAAAATCAATTGCTTTGGGATGTGATTTTGCAACGCCTTACCGTAATTTATCACTGCTTTGCTATAACGTTGATAACGATGCAGAAAAGGCACTTGAACTGATGAATACTGCATTTTCAATGGATAAAACAGACGCAAGAATTCTATATGAACTTGATTTGCTCAAAAAGAAAATGGGAGTACCTGCAAAGGATAGGCTCGAATTTCTGAGTGGTTATTTTGATTTGGTCAAAAGCAGAGATGATTTATACCTTGAATATATTACCCTTCTTAATTTAACCGCTGATTATGAAAAGGCATTGGAACTTATCCTCTCACATAAATTCCACCCGTGGGAAGGCGGAGAAGGAAAGGTGCCTGAGCAGTACCTGTTCTCAAATATTGCGCTGGCACTTGAAAAAGATGATCTGAATTATCTGCTTGCAACCTTTGAATATCCACACAGCTTAGGAGAAGGCAAGCTCTACGGCGCACAGGAGAACAGACAGAACTACTATCTCGGCTGTGCCTATGAAAAACAAGGCAAAACTGATTTGACCAAAGATTGCTTTATTAAGGCTTCAAACGGAATTTCCGAACCTGCCTCGGCCGTGTATTATAACGATCAGCCACCTGAAACGATTTTCTATCAGGGAATGGCTTTGTTGAAGCTCGGAGATAAAGAAAATGCAAAAATGCGTTTTAAAAAGCTGATTTCATATGCAAATGAGCATATGAACGATGACGTTAAGATTGATTACTTTGCCGTGTCACTGCCTGATTTATTGGTGTTTGAGGAGAACTTAAACAAAAAGAACAGGCTTCACTGCCTGTTTATGAAAGCCCTTGGATTGTACGGCTTGGGTAGAAAAGATGAAAGCAAAAAGGTTTTTGAAACGGCTGTGAATGAAAACGGCAATACGTTTCAAATAGCAACACACTATCAATTATTGTTTAAGGAGAATAAATAATGAGATATACTATTCAACTCAACAAATGGAATTTTTCAATTAAGGAATTAGATTATACTACCCTTGTGACAGTCCCTCACACGTGGAACGTTGATGACAACGTTATGAAGCACAGAGGTACTGCTGAGTATGAAACCATTTTAAAAATCGACGAAAATCTTAAGGGCAAAAAAGCATTTATTTCATTCAATGCGGTTTACCATACTGCAAAGGTTTATGTAAACGGTGAGCTTGTTGGCGAGCATAGTCGCTCAGGCTTTACACCTTTTAAATTTGACGTTACGGATAAAGTAATTTTCGGTGCTGAGAATAAAATTAAGGTGCTTGTTGATAACACTCATATAGATGAAATGCTGCCGCATATGAATGATTTTGACTGGGCGGACGACGGCGGAATTATCAGAAAGGCAGAGCTTCAATTTACTGAGCCGAACAGTATTGAATACCTACGGGCAGAAGAAAAAATTGAAGTTATTAATGATAATCTTTGCAACGGAAGTCTTGTTATAAAAACAGCATTTCTTGACGGCAAGGCAAAAAGCGGTACTGTAAAAATTATTGATTATTCAAATAACAAGGTTGTTATTGAAAAGCATTTTGATAATATAGAAAACGAAGTAACCGTTGATTTTAAAAATCTGAAGCTTTGGAGCTGTTATTCGCCTAATCTTTACAGAATCGCACTTGAAACCGAAAACGATTATTACGAAATCCGAACAGGTCTCAGAAGCATTGAGGTTAAGGGCGAAAGCATACTCTTAAACGGAAAAGAAATATATCTTAAGGGCTGTGAGTGGATGCCCGGTTCCCATCCCGATTTTGGTATGGCAGAGCCGCTTGAACACAGCATAAAATGCCTCAAACAGCTTAAAAACGCAGGCTGTGTGTTCACACGTTTTCACTGGCAACAGGATGAAAGCCTGTTTGATTGGTGCGACGAAAACGGACTGCTCGTTCAGGAGGAGATTCCTTATTGGGGATATCCTAAACAGACAACTCCCCTTCAGCTTGATATTGCAAAACAGCAAGCTGATGAAATGGTTTACTTCCACTCAAATCACCCTTCAATAGTATTTTGGGGAGTCGGCAATGAGCTTGGCGCAGAAACCGAACCGACCATTCAATATGTTAAGGATATGGTTGCGTATTTCAAATCGCTTGACGGCAGACGGCTTGTTAACTACGTTTCAAACACCCTGAGCAGAGTTGAGAATATAGACAAGGACGATGCAACACTTTACGGCGATGTTGCAATGTGGAATGATTATCTCGGTCTCTGGGAGCCAAGCGACGATATTGAAAATCATATGATAAGAACATGTAAAAAGGCAGAGGGAATGCCTCTCATCGTTTCCGAATTTGGTCTTTGCGAACCGCATTTTAAGGGCGGTGACAAAGAGAGAGCACGAATACTCAAAGAGCGTCTTGAAATGTATGGGGGGATAAGAAATATCAAGGGATATATGTGGTTTTCACTCAACGATTACCGTACCCACTGCGGCGAAGCAGGAGAGGACAAAATGCGACAGCGTGTCCACGGCTCAACGGATCTATACGGCAATGAAAAGCCGTCATACAGACTTTTTTGCAATTTATAATTAACGATAAAAAACAAGCCTTTTCAAATGGTGTATTACCATCGAAAAGGCTTAATTTTTGTTTTTTATACAGCAGGATAAACTGCTTTGTCCTTTTTAGATTTAATTTAAATTTGTTGTTTCTTCTGTTGTTTCTTCTTTTTCATCATACAGGTCCCATGCGTCCTGATATGCAGGTGTTCCGTCTTCGTAAGTTTCAGCATCTGTGGTGCCGATTGCCTGAACGGTCTGTACGATAATCTCAACACTCAGTGTATATCCCTCAGCAGGTGCATCTTTTAACTGCCTACACTTATCTATAAGAACGGGAGTATATTGTCCGCTATTAATAACCTCTTTGCAATAATAAAATCCGTCGTCTATATTAAACTCCCAAGCTCCGTTGTCGCTTAAGATCAGCTCATAATCGTCATCTTCAACCGGCTTGTAATAAACAAGGCCGTCGTCTTCTGTCTGCCATGTAATGACAATCTTCGCTCTGACATAAACGGGATATTCAGTTTCGCCAACATTAAAGCGCACGTCTTCCTTAAGTTTTCTATCGTTTTCCTCAAACTTCTCGCTAACTTCCGGAATAGTGGAGTCAGCCGGTTTAAAATTATTCACTACTTCGTTGGAATTTTTCAAATAAGCCGCTAAAACAACAGTAACAATCATAGCTACAAGCACCACAAGGATGAGTGGCGTTATCCATTTACTTTTTTGTTTCACTCCGTTATCTCCTTCCTAAAAGTTATTTGAGGTCATTGTCAATACAAACTCAGTAATCAATCCACCTGTTTTACCCAAGCTTTAAAGCTCAGGGAAAATTCAGTTTGATAATAATACTGGCTGACTATTAACTCATTATTCTTAAGGATATAAATATCCGTATCATCGTAAGTGCCACTGTCAATGGGGCTTTTGTATTTATAAACACCCGATTTTCCCTTCACAGGCTCCCAATCATCGCTCACGGAATAGGTAATGGTTTCAGGGAAGTTCTTTGACTCTGTTATCTCAATATACAGATAATAATCTACTTCCGATGTTCCGTTCAGACGTACAAATGGATCTTTGGCGATATCAACACCTGGTATTACTAAATCATAGTCATTTTTGATTTTTTCTTTAACCTCTGTGATTTCTTCAAGATCCGGGTTTGCTGCGTTTTCCTCATTTTTCAGATAATATATACCATTAATCGGCACTGCTTCATGCTCTAACAGTTCTATCTGAATTCCGTTAGCAACTCGGGCAGAATCAGTTGCATCTCCTGCAACAGTATATTTAGCCATAAGTCCGCTGAGAAGCCATACAGACAGCATTGTGATAATGAGTAGACTGCCGACTGTCCAATACAGAATATTAGAACGCTGTAAATTTTTATCATATTTAGTTCTGTCCATAGTCGACACCTCTTTTCAAAATTATCTGCCGTTATTCACCTTTAAGGCGTTTTATTTCTTCTTTGATTTTTTCTTGTTCTTCCATTGCCTTTTTGCGCTCGCGTAAATTCGGAAGCTCAAGGAGTAATATTGCTGCTGCAATAATCAATATAAAGCCAACAGGCGTTTTAAGAAAACGTACCAGCGCTCCTACAAAAGGAATATGAGCTATCGCTTTTCCCTTGATATCTGATGCTGAAATAGGCTCGTCAGCCACATTGTTGGCGTCACCTTTGGTGATGACTTCATCTTCATCTGTGGAAATGATTCTGTGAATCACAAGCATATTGCCGTCCTGATATACAACGATATCGTCAACCTCGTAGTCACTTTGCTCATTTACGATTACTAAATCGTTAACAGAGAGCGTTGGTTCCATACTGCCGGACAGCACTACGGAAACTCCGTATCCAAACGGCATCGGCATAGCATTTCCTGCTAAGGTCTGGGCATTGAAGCTATATAGTCTTATGCCAATTATAAGACTGATAACCAGTAACAGAATTACTCGCCCTATGCTTTTTAATTTTCTTTTTTTATCGCTCATTCTTTAGCTTCTTTCTCTTTGCGGCTTGATTTAAAGAATGCAAAAATCATTATACAAAGTCCTGCAAATGAACCTCCGCTGAGTACGCAAAGGAGTACAAGCTGTGAACTGTCGCCTGTATACGGCGGATTTATCAGACCTGCATCAGGATCGTCAGGATCACCGTCGTGCACTGCAACTGTGCGGATAACAATATGAAGCTCGAGATCCTCATCTACTGCAAGATTGCCGAGCATTGTGTCATACTCGTCGTCTCCGCGTTCAAAGGGCCATTGCCATTCAAGATTATAAACAGCATTTCTGCCTGCGCCAAGCTCTCCGCTTTCTTCCACGCTGTTAAGCTCGATTACGTCTACCATTTCATCTGCTGAGCCTACAAGATAATTATTATTGTAATCCCACAAGCGAGCTTCAATAGGTATCCAGAGATCAGTACCCTCGTAGTACGCTTCCATTTCCATATAATAATCTAATGCAACGTCGCCAGTGTTGGCAAGAGTGAATTGGTATATATTAGAAGTTCCCGGTGCAAATAGTTTATCTTCATTTCCCTCAGGACCGATAACTGTGACCTTTCCTGTTTCATCATATGAAAACTTGAAAATTTTCTCATCAGCTTCCATATGGTATTCGGGATTATGCTTTTCATCTTCACTTTTAAACTCTTTGATTGTTCCATCAGGAGTGGTTACGTCCGTAACGTCCGGAATGATAGGCGCATTTTCATTAAGCGAATGAATATTTACAAATTTTGCAGAGGTATACGGTATAACTCTGCTGAAAAGGAGCGAAACTGAGACTGCCATACACAAAATCAAAATAAGGATCATAGCAATCAAATTGCCTGATGATCTTGTTTTTTTGCTGTTTGTATTCATGCCTGTTTCCTCCTTTTCATTATTATATTCCACTTTGCTTCGGTGTTTTCGACAACCCGAAAAATCAACTCTTTCAAACTGTCGAAAAGACCGAAGCCTGCGCAACTACAGCCACAAGCAGCTGCGCAAGCCTTTGGTTAAATTAAATTAGGTTTAATAATTATGTATAAATAATACAACTAATTAGTCAACCTGAGTTACGCTAACAGAGATATTAACGTTTGTATCAACGTTGTAATGTGTTCCCTCTGTAATTACATTGCCGTCATTAGCAAACTGGCAAGTATTACCGCTGCGGAATGCTGCGATATCACCAAGAAGAGTATCCTGCTTGTCGAATGTGCCGGCACCGTTCTTGTCGAAATCCCATGCCCAAGTAAGTGTATAGGTGTAGTTAGCGTCAGCAGACATATTTGTATTAGCGTCTACATACAACTGATAATTAGCTAAGTAAGCTTTGATAGCATCAAGATTACCCTCAACCAATGTCTGATTACCAAGCTTTAAAGTATAAGTAATCGGAGTGTAGAGCATATCGTTAGTAAATGTATCGCCAACTGCTGCAGTAGTTCTATCAGGGTATGTAGCCTGACCAAGCCAAATGTCCTTTGATCCATCCTCGATAGCAAGTTTGATCAAAACATCAACCTCCGGTGCGCCTGAGATTGTGAATGATAATCCGTCTGTGTTTTGTGTACCAGGTGCAACGAGCTTATCGCCGTTAGAAGACTCAACTGTAAGTAATGTGTTGTAATCGTCCTCTACCCAGCCTGCAGGACCGTTTGTAACCTTTGAATTGAAATAGTTAACATTGAACAGGCTACCGCTTGCTGCGATTGTTACACCGAACTTAGCTACACGAGCTCCGTCAGAAGCACTGCCAGAAGTTACATACTTAGCGAATGTGCCGCTGATGATGCTTGTTGTGAGAAGAACAGCAACTAAAAGTACGCTTGCTAATCTCATCATTTTGTTCTTTTTCATAATTTTTCTCCTTTCAAAATTTATGCCTTTCGGCTTTTTAATCCCTCCCCCATAGGGTAAGCCCCCCGGGAGAATTTATATATTCAACCCCGGTGTGGCTTCCGGGGGAAGAATAGTATTTTATTCGGAATCAGAATTTTTCTGTTCCTGAGCCTTTGCAGCTTTAAGCTCCTCAAGCTCTGCAAGCAGGGCATCTGTATCCTGCTTATTAGCCTTTTCATAGCGCTTACGCCTGAAAATATCCCATGCAATGAGCAGAACGAGAGGTACTACTACACAAACGATAAGTCCTGCCGTTGTCTGCATAAACATAGCAACGTTGCCTGCACCGCCGATTCTTGTGAGGTAAATGCCCACGATATCCTCCTCGGATACAGGCAGACGGTCAGCCGAATCATTGGCATCACCCTGGGTTTTAAAGTAGAGTGTCCCCTCTTTCTCATATACCTCGATAACCCTATGGGTAACGATGCTCGTACCGTTTCCGTCAGGGTCAAAGAAGGCAATAACGTCTTTTTCCTTAACGTCCTGTCCATCAATCTGTTTTACGATGATTAAATCCCCGCTCATAATCTCCGGCTCCATTGATCCTGTAAGCACGATAAGAGGAGCGTATCCGCCGATTTTTGGTACCTCTTCTGTATTAGTATAGCTTTTAATAATTAAAGTCATATTAATTACAAGGATTGGTATAAGTATAACGCAAAGAATTATTCCTATCGTCGTCAGAGCCTTGTGACCGCCTGTCGATTTTTCTTTATTCTTTGACATCGTTTGTAGAACCCCCTTAATTTAATTTTATAAAAGCACAAATTCCACCTAATAATTTATATAATAATAACATAGGTGTTTTGAAAAAGTCAATATAAAATTTTAGCATTTGTTACAAATTGTAACATTTTTAGTTTTTAGACAAAAATATATCCTATTTTCTAATAAGATAAAATGTATAAAGTATTGAACAATAGAAAAAATACAGCCACCCGATTGACGGGTGGTTGTCATCAATATATATTTTTTAGTTTATCCTAAGGCTACCATACTGAAAACAAGTGCAAACAGCGCAACGGTTTCGCAAAGTCCGACAACGGTGATATACTGAGAGAAGCCTTTTCCGGTTTCAGCTAATGCATCCGCACCGGCAGCACCTGCCTTACCCTGGAAAACAGCTGATAATGCCATAGCCACACCTGAGGCAATTCCAAGACCAAGCAAAAATGCAGAATCAGCATCAGATCCCTTCATCTGCTGCATCAAGAGAAATCCGTAAATTGTCTGTGTAAGAGGCGCACCGGCAAAAACAGTAAGGATGAAAGGAGCCGCTTTATTATTCATATAGCACTTCTTCCATGAGCCTATTGATGCCTGGCCTGCAATACCGATACCGATTGCTGAACCGATTGCAGCAATTCCCATAACTAACGCTGTTCCCAATAATCCTAAGTTCATAATGATTCTCCTTTATA